>NZ_CAWQUW010000037.1:11820-15496 GCF_963898195.1 Vibrio sp. L3-7 | reverse complement strand
GTGCCGGCACTGGTCACGGCATTGGCCCCTTCGGTGTATTGCTGCGTGGCTTGCTCAAGCTGCTGCTTTTGCTCGGCATTCATATTGCTGTAAGCCGTACGTTCATCATCAGACCATTTCACGCCGCCACTGGCGCCCAAATTGAATGGCGATGCCCCTTTACCGGTGCCTACGCCGCCCTCGAAGCCGCCATAGACACTTTGCAGGTAAGCTTTTGATTGGTCTTTCGTCCAACCCGTTTGTTGAATCACGCTGTCAACCGCCGTTTGCATGTCATTCATACCTTGGCTGACTTGAGTATTAAAGCCACTGGTGCTGCCTTCACCGTAAGCCAGGTTTTTACCCACACTATCATGCCAGCGGTCGCTCAGCGCCGCGCCTCCTTGGAGGGTTTGAGCCAGTTGGGTGCTAGTTTGAGCAAGGTTTTGCTGCGTTTGATTGCGGGCATTCGCCACACTCTCTTGCAGCATGCTTTGCGTGTTGGCGCTGATGTTGCCGCGACTGGTGGTTTGTGAGCTGTCGTAGGTGGTGCGCCCATCTCCGTGTTGTGTGGTCACCGAGCCGTCTGGGTTTTGGGTGTAGCTGTGACCTTGGTTGGCGAGGGTATTGGTATCAAACTTATTGGCATGGGTGTTGTTCATGCTGTGGTTGTCAATCTGCATACTGCCAAAATCCAGATTACCCGTGGACGCTGCAGCGCTCGCTCTGGCATTGGTCGAGTTAATCATGCTCGAGAGCTGGTAGTTCATGCTCGACATGACTTCTTGACCGCCTTTTAAAATGCCTTTGGCTATCATAGGGACGCCTATCATCAATATACCCGTGATCCAGGCGAAGCGGCTGTGAAGCTCATCCGCGGCATTCGCGTTGGAAAGCACTAGCCCCCCGAACTTCCCCGAGACATCCGTAGACAGAGATTCCAGTCCCCAAAGCTGAAAGCCGTTGATGATGGCAAACAAGGCTGGCCACGTGGCCAAAAAGGCAAACGTCCCAAAATAGTTTTTTAACACCATCATGGTCAAGCCAGGAATGACCGCGGCACCTGCAACAAAGAAGCCTAGGCACGCGAACAACATAAACATCATGGTATGGAGCATCGGCAAGTATTCTCTTGCCATCAAACCTAATGACGCCCACATTGAGGTGGTTTGCAGTTTATTGGTGGTATAAGCGTAATTGAGCGCAGCTTGCGTTGGGTCAAGGCTATCAAGGTTGTAGCGTAGCTCGTTCATCAGCATGTTTTGTTTGATGGTGCTGGACGCGCTGGTACTCATTCTAAAAAATTTGTCGTAGCTGCGGGTGAGTGACTGCACCACTTGCGGCTTATAACGGTCCGCGTCTTTACCAAGCAATTGATGCGCTAACAAGCTCATGTTTTTATTGGCGGCATCATCAAAGCGCTGCTTGATGATAGGGTAAGCTTCTTCACATCGCTTGTAGGTGCTTCGGCCGCCGCCTTCATCAAGATAAAGGGCGCGCAACGGGCTTTGCCTAACGCCGTCTAAAAAGGCAAAAATATCAGGGGCGGTAAAGAGTTCATCCCAGGTGTATTTCCCATTGATTCTCACATCCCCAATCATGCAGTTATGAAAGTAGTCTCGCCAGAGTTTTTGCAGCGCTAGCTCATTAATCCTGGATTGTCTTGAGAGCTGATACAGCTCAGAGCCAAACAACATCCCAGTACGACCATAACGCTCATCGTCGGAGGTGGTGAAAATGCCTTCCACACCTTCGGCCATCCCCACCATGATAGAAGAGAAAAAGTAAGTAGGCACGGCCACGAGGTAAGGGACATTATCCACCTTGTAAGCCTTACCCGGTTGCGTCTTATCAATGATGAGCATGTCGGCTTTCATGTTGATAAGAAACAGGGGTACGGCAAAGAACACCACCATCCATTTGATGAGGTCTTTGGGGTTACGTGACAGCATGAAGATAAACAAACTGGTGATAAGCCCCAGCATCATGCACATCTGTAAGTAATCCCCAAAGGTATTGGTTCTAAAAAAAGTGGCCAGCGCATTAAAGGCTTTGTTGACCACTTCGCCGGAAGTGTAAGTGTAATATTCGAGTATCATAGGTCAGTTCCCATAAGCCGGGGTAGGTTTGGTGGTCGTGCTGATTTCTTTTGTGCTTTGCTGCGTGGTCTTTCTTTGCGAGTCAATCAGTTGATTGCGGTTGTTGAGCGCCTCAATGGCATTCTCAGCCAGCCCCGCGGTAAAGCGTTTGGCGTTATCGATATCACGAGTGATGAGGGCGATGTCATCCTGGCTGTTGTTGGTGTTGGCCAAGGATTGGCGGGCAACATTTAACATGCTCACGAGGTACTGATTAAGCAGCTCCACCGCTATCATTCGCGAGTAGTTGCTGGTATCGGGGGTTTGATTGGCGGATAAGTCGTCAATAAAGAACTTGAGTACCGGCGTTTGAATCAGCTCCAGAAAACCCTCTTGTTGACGCGTGAGTCTTTGGTCGGTGGCTATCTTTTGCAGTATCGATTCCAGTTGTTTGCGTATCTGGTTTTGTATGCCGTTAGTTTGACTTATGGATAAGTTATTGCGCTTGGTAATGGTAATGCACGCATCTGGGCCTGTTTTGCGACACTGATAAACGTCAGCCTTGCCCCCTTCGAGCAGCACGTTGACGAGGTTGTTGTTGTCGGTCAAAAGGCTAGGGTAATAACGCGGATTGCCGTCTTTGTCGTACACGTAAGAGCCTGACAAACTCATCATGAATTGCGCTAGATTTTTGTCGGAGGACAAAAAAGCGTTATTCATGATCGCAGACCAGACCACGTTGTGATTGGTTTGGGTCATGTCTTTCAGGGCTGGATCCTTTTTGGCGTCCTTTAGCTGACCCGCTGCTTTGCCTCCTGCGCCACATTCCTGCTGCCCTTGAACCCAATCTGAGAAGGCGTTGTTTTGTGTCCCAAGCGTCGCGCAGACATGCTTTTTGGTAGCAGGAGCGGCAAAGGCGGCCAGTCCACCGATGGACGCTTGCGCGGCTTCACAAGAGTTCACCGATTGATTGAGATATTTGTCGAGCCTGGCTTGGAGATTATCCAGGTTTTGCTTGAGCTGCGGTGCCCAGGTTTGCAGGGCTAAGTTGACAATAAAAGGAGGGGCATTATGAATAATGGCTTTGCCCAGTTTCACCAGTTGGTCTGAGCTGATGTGTGAAAATCCCCCCATAAACATATCAATGCCAGTGCACCCGGTACTGATGGAGGGGACAGTGACGCTGACCAACTGTGCATCGACAATTTGATTACGCACAAACAAACTGCCACCGGTGTAGTAGTTGGCCGATTGCCCTTGGTAAGCCGTCGGGGTTGAGACGTTGGCGTTGTACCCTGAGTTATCAAAAAAGCGGGCCAGCGAGTGGTTGGTGTCGGCGTGACTTACGCCTGATAAGCTGATGAGAAATAAAGGAATAACTCGCTTATTCACCGCAACGGTGGACAAGTGGTGGAAAAGTGAGCGCTTCATTGGAGAGCCTCCTGCACTCGCGGATCGTTAAGGGCGTTCTGAATGCTTTGGGCAAGCGTGCTTTCTGGTACGTCTCCAATGCTCAGACGTGAGAACTTACGGCTGTTCACGTTCATTAAGAAGGTCGCAGGCATGACCGTTTTTCCCTGGCCTGGGAAAAAGGTCTTGCCTATCTCTGGTGTGACAGG
>NZ_CAWQUW010000037.1:10105-11720 GCF_963898195.1 Vibrio sp. L3-7 | reverse complement strand
GGTGGCGACGTTGTAAAAGCGCCCAATTAAATCATTTTGGCTTATCCAGCCGTACGCCAGTGGCTTCATCTCTCCAGTGCTTGGATGCACCAAAATCAAGGCGGGCGTAAAAGGCACCGTGACTTTTCCTTGGTTGTGGCGGTTTTCTTTGAGGTGAGTGATGAAGGTTTCATCATTACTGATCCCAAGGAGCTCAAAATGGTATTGGTCAGCAAACGCTTGAATGGACGGGGCGAGTTGCTGGCTTAGCGTATCTTTTCCTTCATAAACAAAGAAAAAGCCCCATCCGTCTTGTTTCATCTTTTCAACCGCGTCGGTTTTCTTCTTATCCTCCAGTGCTAAATACACTTGTCTTGCCGCTTGCTCTGTCGGATGGTCTTTGGTGTAAGAAAACTCAGGTCTTTCGAGCAGCAGCGCTTTAAAGGTCATGCCTAATTGGTCGGTTTGGTCCGTGATAAAATGATTTAACGCTAAAAACTTCGCGAGCTTGTCTTTATCTTTGGGATGAATGGCCGCGTCGTTTTGCGCTTCAATATGCACAGAGTGAAACCAGGCCATCTGTTCGGTCGCCGATAACGTTTTAGGGCTTGATACGGTGGTTTGAGTGTTGCTTGGTAGCGGCTTAGGTTTGGGCGTTACGGGCATTGCCTTTGGCTCGTTGTACCAGCGCCACCCAGGAGGGGTTTCTTGAGCAAGAGCTGGATGGAGGTGAGTCAGCAGCGCTAGGGTAATGACGCAAAGCAGAGGTTTTTTCATCATCATAGACCTTGATTCCGTGGAGGCGGTTATCCGCCCGTGGCACTTTGAAGTCGTTTCTTGATTTCATCAAAGTTGGGGAGGTTGGTGTTGGCACGCATTTCCGGGTAGAACTCTTTAAAATCAATGTATTCAAAATTGATTTGACTCAGTTCTTCGGGCGTAATGGCGGCGCAGGTGGGATTTTTAGCACTGCCTAACCGTTTACCCAGTTGCTGAAGAGACCCTTGCTCTTGGATGATTTTGGCCAGCTTGTTGTCGTAAACGCAGTAACTGCGCTTTTTACGGGTGCAGACACCCAGCACTTTCTTGGCGCAGTATTGCCCCACGTACAGGGTTAAGCCTTTCTCTTTGGCTTCCCCCAGCGCTTCTTCCGCTTCGCTGCATTTCGCTCCCAATCCTTGCCCCCATCCTGAGTCTTTACAACAATCGTTGAAGCCCGCGAGTTTCTTACTGCACTTCATCGGCTTTCCCGTGAATATTTTGGGTGGGTCACCGATGTCTTTCACGGCTTCGGCAAGTCCTGCCAGTGCCGCAACGGACTTATCAAAATTGTTATTCAATTTGGGCGCCTCCTCGTAACACTCCCCGTCAAGACAGAAGGAGTGCTCCCCACATTGCAGATCAGTGGCTCGGCATGTCTTCTCAGCACAACGCTTTGTGACCTCTTGCTCGACGCACACCCCATTTTGCTTAAGGCTGCAATGTTGAGTTTGAGTCGTACAGTCTTTCGGGAGGTTTGCGCAGGTATTAGGGCGGTCACAATGATGGTCTATCCGATATTTCCAACAATTGAGCGTGGTGGGAATGCCATTAATGGTGCGGGTGGCTCGACCTTCAATACATTGCTGGCGAGTGA
>NZ_CAWQUW010000037.1:0-10005 GCF_963898195.1 Vibrio sp. L3-7 | reverse complement strand
ATTATTGTATCGGCATTGTGGGAGGGGACGTTGGCAATTATCCCCTTGCTTTGTCCAACCGGATGGACAGTGGTAGATGACATTGCCAGTAACCACGGTGGCAACGGGGACTTTTGTACAAGGCACGTTGTTGTTCGTTGGACGATGACACTGTTTAGGAATGTGTTCGATAAGGCACTGGGAGCCGCTATCACAATCGACATAGGCATTTGAGAGGCCGTGAGTGATTTCATACGCATTCTCTTGGCCGAGTAAGGCAAAGCGCATCGCTGGGTCGCTTTTAACATCGGGGCGCCCTTTATTAAAATGGGTGTTGATGTCTTGAGCCAATCCATTGGTCACAAACTCTGTCCCTTTTTGTGCGTTGATATCACTGTCTGACAGTCTTGACTCTTTTGGACTGCGGATCTCTTTTCGACACGTGGCGTCTTTGCAATAGTCATCGACATTGAGTGGAAGCGCATGAGGCGTGAGAGCTTGGTTTGCCGTTTGCTTCGCCCAATTGGCGCTCTCGGTAAAGGTTTGTTGTTCGCTGGCAAGAGCGAGAGTAGATAAAAAACTGAGCGTGAGCGCAGCCCAGAGGTCAATGCGCATAAGGAGCACCTCATCAAAAGTTGGGGTGAGAGAGGGTTATTGGGCATAGAGCGTGCGCAACAGTGGGTGGATGTTTTGCTGCGCATCCCCGGCCGCGAGGTAATCCAGAGCTTGGTAAAGTGAAATGTTGCCGTAAAGGATGTCGTAGTCACTGGCTTTGCAAGGCTGATTAGGTAAGCAACGGTTTTGTTTGACCGAAACAAAGGCCGGTACGCGATGAATATCAAATTGCTTAAACCAATCAGGGCTGATGGAAAAGCCGCTTTGAATGGGCGCCTTATTGGGGGAGCGTATCAAGGCCTCGATCCGCTTGGCCGTGGCCGGAAAACCTTCAGGTAAGACACCGCGTATCACCAGTGGAACGCCTAAGTGCTCACTTTGCATCAGAAGCTGTTTGAGCGCGGTCTTGGGCATGGTGAGTGAAACAAACACCATTACCCCTTTTGGGGCTTGGTCAGGGTGGCGCGTGGGCTTTTGTCGCCCCAATAAGGGGGACAGGCTCTCCTCTTTTATCAAATCTTGAACATTGCGGCTGAGAGTCAGCGCTTCTTCTCGATAAGCCTGGGCTTTATTTTGTATGTCGTCCGTAGGCCACGTCTTCGCCGCCTCCGGTTGTTGAGTCATTTTTTGCTCAAGCTTGGCAAAAGATTTGAGCTCTTGCTCAGTGTAAGCTTGGGCGGGTAACGCGATAAAAAAACACAGAAAAACAAGAGAGCGCCTAAAGGTGCTCTCAAAAGATGGAATGGTCATCATTTATAGTAACCTCTTCATTATGGCCGCTGAAAGGGTGGGTAGAGGGTGTGAGCGTTTTGGAAGCTGATTGACAGCACCTTACGAGCATTGAGATCGCGACAAAACGAGAAGCAAAACTGCGAGAGCGGGAAACAGCAGTAAATGTGCTTGTTGTTGGCGAGCTCTGTTTTTAAAAAATCGGTAAGGGAGTCAGGGTGACTGGCAATAAATAGGTCCGTTTCATTTTTGTGGGGAAGAATGGGCATCATCGCGTCACCTTATAAAAAGACACAGTTGCGCTTTCGCCATTGTACAAAACCAAAGTTATCCCCTGTCACCGGGTTGTCATGGCCGGCTTCCCAGAGTGTGGTTGTCGTGGTGTACGGGTGACACCAGGCGGCATCGGGAATAGGTCCCGACATTTGATACCGATAACGAGATTTTGGCAAAATAGGATCGGGATATTGATAACAAATCGCGCCATCTTCGCCGCGCGTCTCCCAGATGATTCCTTGCCGGTGCAGTTTGTAGTTCAGCTTTTCCATCAAGAGTGTCGCCGCCTGGATGGGCGTGTCTCGATAGTTGGTGGTGCCGGTGAGCGGATAGGCACTGCCCTGTGAGCCTAAACACCAAAATAAAGCATCAATAGGTAAGGCAGCGTTAGTGGAGGTCAACAGGGCTTCGGGCACGCAAGCAAGCTGCGCCACCAGGTTACCAAACAGTAACGCTTCGGGATTGAGAATGAGGGATAACTCATCGTCGTCCCAAAGTGGGTCAATTTCCGTCATGTAGGCCACATCAAAAACGTCCGTGGCCATGCAGGCGGTGGATTGCATCAGTTGCAGCCAATAAATGACGGGGTACTTATACCAATGGGCGTGATAAAAGCCTCCGTCACTGCTGTCACTCTCACGGGCGGTCACGCGCCCACCGATACGCTGAGTGTTAGCGCCGGACATTTGCACGCCCATGTTCACCATACAGTAAGGGACGCGCGTGATATCGGTTAAGGCATAAGGCTCCCAATAGCCAATGTTGATGCCTATTTGCACAAAGATAGGCGGCGGTTTAGGGCAATAAGAGATAGGCAGTGTGGGGTTGGGCGTATCGGGGTACTTAGAGGGCATGACGGTGGCTGAGCCTATCGTCATCGGAAACAAGCAATCCCAACAAATATCGGTCATGGGGTTAATAAAACGGCTTTTACACGCCGCACTGGCTGCTAGGGTTGATGGGGCAATAAAAACCAATAGGCAGCACAACAGTAAACGAAAGTGTCGTTGTGTCATGGGGTGTCCTTTTTCCACGCCGAGCGTGGTACTCCTTTTGTCTCGACAAGAGGCTTCGCCCCATTATCGCCGCCAAAAGCGAGCTTGGTTAAGAGAAAAAAGCGTCATACTGGAAGCATGATCAAGGGAGGTGCGCACTTCCAATGCGATGTCATTGTTATTGCTCTATCGCCAAGGGGTGCAAACCCGATACGTTCACCTCATCGATGCGCCAGCGCGTGCCTTCTTGGTAGGCAATCGCTGGGACGTGAGTAATGTTAAGCGATTGGGTTAAGTGGCCTTGCTGCGCAAAATACATTCTTGCGTCCAATAAGGTCGCCATTTTATTCGGGCTGCCTCCTGTCAGTACCCACTTGATTGGCTTGGCGTTTTGATACTCGCTAGCGAACCTTCGTTGCTGCGCGTCTCTGGCATCAAAAAAGACCAGCACCTTACTTAACTCAAATCGTGGTAGAACGTTTTGACCGTCGACCTTTGGCCAAGTGCGGGTATCAAAGGGGTTCACTCTGGTGCCCGCTTTGGCAATCACGGCTCCTGTAGTGGGGGCGATAATGTCTTTAGGGAGGGTGATGCTTGGGTCAACGTAAAAGGTGCGGGGGTTGATCGTGGTGGTTAAGCCTGCAACGGGCGGTGGGTTTTCAATGCTTTGCTTGGCGCGCTCCGTGAACTCGTTTTGCATGTCCGCTAATTGACCACTGGCCTCAAACCCTTTCAGTCTTTGGTCAATCCACTCCAGCATGTCAATCTCACCGATGGGGAAGATAGGGGCCACTTGGCCCAAGTTCTTTCCAGCGGCATTTGTCGTTGCCAGTCCAGCGACCAAAAGAAAAAGGGGGGATTTAAGCGCTCGCCCCAATGGCTTGATTAAAGGCGTCAATGTCTTTGCCATAAAAGTGCCTGGAGGTTTGCTCAATGGCGCGCTCCAGTGAGTGGCCTTGTTTATAAAGATTTTCACAATACTCAAACTCCTTAGGCTCGGTTGAGAACATGGCGCGTTTCACCGGAGAGGCGAAAAAGCGGTGATAGGTGACATGGCCACCCGCTTTGATGCGCGCACTGCTGTATCCCGCTTCGGCAGACGGAGCGAAACTTTTAATGAGGCGCTGCTCAAACGGTGAGAAGGCATCCGGGTTTTGGATCAGATACTCATCAAACCCTTCCCCTTGACGAAGAATGATGTGGATATCGGAGTTGTTGTAGCAGGCTTTGGCTTCCTCGTTGCTAAAGAAGTCTTCAATCCCTTGAGTCACTGTACAAAAAGCGCCGCCGAACTTACGGGCGGTGCGATAACCGGTGTTGATGAACTCCCTCGCTTGCTCGTTTGCCCCAGAGAGGAGGCTCCAGGCTTCTTCAATGATGCACAGCTTTGGGGTAGAGCGAGAGCCAGCCAGGTACATCTGCTGGTTAATCGACACCATCAACGCAAAAATCACGGGTCTGAGCACAGCAGGCGGAAACCCATCCAGCTCCAGCGTGGTGATTTCCACACTGGGGTCGAGCATGGAGGGCTTGTTGAACACATCTTTGTACATGCCGTCGGTGCAGAACTTTTTCAGTTGCACCGCAATGTCTTTGATGCGTCGGTCGCTTTCTTCTCCAGCAATCTCAATCAAGGCGTCTCTGACATCATCCACCAAGGCTTGATTACCTTTACGCTCCCATGCCGTCACTATCGCATCGCCTAAGACGCTTTGTTGAAACGCCGTCAGTGGGACGTAGGGTGACGCGATGGTGGCAAACAACGCCGTGATATTATCGAGCGCTTCCATCATGGGGTCGACCGGTCTACCGTCATCATCCACAAACTCAAACTCAGCACTTTGCATGGCGCCTAAATGCGTGAAGGGATTTAAGAAGATGTTGGCGTGCGTCATGTACGTCCCCCCAAGGCTGAGCGTCAATTTTTTATAGCTGGCCCCTTTATCGAGGATCCACACTTTACCGCCCATGGCGTAAACCGTTTCGGCAATCTCTTGAACCAGAAAGCTTTTCCCTGCGCCTGAGCCTCCAGTCAGTGCGATATTTTGGTTATCACTGCCACAGGTGAAAGGGTTAAAGAAAGAAATTTGCTGGCGCATCGTGGGCAGCAATACGCCGCCTTTTAACTGACAAAAATCCATGATGAGAGGGAAGAGGTTCACCAGATTAGAGCTTTTTAACGTGCGAACTCGGCCGGCTTTTTTACAATCGCCCCACAACCCTTCGCTCATCATAAAAGGCAACGTTGAAAGCAGCGCTTGTGGCTGATTCATTTTCAGGGGAATGATATCAAGGCCAGCATGGCTGAATGACTCCTTCGCCGCTTGGGTGTCTTTTTTCTGGTGGGTCTTATCGGTAAACAGGGAGACCGTGAGTACCATAGACGCAATGGTAAACTCTTTAGACAACAGACCTTTTTGTAGGGCTTTTCGCTCTTTGAGCTCATCTTCCGCTGTTGGAGCCAGCAGCGCCATTTGGCTGTTCACCGTCTTGGTTAAGTCTTTTATCTTATTATCGTTATCCGCATTTTGCTTACCGGTTGGCTCATTACGAAAGCTCAACGTGACGCGGTGAGGGCAAGTGATATTACGAGAAACGTTGCGAAGAGAAGAAAAGGCCTCAGGTAAGGCGTACAAGCGATAATCCCCAGGCAGACGAGAAAGTCCCAAATTGACCAGCCGTGTGCGCACCTCCTCCCCTTGGTCATTGGTATGACGGGTGGCGATATGGCCACGATGCGTTAACGCTTCGGTATCGGGAGAGAGGGCTTGCAGGTTCAAAGGCTCTAACGGGTTGTAGCCTTTTTCCTTTGGCCGGTCTTGTCGTTTATCAAAGTTTAAGATATCACTCACATCGGTCAGCAACATCTCAGGCGTGACGGGCAGTAAATCAAAACCAAGCTGCGCCAGTCCTGTCTCTAGAGTCATTCGCGCATCAAGCAGCTCTTGTGGGTCTTTTTCCGTGGTGGAGACAAAAAAGAACGCGTCGTAATCGCGCAAATCAAAGCGATTGTTTTTTTGTCGGTGTAAAAAACCGTGCTGCGCGGCGTAGTGGGCGTAAATGGCGTCATCGTTAGCCAGCTTCTGGCAGATACCGCCTCGCTGACTGAGTAGAGCTTGGTTTCCTTCGAGATAGTGCGCCACTCGGTTGTGACCAAACAGCTGCACTTGATAGTCCCATTTATCCCCTGCAGGCAAATCCCCCATGAGGTGGCTTAACGACTGAATTAAATCGTCGTTAGCGCCCCCAAGGACACTGATTTTAAAGCCAAAACCGCGAGAGTGGGGATTGTCGAACACCCGCTCAATGGGATCGTAATCTCGATACGGCAGTTCATGGTGAAGGTGGTTTTGGGCTTGCTTGGCCTCTTGAAATAAGGCGGATAAGCCACTGCGTGAGGAGGAAAACATGGGGGATCCCTTTTTCTATTTTAATGTTAGGGGGCGTGACACAATCTTGGACCGCTTGATGGATTCCCCCCTCATTGAGAGAAGGCTGAGACTGAATGTCGCGCGCCCATGATAAAAATGATGTTTAAGCTTCGTTTCTTTTTTTCCTAATCAATCTTTCCAAATCGCGCGCGCAGGGCGCCCAGACCAACGGCTATCGTCTAAGACAAAGTAAACATCCATCGTATCGATGTAGTGATTGTCTTTGTCGATGAAAGGGAAGACGGTGAGTTTTTTAACGTCTTCTTGGCTTCGCTCTGGCTCCCCCTCTCGATTGCGCCTTGGCAGTAAGGTAAAGGCGGAAGGTGGGGCGAGACGCGCTTGAGAAGAGACCGTGGCGTTACCACTGCCTCCGGTATAACCGTATAGGTTGTCTCGAACTTCGTTCATGGTGACGCAACCTGAAACGCCGCCGACCTGATCGCAACTGTATTCGCTCTCAAAGCCCGCGCTACAACCGGTCAGACCTAAGAGTATCGATAGTGAAAACAAAGCGTGCCTATTCATGGTGATTCCTCACGCCCAAAGCCCACGCGGCTTAACCCTTGTTGGGTGATTTTTTGCGCTAAAGGGTTGATGGGGGCGGTTTGAGTGGTTGGTGGAAGAGAGGGGGTGTTGGTAATGACATCTAACAGTTGATTGCTGTTGGAGACTTGCTCACGCTGCTCATTCATACGCGTTTCGTATTCATCGGCCAGCAATGGATCTAATGGAAAGCCTTCCAAAAAGACAATATTGACGATGGCACCAGGATTGACTTCCACTATCGGATGATAGAGTTCGGCCAGTTTGATGTAGTAGTCCGCCAATTTGCTGCCAACGCTCTCCGTGGCGCCGCCAAGCAGATTCAAGCCAATTTTATCGCTGTTGATGCTTTGACTTGGGCCGAGCGCCGTCGGTGTCGTGGTTTGTGCCAGCGCTTTACCTGCATCCCCTACGCCTTGCAAGATCCCCGCAATGCCGGCCATTTGAACGATCTTACCGTTTTTCAAAATGGTGGTACCGCGAATACCATTGCGACCAAAGTTAAACACGGTCGCATTGACGGGGATATCGAGAATATCGCCATTGGGTTGTATGCAGCTCATTCTACTGGTGCGAGCGACGCCGCGGCTGGATGAGATCTCACCGTAGACGGCGCCGGTGATCGTGCAATCCTTCAATTTAGAGGCCTGACCGTTGGGTAAGACCCCCTGATTGACTGTCTGAAAGACAATCGGTGAGGTATCCCCTTGTCCAGAGACGCCCCCATTAGCATCAGCGCCGCCGGTAATTACGGCGGTCACAAAGGTGCCGGTTGGCACGTAGTTATCGGTCGTGCGACGGGATTGTTTCTCCTCGACACTGGCTTGCCAGTGAAATTCAAAGCTATCAAAGGCATCACCACTAAAGGCCACATCATCTTGCTCTTGGTACTGGAACTCATTCACCTTGGCGTTATCCATGTTGCTATTAATGGCCGGTCTTGGGGGCAGTTTGTATTGGCCAAAGGTGTCTCCCTGGTTGGTCTCGATGCCGTGTTGAGTCGAAGGATCGCCTGCCTTGAGGGTTGAGGCTAATTGCGTCTCAAGCTGCGCCTTGAGCGCGTCAACTTCATCGAGCTTTTGTTGCATCTGCTGCTCAAGCTCTGTCAGTTGCGATTTTGTATCGCGCTCATTGGCCTTTTTAATGTTCTCTAACTCAGAGGTTAAGCTTTGTCCAAAGCGACTTAATGTGCCTTCAAACCGCGCTAAGCTTTGTTCTATTTGGTTGATTTTGTCTTGTTGAAACGTCAGGGCGGACTGGTTGTCTTTGTCGGTAAAATCATCGGTGACGACAGCGCCAAATCCGACATCTTGAATGCCCTTGCTTGGCGCTTGGGGAGACAGTGTTAACCGCCAAACAACAAAAGCCAGGGCGGTCAATATCAGCAATACCGTGAGCGTAATGGTGCGATTGCGCTTTCTTGTCACGGCATTGATCGTGCCGCCGTCTTCAAAGTCCCCGTCGGTGTCTTTGAAGACGCGTTTCTTAAAACGGCCCAAGGCGTCTTTTTGTTTATCGAGCATGGGTGGCGCCTCCTCCAGTAATGAGATAGAGCGTGGTAGTTTGCCCAGGTTTTAATTGATAGGCATCGAGCGCGGCTGAGCGTGCGGAATAGCTGTAGAACTGCGCGGTGGTCAGCGCCATGTCACTGCGGCTTTGATTTTTGAGCTGATAAACCACCCCAGAATAATGACGGCCCACGAAGACCGTTTGAGGGATGATGGCCAGTGACGCTTCATCTTTGGGTAAGGTTTTGGGGTCAACGTCGTGACGTTTAAAACCAGCAATGGGAGCGCCATCATGGACAAAACGTATCATGGCTTTGGTGAGCGCTGTCATGGCGGCGGGATAATCCGCCGCCTGCTCAATCGGGCTTTGCTGCTCTTTGTAATTTTGCGACCAAACAAACTCCGTGACCAAAGATGGTGTAGCTTTGGGGGTAATAAACAGCGCAAACAATCGCCCTTTCTCTGTCGTCAGGTGCGCGGTAAACGGTAAGGGAAGGTTAATTTTTAAGGTGATGGAGCCGGAAGCGTCTTTTTGGTTGCCCGTTGAGGTGCAAAACCCTTTCGGGCAGACGATCGAAATAATACGGTCATTGTTGACCAGTAAACGGTTCACGTTAATGGAAGAGAGTGACAAGGGGATCGTGTCGCCTTCGTCAAACTCATAGCTCACCATGGCGGCATTTTCAGCCAGGGCAAAAGAGGGGATGAAAAAGACCACCCAAAGCGCGATGGATAAAAAATAAGGGTGCCATTGCTGCGATGGGGTGAATGATTGCTCATAAAGATTCATCGGTGTTGACCTCGACTTCTTCAATGGAGAGTAAACCTATGACGCCTTGGTCATAGCTAAAGTTGACTTGATACCACTTCATCTCCGGATCTAGTGCGCGTTGGCCTACGTGCTTTTGGAGTTTCCCGTAGAGTTGTACTTGGAGAGTGTCGAGAGAAATTCGGACCAACTCGACAGAAAATTGGCTGCTGATGTTATCTTTTTTAACCACCGTGGCTTCTCGAAGCAGCTTAGGTTGAACGTTGTACCAGCTTGTCTCGTCTAAATATTCAAGTAACTGACCAAACTGACGTCCAACGCTTGCCGGCGTGATGTTGAGTTTCAGGTAGAGAAGATAATCCGCCATTTGCTCAAGATAAGGTTCATCGACCGCGCCATCCGAAACCGTAAAGGCTTGAGAGAGGGTGGGCGGGACTAGGGTTCGGCTTTGATGGGTAAGGGCTTGATAACTGGTGTAACCCAACACCAGGTTAGTGATAAGCATAACAAGAAAGCCTGCACTCAAAAAAAGATTGAGGAGGCTTTTGACGGCCAGCTTATCCCGTTTAACAAACGGATCCATGATGAAGGGTCTCCTTAGAAAATCCAGTAACGACGACAGGCTGAGGGGGTACGCTTAAAGAGGGTGGGATGGACAAAGGAAGCCCCCCACCAATAAAGTGACAGGGTAACGATGTTGTCACCGTATTGCGCTTTGATGTAACGTAATCCCCCAAACCAAGCCAGCGATAACGTCAGCCCTATCATTTCGTGTTTAAGCCAGAATGAGAGGCCAAAAATGCAGAGGGCAGGCACGAGTTCATCAACTGGGAACCCGAGCCAGCGACGACCTTTGTTCATGTGTTTTGGAATAGAAAAAAACTGATGAGGGTCTTCCATTGTGACTCCTTAGCCTAAGCCGACGAGTGGTGCTCCAACATTCCACAAGACTGAGCCGCCAATGAACCCGCCAACGGCCGCAAACCAGTTACGGCTCATCAGTCCAGTGACGACCGCCCCCGCAAGCCCAGTCCCCAGCATCGCGGTTTCAACCGCAGAGCCTTTGCCCGCCGAGTCTTTCATGGCTTGTTTACCTGACGCGAAGATATCGGCAGCCAGAGCGGGCTGAGTGATAAGAAGTGTCGAGACAGCAACGCCAA
>NZ_CAWQUW010000036.1:0-15874 GCF_963898195.1 Vibrio sp. L3-7 | reverse complement strand
TCATTAATTATGTTTAGAGCTTGAGAAACATCCATAAAAAAATCCAAGTGCATTAAATACACTTGGATTTTGACAGCTCTGAAGGATCCTTCAACCGATCACTTTGGCTTTAACTGATCGGCATTAGCCTATATGCCCCGTCTTTTTATTATTAGTTTAGCCTAACTTATTCGTTCGATAGTGAACGTTATATGAATAGAGCTCTCGAGTGAAATATGGTTATTGAGATTGCGACACAGAAAGAGACACACCAGAGAAACTGCGGAACGCGTTAACCATAATGTAGAGGTCTTCATCAGCCTTAAGTGCATCGCAAGACTCGAAGTTACCGGAACGATACGGGCGGCAGTCGTAGTCACTTTTGGTTGGCTGTTGTCCAGAACGAATGTATAGGTCGGCATCCCCAACACCAGACTTAATCGTAACGGTAACACCAGCAGTACGATTCGCCGCCTTAAGTACAAACAGTTTTTGGCCGCCTGAAGTCAGTGCGATATCGGAGACTAAACTGTCTAAAGTCACTTCTGAGATTTCATTCTTCGGCTCACCGACAGAGCCGTTAGGTAGCGCATCATTGAAATGCGAAGCCACTAATGGCCAAATCTTGCTGATTTTCACGCCTTGGTTTTCGCAGCCTCCGAAATGATGCAAAGCAATGGCTTTGTTGTTATCGGTTCGCAGAACAGGTGACCCAGACGAACCTCCAATCGTGTCACAGAAATAACCAGTATCCGTATTTGACCCTCGTCCATTCACTGAAGCCACATCGATCTGACACAATCCTGAGCCATTTTGATCGCTCTCAATGGCAAGCTCTTTCGGATTACCCGCTCCGTGTTGAGGAATATAAACCCCATCACCGAACATCGGCTCTTGAGCGTCTAACCCTAGATAACCAAACGACGCTATCTTTGAAAAATCATCGACGGTAAATAGCGTGTAATCTAAATCATAATCCGTGCTGAGTATTTTATTCCCCATCACTTTAACCGTTGTCGCCATAGAACCATCACACGTGCGACGCTGATAGTTAAACCATACCTCGGTATTTCTCAACTCAGACTCTGATGCGACACAATGGTTATTAGTGAACATATGGTTGTCTGGCCCCACACGCCACGCGGTACACAAGCTGCGACCATTAATGAGCAGCCTTGCAACGGGTGTTGTCCAATCTACTTTGTCTGCGTGAGAGTCTTCCCAGCAAGCAACATCTTTGCGTTCATTCACACCACAGGTCGATAGCGTCGCTAAGGCCTTTCCGTCTGCACTTTTACCTGCCATGTAGTAATCAATTTCAAACTGAACATGCTGCCCGTTTGAATTAGAGGTTGATTCAATAACGACAGAATCACTGGAAATCGATTGAGCGAACCAATCTATTTGGCTGTCACGATACTCCACAACCTCACTACTGGTGTTTGACTTAAGACGTAACACGCTCCCTTTCGGTACAGTAACAGACTTGAAGTGAAGCTTAATGAACGACACACCAGCGTGTTCAAGTTGTTTTGTGTGTATACCACCCGATGTCTCAACCAACTCTTGGTTCGACAACTGATATTTCACTTCATCGGCAATAACCGGAAGATCTGGCTGAACGGGAGGATAAGGTTGAACGGAAAGGTTTAGTTGTGCATTAACGAGCGAAGAAAAGAACCATACTATCGCAAGCCCAAGGTTAGATAAGATTACTTTCATTGGATTTCCTTTATCGGTTTGTGGTGTTCCCTTCACAAACATATATGCAAAGAACCAATACGACACAAAATGAATATAAGTTTTGGTGTAAAGAAAAGTCCACACTCGCGACAGTTTTGGGAATTTAATTGGATTGTAGAGACCATCTCTCTGAAGCAACCACAAACTTAAGTTAAAGTTAATTCAGACTGATATCTTGTCTGATTTTCTATAATGCCAAAACATATTTGAATTAACCTTCTCCTAGCAGCGCCTAACGCTTGCATTTTTGTTTTACCAGCGGCTAAGAGTTGCTTTTTTTGTGCTTTGATATAAGGATTGTATTTACCAGCGCTAACCGCGGCCAAAAATATTTTTGACCGAATTCAAGATGGGCCAATTTCGCTCAATGTGGTTCTACCTTTAAATGAGCCAGACTCATTTAGCCTTGGTGCAAGACCTAAAAATGCAGCCGCTTGCTTGGCTGTTGAGAATATCTTAGCTGAAAATAAGTACACCAGCTCTCTCGACATCACCTTTCCTATACTGTACTGGTCTAATGAAACAGGACACTTTATTGAGAGACAATCAATGAGGTGTTATATGACCGAAAAACGTACTTATAAACGTTATCCTAAAGAGTTTAAAGAAGAAGCTGTCGCTTTGGTTCGAGAGCAAGGATACACAGCCACAGAAGCTGCTGAGGCAGTGGGTGTGTCTGCCACACTCCTTCACAAATGGAAGGCTAAATTAGAAGCTCAGCTTGAGTCTGAGGAGCTATCAGACGAGGAATATGAAGAGTTGAAACAACTGCGTAAAGAAGTAAAGCAGCTCCGTATGGAGAAAGAAATCTTAAAAAAGGCGTCAGCCTTCTTTGCGAAGGAAATGAAGTAAAGTTCGAATTCATCAAAACCGAAGCTAAGCATTATCCGGTTTCAGTGATATGCAAAATCATGCTAGTGAGTCGCTCTGCTTATTACGCTTGGCTGAAGAGACCAGCAAAAGTTATTTCAGCGACTACTTTGAATTTATACCGTCGAATCAAGACGTTATTCAAAGAAAGTAGAGGTAGTTTAGGCAATCATGAGATGGTAAAGAAACTGCGCAAGGAAGGGTTCGTAGTGGGGAGATACAAAGTTCGTTCAATCATGAAGTCATTGGGGTTAAAAGCCGTGCAAAGACAAGCTTACAAAGTGACAACAAAACGCAAACACAGCGATACGGTTGCCGACAACTTACTCAACCAAAACTTCAACCCTGTCGCTCCAAATCAAGTGTGGGCCGGCGATGTGACGTATCTGAAGACATATGAAGGCTGGATGTATCTAGCCATCGTAATGGATTTGTATTCACGTCGTATCGTGGGATGGCATCTAAGTAAACGAATGACCACAGACTTAGTCAACAAAGCTCTAATGAAAGCTTATAACTTGAGGCAACCTTCGGGAGGCTTAGTGTTCCACAGTGACCGAGGCTCTCAATACACAAGTAAGCGTTACCAGAAGCTATTACAGAGCTACGGAATGCGTTCGAGTATGGGGGACGTTGGAGCTTGTTGGGATAATGCTGTTGTAGAGCGCTTCTTTGGAAGTCTAAAGCATGATTGGCTGCTTAAAGTGCCTCAGCCGACCAGGGAGCATATGAAACAAGATGTGACGGACTACGTGAGATATTACAATCTAGATAGACTGCATTCTGCAAACCAAGAGCTATCGCCAATAGAGTTCGAAAACTCTCTAAAAAAAGTGTCCTGTTGGACTTGACCAGTACACTGTTTAAGAAACCACTCATGGTGACCAAGAACATATTCACGAATGTCGGTCCAGCCTTGGCCACCGGCTATCACAGCGCAGATTGAACCAAACAAAATATCAAACAGAGGGTAGTCAACTTTTGCGCTTTGCCGTTCGTCACGGATGAGGCTGAAGTGCTCTTTGATGGTATTAATATTCATGGCATCTCCTTAAAAGAGGAGCATAAGATCACAGCCCGCACGTCAGGTCAGGTCAAATTTAACCTCGCATTGCGCAAAAAACGTTCATGATCTTGCCCTGGGTAAATATGGAGTCGATATAACCTTGAAGCGCACGTAACGGGAGAGAGAATATCCCTTTAATCACCGAAGCTGTCTCAATGGCAGTATCAGAAAATTGAAAGCCTCTACCACGCCTGCCATGATGACTTTTGCATTGCCACGCTTCAATTGCTGAGTCGTGAATCCAAAACGTTACTGAGCCTCGTTTGCACAAGGTTTCATTATACTCAGTCCAGTTCGCTATCTTCTTCTTTGATTTGCCCATAACAACACCATACATCTATTACATGGGAGTCAGATCACAGGACTGAGGAAAGGTTCCACTGATTTAGTCAACAACGCCCTTATTAAGCCACCATGATAAAACCCATATATCGACACTTGTATAGCTGCATCAACCGCCATTAAAGGCAAATGCTAAACATATATCGCCTTTGAGCTAGGAGCACATTGCATTAACTGGTGAGTACCGTTGGCCAAATCCTTAACGTAGGGTAATTTACTAATTCCCTGTCTACCCTTTAACTGAGATCAGAAGTGATATTGGATATTTGTTATTAATGCAACATCATCTTCTATTCTTACAGTTCTATAAACATAATTACTTGAAAGATCTTGTTGTTCATGGGTAGTTAAAGAAATTTCACCTCCTAGACTCCAGTTTTTTGTAAATTTATAGTCTATACCTGTTTGTACACCTCCGATCATGCCGTGTATATCATTTAAGTCGTTATCAAAGGCAAATTCATAACCCATATGCACCCCAGTAGTCCAGCTCAACTTTTCAAAGAGTGGTAAAATATAATCGTAATTTATAGAGATAACACCGAGATCGACTCCTTCAGGAGCATTGTCCGGTTTGATATCATCGTAAACAAAACTCATTTTTATACGGTGGTTATTATTTATAATTACACCAGAATTAAGACCGACGATAGGTTGAGCTCTTAAATCGTAGCTGGAAGTCTCAACCCCCTCATAACTTCCTGTTAAATATTGTCTTTGCTGTTCTAATTTCCCACTAATTCGAGTTCCAACGTCAAGTCCAACAAAGTAATTATAATTGTCAGATGCATTGGCGATAAATGGTGTGCTAACAATCAGAGCTACCAGATTGTTTACTAGTATATTTCTCATAATTTTCTCTTTTGATAAATTTAACCGGCATTGTTGCTCAAATCAGCTTGATGTTCAACGACGCCATATTTGACTAATAGTTAGCTTCTAACAGGCATACCTAGTCCTATGACTTTGTTTATAGCTTTGACATTCGCCATGATTTCTCCCACTTGAACGTTGTAACATCTCAAGCTCAATTTACCGCTAGTTAGTCCTTTATATCGAGACATTGCAGTCTCAGATATTGAGCGATAGTGGTAACCAGACTCAGATTTCCACTCCGTTATTGTTCCGTTTTCAAGAGCCTCTACAGCTTCGTTTCTGGGATGCCCACCTTCCCAAAGAGCCGCATTCTTTCGAGGTGGTATCAACGGAGTACAGCCCTTATTTTTCAGAGTCTCATGGCAACTTTTTGTGTCATATGCTCCATCAGCAGATACTGTATGGATCTTTCTACGTAAAGGGTTGAGTAATGTTGGCAGCACTTCGTTATCGCCAAAACTTACAAAACTGACTTATGCACGAATAACCTCATGAGTTTCTACATCAACAGCTAAGTGCAGTTTGCGCCAAGTTCTGCGTTTTTCGGCACCGTGCTTTTTCACTTTCCATTTACCCTCGCCAAAAACTTTGAGACCAGTCGAGTCAATGGCTATATGGCGAATATCTCCTTTGGATTTATTGCGATATTTGACCTGAACTGTCTTCGAGCGTTTGCTGATACAGTTGTAGTCTGGGGACGTCAGTGGAACATCCAATAGCTCAAAGATAGAATCAATAAAGCCTTGAAGAGCACGTAATGGCAGAGAGAAGATCCCCTTAATCATCAAAGCAGTTTCAATCGCGGTATCAGAATATTGGAAACCTCTACCACGCTTGCACAGAGCCTTATTGTATTCCGCCCAGTTAGTTATCTTCTTTTCCGCTTTACCTATGCCACCACCGTTCTAACTACCATAAAGGATCACAGGACTTGGAAAAGGTTCAACTGATTTAAGCAACAACGCCAATTTAACCTGTAAAAAAAACCGCTAAATCATATTTATAATAGACTACATCATCAACCCTGGCTTACCAGGAATATCAATTATAACCTTTTATCATCACGGAAGGCTTGAACACCCTATAGAGGTGCTTGTGGTTTTGTTGCGTAATTCGACGGAAATAAATAATGAAATTGCGATCTGATCAACCACGTCATCTAGCGATTACAATTGAGCTCATGGTGAGGCGAATGTCAAGGTAAGGATGGCAAGAGTTGAGTGGCTTTGTTGACGCGCTAATTAAATCATCAATTTTGATTTGAGCGTGTCTTCCTTTAGCCTTGCCATATATCTTCATATCTAGCTCAATAACCATGCCTTACAAATACAACGAATCCAGACGTCATAATTTCAAAAAGCCCACCTATCGGCAAACCAATTATGCCGAATACAACCTAAGTCTGCGTGATCGGGGGGCGCATTGATATCTGGTTACCCGACGACATTATAGAGAACTGACAAACTGAGCAATGCACTTACGATGGCACTGGGTCATCACCAAAATATCCAACAGCACACTCATGGCATGCCATTATTTGAGACTCGTATTCAAACAACCTCTCTGGTAGATTCAAGGCTTTATCGATAGTCTTCTCAAGGATATGAGCCACACAAACTTCTCCTGTCCTGACTTTTCATGTCTATCTAATCGTCTCTGTAAGCTTGAACTTAAGACGCCAACATTCAAAAAAAGACAAACCTGATGAAGGTTTAGCTGCGATAGCCATTGACTCCACTGGCCTTAAAGAATTTGGTAAGGATGAATGGCATCAGGGAAAACATGAGATTAACTCAAAGCTCACTTTGCTGTCGGTGATGAGCATATTATTCGTGTTATGTGGGCAAGTTGATGTGGAAGTTGATGTGGAAGTTGACCATATTTCAGCAGATAAAATGTACGATACCGATGACGTCTATGACGCATTAACGAGCGAATTCCCAGAGACTGACGTAGCCATTCCTCCCAAATAAAATCTGTATGCTGACGACGCCCATAACCGAAAAGGATGAGTAATTTTGTGGCGTACTCTTCCTTAGGTCCCATGTGCTGGCAAAAGACAAAGCAGTATGGAAAACGGAATGTCTCAGAGAATGCGATGCACCGTTACAAAACAATTGTTGGCCCCAAATTACACAGTAGAGACTTTAATAACCAACAACAGGAAATGATGCTAGCGGCATCAATATTAAATCGATTTACGCAGTTTGGTATGCCCGAGAGCTATCGAGCTGCCTAATGACATCAAAAGGCAGGGTGGGTTGAGTACGGAAACAAAGCCGATTCGAAGTACTCATAAGGCTTACAATCGTTAGCCTTCACGGTTTCGATAAAACTTAGTTAACGAGTTCTGTGGTGGACAGTTTGTTCAAAAATGCCTTTTGATTTAATGGCTTCGAATAGTAATAGCCCTGATGTAGAAACACGCCCTTTTTCCGTAAGTAATCTGCTTGTTCTTCATACTCGACGCCTTCAGCTATCATGGTTATATTCGCAGTGTGTCCAAATTCTATGATGCCGTCTAAGACGTTAATCTTGATGTTATTTGACATAATTGTGTCAACAAACATTTTGTCAATTTTTAAAATATCAAAACCTAATTCTTGTATGTATGAGAAACTTCCATAGCCTGTCCCCGCGTCGTCAAGCTCGAAAAGAACACCGAGCTGGGATAACTTCTGCATTACTAATCGTGCTTTTTTGGGATCTTGAAATGGTTCCCTTTCTGTGATTTCAAAGGCGAGTTTAAATGGAGGAGACGGATGACAAAAATCCAGCAGCTCTTGCACAAATTCAGGACGCTCTAGTTGAGAAGGCGTGAGATTAAAACTAAAGATAATTTCCTGACATATCGTGTTATTTTCTTTTACCATTATCCGTGTTTGATTAAGTAAGGAGACGGTAATTAAATCGATGTATCCCGTTGATTCCGCCAACGGAATAAATACGTTGGGCATCATAATCCCCTGTCCGTGTGTCCAACGTGCAAGTACTTCACAGTGTTGTCTTTTATTGTCTCTTGAATCCACAATTAACTGAAAATGCGGTACGATTTCGTGATTATGGATGGCTAGCTTTAGGCGGTTTTGGGGCGACTGATGTTGGTTTTTCCTCCAAATCACAATATAACTAAGGACGAATATATAGAAACAGATGGAAACCACACTTAAAATGAAGGCATGTTTAGCATGAAAGTTGTGGATGGTCTTGATGTTGAACTTGAACGAAACAGGGATATCCCCTAGGTAAAAACCCACCGGATGACCAGGTTGCTTTCCAATGCTGACCGATGCGCAATTTTGGCAGTCATGAGCACTAAAATACAGAGTCCATGGCTCTAATAATGAGAACCAACGTTTGTCACCGATTTTTTTCGTCAACATTAGCTGTGAGCGACCATCAAGCAGTGATATTACGTCTAACTCTATGTCTTCTTCGTAAATGTATCGATTCAGAATATTAGGTTTTTCAATTATCACATGGCTGTAACCAGGTCGGCTGGTACACGCCTGACGGTTATCCTCTAACCAGCCAATTAGTCGAGAGTTCAAATCAAAGAACTCTTCGTCTCTTAGTCTAACTATGGCATCTTTATCGCAAACACTTAAATCAGACGATAAAGTGATGATTCGCTGTGAGGTGTCGTTAAGCTGCTGTTGAAATCCTTTGTGAAACGCGCTCTGAAAGTTCTGTTTAAACAACGTAGAATATGTGTAGAGTGTAACCTCAAATGAGGTTACACCAATAACTATTACGCCCCCTAAGGTAAGTAATATTTTTCTTTTTGAAATGCCTGATATCATTAATATTAGTCCTTAACTTGTGACACTGTTGTATAATTAATAGCTCTTTTCTGACGAAATTCCAAATTGTTAGTGTTCTTAGTTGCGCTCGTGTTTTTACTGCTGCCCCCCCCCCCCCCTTTGCTATATGGACTTTCTAATCTGAAAGGAAGTGGTGATGCGCCACTCTGTGATTGATACATAAAAAAGCGTAAAGCCGTGCGCTACATTCACTCCCTCCCTCTCGTAGCCCTATTCCTAAACCTCGTTACAAAACAACCAACTGGAAGCAATACAACCAATCACTCATTAACCGTGGTTCTCTGACCTTTTGGATTGAATGAGTCGATTTTAAAGAGTTGCTAGGAGGACGATTGAGCTTAAGAAATTACAATGCACAGGTGGGTGAAACTTACGCGATGATAAAAGTGCTGAACAAGCTTACTGGGCTTGGTGTGCCTGAAACTTGCCGCTTTGATTAAAAAGCAAACTAAGCGAAGCATGATCGTATCTAAAATAAATTACGGAACAAAGCATCAGTACGTCTAAAAGCTCATGCAAGGTTTTCTCCTTATCCTCACATCTAATCCCTTTAAAGGCTTTGAATCGGTGACCCACGAATTATCTTTATCTGGATTATCAACCTCACCACTCAAGGTTAACGCGGTAATACCTCCAGCACCTGCGGAGCACTCTGCACACCTCTAAAGTTGGCGTATACCGTGACTGAACCTTCCTTTCGAGCAAAACCTGTTCGCTCTTTTTCTGAAATGTACAAGATCTCCGGATCCGTGGATACAAACGTGATCTCAGATAGGGCTGAAATGTTCACACTGGATGGTTGGCTATGTGTGGTAATCTCTTGTGAGTCATCAAACAAAGCTTCCGTTTCAGCGAACACCTCAAACGTGACGGTGCTATTCACAGGTAAAGTGTTGCTGTTGACGGTGACGAGTAAGCTGCGGATCTGAAACGAACGTGTTTTCACCTCCACGTTACCGAGGTCGACCTCTTTGTGCTGGGTCTTGTCTTTACAACCGACCAATAACATACCGCTGATGAGTAACGTACTTATCCATTTTATGGTAGTTCTGTATTTTTTCATCCTTAATATCCTTACGACATTTTAACGTACTACGAGGAATATATACATTATGGTCTTAAATTAATAATGATAAGGTAGTTATACCGTAAGCGTCCCTAAATCGACTCATTGACTTTCTAATATCTCCACAGATACCGCCAACTAAGGCTGTATCTGTCATTCTGAACGCTATTCGGGTGGGTGGACTATTCCGTTTTTGGCATGTTCCAAGGTAGAAGATGACCATGATCATCCTCACTATTCAGTTTCGGGATTTCTCGTATCACGTACTCGAGGTACTCATACGGCTCGCAGTCGTTAGCCTTCGCGGTTTCGATAAGACTGTACAGCACGGCACTGGCGCGTGCTCCATTATGAGTATTAGAGAACAACCAGTTGTTCCGTCCTACCGTGAACGGACGTACTGAACGTTCCGCTCGGTTATTATCCATGCTTAACCGGCCATCATCGATAACTCTTACTAGCTTCGACCATTGATTGAGGCTGTAGCTAATCGCCCCACCCAATTTACTTTTAGGGGGCACCTGAGTGACCGATTTATCTAACCACGCCTTAAACTCATTGAGCAGAGCGCTCGGTCGTTAGAGCGAGACCAGCGAAAACTCTCACAGGTTAAATCCACACCATGACCAATTAAACGCCAATATGACTCGTTCAACGGTTTACTATTTGCTTATCCGTTGAGGAAATCGAATGACGCCGTATTATCGACGAAATGCACCTGCAGTATCCCTTCATAGGGAGTCGACGCGCTCATGGTCATGGTGATACCTTTTCCTTTTTGAGACAACGCCTCCAATTTGAGCACAAGGCTCAAGGAGAAGTTGGGTGGGAGGGTTCATACCATTAACCTTCGAGTCTCCACATTCGATTTGGCAATTTTTTTACAAAAAATTGACGCACAAAACACCCTTAATGATAATGTTGTTAACATTGCTGGGCGATTTTATCAATTAACCAACATACTTATCAAACCACAGAAAAAACTTGAACGTTGTCCTGTTTTTAACTCTAACGCCAAAATTGGGTGCGCACTTTCAATCTCTCGATGAAATAGGCAAATGAGCACTAAAGTCTTCCGTCGTCAGCAAACGTGATGGGCTTTTTCTTGTTGTAGTGAATGATTTTGTATCACTACTTAATGCTTAATGCTTAATGCTTAATGCTTAATGCAAATTTGGTTCGATACAACAACTCAACGCAGGATCAGCAATCAGTGTTAGGAATTTAATAATATGACGCTAAACCCACGAATCATACTGTTTCTCTCTGCGATAAGCCTTCAAGGCTGTGGAGGAGGCTCAGATAGTTCAGAAACTGTCCATGATCATCTGATTTCAGTCGACATACAACAGGTCAGTCAATCAGAGATCGCGGGAGGAGGAAAGACCGAAGATGAACTGCCTGATAGAGAAGTGGTTTTCAAAGCCTATGGCCACTACGACAACACAGATGAAGTACGTGACATCACTAGCGAGGTTAGCTGGCGTAGCACGAAGGGTTGTGACGTCATATGTCCGACTTCTAATGCTGGGCACTATCACACGACCAACCCCGGAGACGCTGACGTATATGCCGTTAAGTCTCGGGTTGATGCTAGTGATGCGGAATCGAATCATATAACCAAGCGTGTTGTAGACATCCAGCCTTATAAGATTGAAACAAAAAAGTTGGAAAAAGTGACGCTGACTAATGATGAAGTACCGAGGGGGTTAACGGTTTCTTATAGCGCTGACATCTATTGGAATGATGGTAGAGTCACCACTGGTACGAATGAGGTGAGTTGGCAGGAGCAAGGCGATGGGTTTGAACAAGATGAACAGCAGAAAAATCGCTTTCTCGCTTCTGGTGATGTTGGGTCTGATTCAGTGCTGACAGCGAGTTATCAAGGTGTTTACAGTGACCCCCGCACGTTGGAAGTCTCTAACCCTATTTTAAAAGAGCTACATATTGAAGTTGGCGGGGGACAAAGTACCTCAGTGCCTCGTGGGCAAGCTCGAACGCTGATAGCAGACGCAGAGTTTGAAGGTCTCGGAAGCATCGATGTCACACAGGATGTCTCCTGGAACTCTGATAAAAACCCAGCTTTTGAGCAAAAAGATAACACTTTCCGTGCGATTGGTAGTAAGAGCAATGTCGGTGAACAAACAACCATCACGGCTTCTCTCTCCGGCTACCAATCAGAGGTAAGCAATGAAGTCACCCTCTCCATATCGCCCGCTGAATTAATTGCAGTACGAACTGAAATAGACCAAGGAGCGAATGCACTGGTTCCACGATATCTCAGCCGTACTTTAAAGGCTATCGGTGTATACAGAGGGGACATAAATCGTAGTGCTGAAACTTTTGAAGAGGATATAACCAGTACTGTAGCATCATGGACTAACAGTGATATAACTAGCTTTACCTCGGTCTCAGAAACGAGCAACCGCTTCCAAGCAATCGGAGAGCCGGGTACCACGAGTCTTGTTACCCCTGATGTACCAAACTTTGTAGATGAAAAGGGGATTCAGCTATCTGTTGGTGATAGCGTTATAACGAGTCTTGAGGTTGAACATGCGGACAATAATCTATACACACCGGACGTGCCATTTTCAGACGATGTACCTAAAGGTCAGGTGCGAATGTTTCGTGTTGTTGCGACCTATGATTCCGCAAGTGATGACTTTGTTAAGGAAGACGTGACTCAAGATGCCCAGCTAGTCCTCAGTGACGCCTCTTTTCAAAAAATAGACGACAACACAGTTCAAGCAGTTGGTAACACTGGAGAATATGCGGAGGTTTCGGCTAATTATCGCGATCAGGAGACCGATAATAACGTTACACTGACTGTGAAAGAAGAGCAGAGTGAAACAATTCAAGTGGGCACACTGATATTTTCTAAGCCACCTGAGCTCTTATTGGATTACGATGATGCCTTACAATATTGCTCTGCACGAGGGGAAGAGATCCCAAGGCGAGATCAGTTGGAAAAGCTGGTCAATGAATATGTCGGTCCCAACCATGGTTGGCCTTGGAGCAGCAATGAGGGTTACGGAACGTATTGGAGCAATGAGCAAGCCAATAATAACTTTCCAGATAGCCACTGGATAATCAATTTAAAGGATAAACACCCTTACCCGAGGGGAAATGATACGACTAACCAAGTGAGTTGCGTTGTTTCTGAAACGTAACAAATCTAGCCGTCTTCCTTGTTTGAAATATTCGCTGAACCTGTTAGATTAAATCCATGAGGTTTGAGCGTTTCCCTCGGCATCCACCAGTGCCAAAACGTGATACCGCAAACCAGTTAACCTGAAACTAATGGCTGTGTTTGCGCGAGGTGGACGTAGCAAAAATTTTAAGCCAAGTGAAGGGATTAACTTATGGATACTCCATACCCAATTTATCCGTCTCAAACGGATGCATTCAAAAATATCGCCAAGTCATTTGCATCTCTTATAGCAAAAGAGTCCAAAACCAAAGTTCTGAGCGCATTCAAACGTAATGACTGGCTGGCTCAGTCTTTAGGCTATAAAGGACATGCAGATTTACTTCAATCGACTCAGTTTCGAAAGCAGGCCGACCAAGGCAAACCTTTAAGGTGCTTTCTTCACGAGAGCATTCGAACGGCGATCAGTCAAACATTCTCGTCAAAGATGCCAGATATACCTCCTCAAATTATTGAAAGGGCAAGTTTAGAAATGAAAGACGCCGAAGTGCTTTTGTCTAATACTCACCCAGAAGCAAAATTGCCTATGATGCTTGATGAAGGGAGTAAGTATCTTTCTGGGTCATTCGAGAAAATACGAGATGAAATAAACGCTGCGGCAACGCGAAAAAATTATGTGCCTGTTCAATACTGCCGAGCCATTTTTATTTACAGATAACGACTTTTCAAATGATCTTTAAAGTAACTAGCGTTCAGATCAGAGTTTCACCAGTCGCTTGTTAATATAGGCACAATTTAGTTTGTGCGTATTTAAGTTGTAGGTGCTGTAACTATTATGCTGCTTCTGCAAGTCTCAAACTTTCATAGTAATCTTCAGCCATAGCGGTCATCTTAAATTCTGCCTCTACGCCTGCAATTTTTTCAACAGCTTCCTTAATATCATCTAAATCAACACTAAAAAATTCTTTACGAAGGTTAACGGCATTAACACGCTGAGAGCTGAATTCTCGGTGTAATGCTGTTTCTAATGCAGGAGCATCGTCAGTATAGATCATGGCGTGTACGTCAAATGGGAATGGCACGCTAGCATCACCAAGTTCTTTAACCCTATCCATTGGCTCCAATCTACGTGTCAGACCAATCTTGTAAACATCCTCACCAAATGAACCGATATTACTTATCACGTAAACATGCCCTTTACGGGTTTGCTCAGCCATGCTCTTAGCTCGTTCTTCTTTGGCTTCTGCTTCAGCTAACTGCTGCTCTAGTAGGGCAATTTTCTGCTCCATTTCACTGCGTTCTTGATCGGTAGCCTTAGCGAGTTCTTCCTGGGCTTTATCGAGAAGATTTCTATACATCTTTTCTTCTTTCTCGGCATCAGCAACTGCTTTTTCAAACTCTTTTATTGCTCGCTGCTCTTCTCGGATCTGCTCTTTGATCAGCTTCTGCTCTGCAACCTCTTCCTGCTTCTTCAGTGTGTATTGATACTGAAGCTTGCACTCTTCGAATTTGAGTTCGATGTATTCGATGTCAAAGCCACATTCTAAGGTCGCTGCTGACTTCTCTAAGGTGTTAGCTAATTTTTCGATTCGCTCTAGCGTTCGACCAAATGAACTAGGTGATACCTTACCAATCAGCATGTCACATTCAATATTGAATGCAGTGAGCATTAGCTTAACTTGACCATTAAGAATCTTCTTATTGAACGCTTTATCGTTCGAAATAACCGTTGTTTCTGGGAAGGTGATAGCAACCTTATCTTTGATCATGTCTTTCTGTTGCTGTCTGATATCTTTAATTTCTTCAGCATATCGAACAGATGTTTCGTATAGGTATTTGGGCATTTCAAAGTGACCGTGAGCAGTGTACTCATCAAGTCGTGAATACAGATCGATGCCACCCATCAGTTCATTCAGGTCAAACTCACCCTTTTCAATCTTGCCATTCAGATCATTTAGATTACCCTTAATAGCTTCAAGGGATACTTGCTGCTCTTGGATGCTAAGCTGAAGAGACTCATCTTGACCTTTTAAAGCCTGTAGCTCAGCCGTCTCAGTATTAACGGCAGAAAGCTCTTGTTTAGCGACCTTAGTGGATTGCTTTACAGATTCATTAGTTTTCGTCAGTGCTTCAAGTTCTTCTTTCGCTTTTGTTAATGCTTCATCGAGAGACTTATACTCCCCAATTTTTTTGTCTGCTGTTCGTTTCGTGAATATATAGGTGAGCAGAATTGCCACCAGAGAGATACCTGCCAATACCAGTATATTATTATCCATTGTTATTTTAAGACCTCTTGTATAAATTGCTTTCTAAGGGCTGCTCGATCTTCGCAACGCTCTAGGTATTCATCATTTGCGCCTACCAACGCATCTTTAAAAGCTTGTTTTGCTGCTGATTTCTGTAACTTCACTTGCTTTTTCAGTTCTCGCTCAGCTTCACGCACAGATCGTTCATGCTCTCTAACGGCTTGGGCTTCAGCACGTTGCCGAGCTTTATCTCTACGCTGAGCATCACGAGCTGCTTGTTTGTTGGCACGATCTATTGCTTTAGCAACCTTCACTACTGTTCTTAAGCCACTACCTCGTCTAGCCAATGTCTGCCTCCTTTGAGTAAGTTAATACCGAACTAGCAATGGTAACAGATCAGCTTGGATAAATTTTTACTTATATCAAATAGATGGAATATCTTATTGTGGTTGTGAAGTGTAGTGGCTGAGTGAATTTGGCCACTTGATTGGAGGTTTGCAATACCTGAAGTTATTCATGAATCGCTAATTTAGGAAAGTCGCTAGCAAACTTCTGTCCATCTTCGTTTCAGTCAGAACTGGTTGAAACATTTCTGCCCCATTATTAGTTTCGCCAAAAAGCCTACGTTCTCAGTCGGGTGAATTTTGACCAAATATAACTAATCTGACACTCAAAGCTCACAGTTTTACCATACCTTTTTCTAATGCAGCAGAG
>NZ_CAWQUW010000035.1:0-18133 GCF_963898195.1 Vibrio sp. L3-7 | reverse complement strand
CTACAGCGGCGACGACCTGTAATTTAAAGCCTAGTGTGTAATCACGCTGAGTGCGCTTAACGTAGGTATTATTTGAAGTAGTCATAATTCGTCCTCAATGTGTAAACACATTTCAGGACGGGACAGATCTTTAGAAAAGGCACGAAGCCAAACTGATGAGAGGGTTCATGAGCTTAAATAGTGGCTTCGATTCGGTTTTCAATCGGCTGCCTTTACTTCAGATATTATTTGACAGCCAAGTGAAAAGTGGAGATAGCTTGCTACGTTCTAGGCCTAATTGCTAAAGCGACACAACGCGCTTTATCTCTTCCAAGACCTCGGCGTTAGCGATAGCCCCGAGGTTTTCTACACTCTTACCATTGATGACCTGTTTCACTGCCAGCTCCACCAGTTTGCCAGAGCGTGTTTTTGGCACATCGCTGATCGCAAATATCTGGCTTGGTACATGCCTCGGCGAACAAGAGGATTTGAGTTTGCTTTTGATGGCTGTCAGTAACTCATCATCTAGATCCACACCTTGTTGTAGTTGAACAAACAGCCATATCTGTTCGTTGCGGTCGATGTCTTTACCGACTGCTATCGAGTCAACAATGCCGTCAATGGTGTTCACTTGTTGATAGATTTCAGCGGTACCAATTCGCACGCCACCGGGGTTGAGTGTGGTGTCGCCTCGCCCATAGAACAAATAGCCACCATGCAGGCTCTGTGCGACTTCGTCACCGTGATGCCACACATTGTCGAACCTATCCCAATAGGTGCTGTGGTAGCGCTCTCCGGTATCATTCCAAAAGCCGGCAGGGAAGTTGGGTAAGGAGTTGGTGCATACTAGCTCGCCTCGTTCTTGATTGACCTTTTGGCCAGAAGAGTTGAACACTTTGATGTCGACGCCGAGCCCGGCCTGTTGGCATTCACCGCGATACACAGGGGAGATAGGGCTGCCTAAAACAAAGCAGCCACAAATATCCGTGCCGCCAGAAATGGACGCTAAATGCAGATCTTGTTTGATGTGTTTGTAGACGTAATCGAACTGCTCTGGGTAGAGTACAGAACCGGTCGAGCACAGTGTTCTTAATTTAGGAAGGTTGTGACTGTCGCTCGGTGAGAGTTCCGCTTTCTCAATCGCTTCTAAATACTTGGCTGAGGTGCCAAATGTCGATACATCAGCTCGCTGCGCTAAATCCCATAGAACGTTGGGTTGCGGATAAACTGGGCTGCCATCAAAGATGACCAAACAAGCCCCGCTCGCGAGCGCAGAGACGTGCCAGTTCCACATCATCCAGCCACAAGTGGTGTAATAGAACACGCGATCGTTGGGCTTTATATCGCAATGAAGTTGATGCTCTTTTAGGTGATTGATGATGGTGCCGCCAACAGAATGCACAATGCATTTAGGCTTGCCCGTTGTGCCGGAAGAGTAGAGTACAAACAGAGGTTCATTGAAGTTCACACGAGTGAATCGAAGAGGTTTTGGCTGATAGTGATTAATGATGCTGTGCCAGCTTTGGGTTAACACATTGTGTTCAACGTTGTTCTTCTCTAAATGACTCTTCTCTAAATCGCTCTTATCTAAATCATTGTTCGGTTTCAAGTAACTGATCTGACACACCTGTTTTAATTCGTTTAAGTGCTCGATGATTTCACGGTTCTTGTCCGCCATATCGAACGTCTTGCCATTGAAGGTGTAGCCGTCACAAGTGAACAGCACCTTGGGCTTCACTTGGCCAAATCGTTCAATCACACTCTCAACGCCAAAGTCGGGAGAGGTCGATGTCCAAATCGCACCTAAGCTGGTGGTCGCCAACATCGCTATCACGGTTTGCGGTAGATAAGGCGTATAAGCAGCAACCATATCACCTTGCTTCACTCCGCTATCAACAAGCCATTGTTGAACGCTAGATACTTCCTCACACAAGGTTTGCCATGTGTAGCTTTGCTGTTCGCCACGCTCATTCTCAAACCAAATCGCAAGCTCGTTTGGCAACGTTTTGGCTGAATGCAGCAAGTTTTCTGCGTAGTTAACTTGAGCATTCGGAAACCACACCGCATCGCGATTTGATTTCGGCTGCTGCCAGCGGCTCCCACCTTGAGTTTTGATGTGCTCGCCTTGTGCTTTATTAATACAGTCTTGCGAGCCGACCATTTCACAAAACTGCCACACGTTCTGCCAAAACGACTCGGGATGTTCCACAGACCATTGATGAAGCTCCGCGTAGTTTTTCAATTCCCGCTCGAGTACGCCCTGCTGATCGAGGCTATCCATAAATCGGGTTACGTTGGCGTGTGCGATACGCTGGTCGCTAGGTTGCCAAATTGGCTTATTGCTCTCGTGCATTTCTTTACCTTTAACAAAAAGTTAACGATTTCAGTCTGGTATTTAGGTTTTACAAAGTCAAAAGATCAGCAAAATAAGGGGTTGCTGGAATTGTGTAAATAAAATGTTACACGATCGCTTGTTTCGAAAAATCGCGCAAATTGGCGGATATAAGGAGTGGAGATAGGCTTAAAGGGAGACATTCGAAAGGAGGTGTGTAATGACTCAATATCATTCTAAGCCCGTGAGTCAAGAGGGATGGGTTGAGTGGAGCCTCGAAGAAGACGCCATTTGGCACGACTTAGTGAAAAGGCAACTGGACGTCATCAATGACCGCGCATGCGATGCCTATTTACACGGTTTGACCCTGCTGGATTTGCCATTAGACAGAGTTCCCCAGCTTCCAGAGATAAACAAAGTGCTAATGGAAACAACAGGTTGGCAGGTACAGCCTGTGCCTGCATTGATCGATTTCGATCGTTTCTTTGATTTGCTCGCTAATAAGAAATTCCCAGTGGCGACATTTCTGAGAACGCGAGATGAGTTCGATTACTTACAAGAACCTGATTTCTTTCATGAAATTTTCGGCCATTGTGCCATGCTCACCAATGCCGATTTTGCGACATTCACTGAGCATTACGGAAAACTAGGCCAAGCAGCTACACCTAAACAGCGTGCGTATCTTGCCCGTTTGTATTGGTTTACGGTCGAGTTCGGTTTAGTAAAAGAAGGCGATAGGCTGAAAATCTATGGCGGTGGCATTCTTTCGTCTCCGGCGGAAACCATGTATGCGTTGGGAGGGGATTTGGCCGTTCGTGAGCGGTTCGATCTGCAAACGGTTTTAAGAACCCCTTATCGCATCGACATCATACAACCGAAATATTACGTGATTGATGAGCTGTCTGAGCTCTTCAAAATCAGTCAGGAAAACCTATTGCAGCAAGCTGATCTCGCGATAGACGAGGGATTACTACCACCACTTTTTGAACCTAAGGAACCAACACATGTTGAATGAACAAAAATGCGAAGCCTGCAGTATCGATGCAATTTCTCTTAATAAAGATGACCAACAATCTTTACTGTTGGAGTTGTCTGATTGGCAGATCATCGAAAGAGACGGCATCCCACAACTTGAGAAGGTGTTTAAGTTTAAGAACTACAAACAAGCATGGGCATTCAGCAACAAAGTGTCAGAGTTAGCAGAAGAAGAATTCCATCACCCTTCGGTCTTATTGGAATGGGGCAAAGTCACCGTCACCTGGTGGAGCCACTCAATCAAAGGCCTGCACAAGAATGACTTTATCTGCGCCTCACGCTGCGATGTGTTTGCGGTGAGTGAGTAGCCTTTTTGGGTATAGATGAGGCTTTTTTCCGACCTCTGTGATGTGATTATCTTATTATTTAGCTCATAATGTGAGTTGAATAACAATCTTAAACAGCTCATAGTATGAGTTGAATAAGTGATACTTTCGCATCATGAGGCGTGATATGTGGATTTGGCAGCAAGATAATTGGCCAAACTTTGTTTGGGATAATCAGAGAATAGGCGTGAGGTTAAGAGAAGTTCGGCTTAATCAGGGCATTTTATTGGGCAAGATTACCTCTCAATCTGAAGACCAAACGCAAACAATGCTCGATACTTTGTTAGCGAACATTGTCCACTCCAGTGCGATAGAGGGAGAAAAGCTAAATGCCTTCTCTGTTCGTTCTTCTTTAGCTAACAAACTTGGCGTGAGCGAAGAGCGACCTTTTCCTACGACAGAACAAACTGATGGCTTAGCCGAAATTATGTTGGATGCCGTGCAGAACCTCACTGAGCCATTAGCGCTTGATAGGATTTTGCATTGGCACGATAGGCTGTTTCCTCAAGGTTACACCATGTTTAACCCTGTAATCGGAGGTCAGCTAAGAGGTGATACTCCCATGCAAGTGGTATCGGGAAGAATTGACCGTCCGACCGTACATTTTGAAGCACCTAGCCGAGACATTCTTGATGCTGAGTTAGATGCGTTTATCACATGGTTCAATGATTCACTTACCGAGGCTACACTCGATCCCTTACTTAGAGCTGCGATAACTCACCTTTGGTTTATCACCTTACACCCGTTAGATGATGGTAATGGTCGTATTACTCGATTGTTGACCGACTTGGCATTAGCACAGGCCGAGCAGCAGTCGGTACGTTTCTATGCGATGTCGGTGGGGATTCTCGCTAACCGCAAGCATTACTACGAGATATTGGAGCGAACCCAGAAAGGGGGACTCGATATCAGCGATTGGTTGATGTGGTTCTTAGATACGTTAGACGAGACGTTTACAGGCGTTTTCGCTGAGGTCGATCAAACCGTTTATAAGACCAACTATTGGCGAAGCATCGACCAAACGAAGCTTACAACAGAGCAAGTAAAAGTGCTGAATAGGATGCTCGATAGTGATTTTTCTGAAGGTATCAATGCCAGCCAATATCAGAAAGTAGCAAAGGTGAGCAGTGCCACAGCAACACGTCATTTGAACGCTTTGATTGAGCATGGCTGCTTAGTTAAATCAGGTTCTGGCGGCCGAAGCACGCGCTATCTGTTGCCGGAGTAGGGTTTATACACTCACACTTCAACTTATATGCCTCTAGTGACCGGATTTCAGTGGTATTCTAATCTTCAATTACAAACCAACATTCAGTCAACTAAACATACATGAATCGAGACAGTAGGACTTTGATGAAAGCACCTTTAAAATCGAGTGGCGAAAAAGGTATCTTCAATAAATTTGATTGGGTTAAAGAGGCAGATAGCAAACTCATTAGTGCGAAATTACTTAGAGAAAGCGGCAATCAGAAAACATTAGAACTTGAATCATTAATGAAGACTGCCTCTTACACATCAAGTGATGTTTTTGAGGTCTTAACTATCAAAGATGCTGCTTACAAATCGAGTGTTTTGATGTTGGGATATGCACTTGAGTTGTTACTTAAATCAGGGGTTGTGTCATTACTCATATCTGCGCCTAAAGATTTACTTGAAAAAAAGGTCAGAGCTTATAGTCATAACCTAGTAAGTGTCGCTTTGGACTTAGGTATGAAACTGTCTAAGAGCGAGACTGAGCTGTTAAAAACTTTAAGTAGTTACATTATTAATGAGACACGGTATCCAGTTACTCCTGAATCAGTTGAGGATTATTGTAATAAAACTAACGAAATCAATGGTTTTATTGCTAATGACAAATGTTTTTGTGATGGACTAGAGTTTTATAGCAATCTTAAGAAGATTATAAATGATATTGATGGAACTCCTGACAATATGAAAATCTACTCTCGTATGGAATTGGAACGAGATGGATACATCATATTTCGAGTTGGTGGCTCTCTTCCTCCTGTCATTATTGTTAAATACTGTCAGACTCAGATTGATGCCAACACAAACACATTGGGCACGATTAAAGAGTTACTTATAAATAAGAATAAACAAAATATGTCTATCTATTCTCATTTGATGGAGTCTTCGTGGGATGCCGCTTTGTTTTTCTATGTGAGTAATAAGCAGGGCTTAACGCGCGTTCCCACTGGTAGTGAGAAATAAACAGGAGCAAAGTCATTGAGGCTCAGTGTTCTCCTGATTCATTTTATATTTAGCTTTCGAAAATATAACCTTTCGGTTTTTATATGAGAGCTGGCTCATAGCGTGCAAACTTGTTGGTGCTTTGAGCCAAACACACTTTCCCAAACTAGCTTGACCTGCATCAGCGACTTACTGCTTTCTCGTCCTACAACCCCCACTATTGCTCATAGTATTGGTTTTATGAGGCTGCTCTATGATATATTTCTCGGCCAAGCGTATTACAGACGAAGGCTAATAATGTCTATCAACCTTTCACTCCTTCCACCCAGTGAGAAAAATAAAATCGAACTGGATAAGCAAGCATCGTTTCTTGTATGGAAACTGAAGCAAGCGAAATGTGGCCCTGAAGCCATTGTTGAAGAAGCAATGAAGCTAGGTGATCCAGAAGAAAAGGCTTGGTTTGATCAGTCTGTTGAAAAATACAAACGAGTAATGGGTGTCGCATAAACGCAGACAAACCTTACCCAGCAAAGCTGTTGAATTGAAATGACGCAGTAATTTGCTAGAATTTGCACCGTTAATTGAATCAGAGAGAAGATCCCGATGGGAAGAAGTTTTGAAGTGCGCAAGGCCTCAATGGCGAAAACTGCAGGCGCAAAAATTAAAGTTTATTCTAAATACGGTAAAGAGATTTACGTACTGGCTAAGAACGGTAGCTCTGACCCAGACATGAACTTACCTCTTAAGCACCTGATTGCTAAAGCGAAGAAAGACCAAGTACCCGCTCACGTTATCGACAAAGCGATCGATAAAGCGAACGGCGGCGGCGGTGAAGACTTCCAACCAGCTCGTTACGAAGGTTTTGGCCCTGGTGGCACAAGCGTAATCGTTGACTGTTTAACAGACAACGGTAACCGTACTTTCCAAGACGTTCGCCAATGTTTCGTTAAAACTGGCGCGAAAATCGGTGTTGAAGGTACTGTTTCTCACATGTTCGCTCACCAAGCTGTATTCCAGTTTGCAGGCGAAGATGACGAAATCATCCTAGAAACGCTAATGATGGAAGACGTAGATGTGACAGACGTTGAGCTAGAAGACGGTGTTATCACTGTATTCGCTCCAACGACTGAGTTCTTCAAAACGAAGACTGCACTACACACTGCGTTCCCTGAGCTAACGCTAGACGTTGAGGAAATCACTTTCGTTCCTCAAACAACTACGCCAGTAGCTGAAGAAGATTCTGAGAAGTTCCAGAAGTTCTTAGACATGCTTGACGACTGTGATGACGTTCAGCAGGTTTACCACAACGCTGAGCTGTAATATCAATCAATAATTGATAGCTTTGCTCTTGTGAGTAGAATGTAGAATACAAAAAACCGAGCCTAGTGCTCGGTTTTTTTATGGGCGTCATTCAGGCATTTATCTGTGAACATAGCTTTTTTATCGTAGCTCTTTGGTGGAAGAACCTAGGTCATAGCCCCTGAACATTAGCCCTTGATCATCGTTCCGTGATCTCTGGTACGCAAAGCGTTCTCGGGCGACAAATCCATGCTGAGAGTTTTCTTATCAAAGGGAGCACGGTGAGGTTGAGCGTGATGGCACACGGCCAAGCAATCAAAAAGCTTTGCAGCCAGATTGGCGGCCACTCGGGGCTGAATCCCATTTTGTAGCCAGAAATTAACCCAGACATGATGGTCGCCATGGTCAAGGAGGATAAAATCGCGGTTACCCAAAATTGTTTGTTGTTCATACAGTGTTCTCCCGTGATTTTCTGTTGTTGATGAGATAAGGTTACATCTATCCATTAGTGAGAAAAATAGGCACATATAGAAGCATGAATTCCATATTTGGAAACATTGATGATCTGTTCTTATTCTGTGCAGTGGTTGAAGAGGGCTCTTTGCTATCGGCCTCGAAACGGCTGCAACTGCCTGTGTCGACTATGTCGCGTCGGTTAAGCGCATTGGAAGATCGCCTCAATATCCGACTTTTAGAAAAGAAAGGTCGTGAGTTGGTGGCCACCAAAGACGGTGAGGCGGCCTTTGCTGCACTGAGCAGTGGCATGGAGTCTATCCATCAAGGCTTTAATAGCTTGTTGGAAGAGCGTGATGCTATCCAAGGTAAGATTAAGCTCGCAGTGCCTCATAACTTCTATAGTGGCTTTCTAGGGGCGACAGTAGAGCAATTCCTCACTCAATATCCGAACGTTCAGCTCGACCTAACCCTGAGCCAGCAACAGCTTATTCCTCAGACCGATCGGGACTTACTGATTACGTTTAAGATCTCGGATATGGAAGGCATGATTGCTCGGCCACTTTTCAAAGCCAAGCACGGATTTTTCGCAAGCCAAGAATATTTAGATTCGCGTGAGACAATTGAAAAACCGGACGACTTAGAGCATCAAGACTGGATTAACGTCGACGATGTGTTTGATATGCCGCTCTACAAGTCCGACCGCTTAGAACAGATGATCACGATTAAACCCAAGTTCATCGTCAACGATATTCATGCGGTGGCGGCCGCAGCGCAAAAAGGCTTGGGGCTCGCTTCATTGCCTTTTCGTCATGTATCCCCTGAGATGAATTTGATTCAAGTGCTCCCTGAGTATCATCGGGGTGATCGCCAAGCGTATTTAGTGTACAAAGAAAGAAAATATCAGCCAAAGGCTTTGACCCTGCTTATTGATGCATTGATTGAGAGTGTTCGATCTTTTCATAGCGATGACTCGGTCAAATAAAAGGAGAAAGAAATGAAAGTAAGTTTTATCGGGCTAGGCGTTATGGGCTTCCCAATGGCAGGCCACCTAGTCAAAGCCGGTTTTGAAGTAACGGTATTTAACCGCACTCACAGCAAAGCGCTAGACTGGGCTGATAAACACCAAGGTAAAGCGGCAGAATCTGTGGCTGAGTGCGTCGCAGAAGCTGACGTAGTATTAGTTTGTGTGGGCAACGATGACGATGTACGCAGCATGACAACCAGCGAAACAGGCGCATTGGCAGCAATGAAGCCAAACGCAATTCTTGTCGATCACACCACAACGTCGGCAGTTCTGTCTGAAGAGCTTGAAGTGGCTGCGAAGCAAGCAGGTATTCGCTTTATGGATGCACCAGTGTCTGGTGGTCAAGCGGGCGCAGAAAATGGCGTGTTAACCATCATGTGTGGCGGCGAACAAGCGCTTTTCAACGACCTTCAACCTGTGTTCGAAGCTTACGGAAAATCGTCAGTTCTAATGGGTAAAGTCGGCCAAGGCCAACGCGCAAAGATGGTCAATCAGATCTGCATTGCAGGCGTACTGAATGGCCTTTCTGAAGGCTTGGTACTTGCTGAAAAATCAGGTTTGGATATCCCAACTCTGGTTGATTGCCTTAAAAACGGCGCAGCTGGTTCATGGCAGATGGAAAACCGCGCAACCACAATGGCGCAAGATAAGTTCGATTTCGGCTTTGCCATTGATTGGATGATCAAAGACTTAGGCTTCTGTCTAGATGAAGCAGAGCGTCAAGGTATCCAACTGCCACTGACGGAAAAGACCAACAACTCATACAAGGCACTGTCTGCCCAAGGACAAGGCCGCATGGATACATCAGTATTGATGAAAGCTGTGGTTGAAGAGACTAAGAAGTAGAAGAAACGAAGAAATAGTCGCAGCGAAGAAGCAGTAAAGGCTTTGCTTAGACATTTAGAAAATAGCCGCTGATTAGCGGCTATTTTTTTGCATAAGATAATTTAGCAATACAGAGAAAGTGTTTGTTCTGAAACTCACCATTGCACTAAATCTTTTTACGAATTTTATGTCACAGGGTGATATCGGATCATTTCCGTGACTGTAAAAGCTTTTCATCCCCGACACACTCATTTTTAATTTCACTTATCCACTACAAATTGTTGCCGACGTCTTCTGATGGGTGGAGTCCTTCGCTAGGGATTAGTTTGGTCTGTATTGTTGGTTAATAATTAACGCATAAACCAAAACACAGATTTACTTTTCATCCAATTAAGGCTTCAAATCATGACAAGACCATCAAAACTCTTTACCGGTATCGCTTCCGCTTTGGCATTGATCGCTAGCATTTCAGCGTGGGCTGATGAGCAAGACTTTAGTTCGATGCAAATGCAAGGTGTCGAAAAAGTCGACATTCAAGTTGATGTAGAAGGTGCTGCGCAACGTTTATCGCAAGCGGTTCAGTTTCAAACTATCTCTAACCAAGACCGCAGTGATTTTGATGAGCAAGCTTTTCGTGACTACCACCAATTTCTTGAAGAATCGTACCCATTAGTGCACAAAACACTCAAGCGAGAAGAAGTCGGTGACCCACGTCCTTTCAGCTTAATTTACACTTGGGAAGGTAAAGACCCATCACTCGCTCCTGCTATTTTTATGGCGCACCAAGATGTGGTACCGATTGCCGAAGAGTCTCGTGATGAGTGGAAAGAAGACCCGTTTTCAGGTGCGATTAAAGACGGTTATATCTGGGGTCGTGGTTCATTAGATGACAAAAACCAGCTTCAAGCACTGTTAGAAGCGACTGAGATGAAACTCAAAGAGGGTTTCCAACCTGAGCGCACTATTTTGTTTGTATTTGGCCACGATGAAGAAGTCGGCGGACCTGAAGGCGCTAAACACGCCGCTGATATCATTGAGCAACGTTATGAAAAAATTGCTTTTGTTATGGATGAATCTGCTCCTCTTGTCCCTGGTATATTCCCTGGAATCCGTGAAAATACAGCATTGATTGGTATTGCTCAAAAAGGATTCGTTAGTCTAGAGATTGCCATCAATGGTGTTGGTGGACACTCATCACAACCGGGAGAAGAATCGAATATTGTCGCGTTAGCAAAAGCGGTTGAGAAAGTTGAAGCTGCGCAATTCCCTTACAATATTCATGATGCGGTGCGTTACCAATACCGCTACATGGGACCTGAGCTTCCAGAAGCGCAGCAACCACTTTATAAAGCCGTTGCTTACGGTAATAACGACACCGTGACAGATTTAGAACAAAAATTCATTGAGGTGATGTCGGAAAACCAAGTGACTCGTGCCATGCTTCATACAACAACCGCCGTTACCATGTTTAATGCCGGTATCAAAGATAACGTATTGCCACCAGCAGCAACCGCCGTTGTAAACTTTAGACCGATGCCAGGCGATACACCTGAAGTGATCATTGAACATGTGAAAAAAGCGATTGGCGATGACCGCATGACCATACGTGATATATCAGCATCAACACCAGCAACGAATGTTGCGGATCCAAGTGGCCCTGGTTACGCGATGCTTGAAAAAACGATTCGTCAAACTTGGGGTAATGACCTGATTGTTTCACCGTTCTTTGTTATTGGAGGCTCAGACTCTAAACACTTCCAAGCACGTGATTTCGCACCTGATGTATATACAATGACGGCGATACAATTAGAAAGCGTAAAAGAATTCGAAGGCTTCCACGGTGTGAACGAGCGTATCTTAGTTGAAGAATACGGTCGCTCTATTGGGTTCTTCTACCAACTAATGGATAACCTCGAAAGTCTGTAATTCAAATATTATTGACTGATATAAAACGAGACGATGGCTAAGGTTTTCTTAGCCATTTTTTTATTAGCTATTGTTCTAATTCGAAAATGTTGAAATGAAAAATACATTATTGATGATTACGGCTTGTTGTTTTAGTTTGTTCACACAAGCGGCTGAAACCATATCTTGGGAATCGTTAAGACCTTTGCAGAATCAATATCAGGTTCTCTCTCCTGGGAATAAGGCGCTACTTTCTGAGATTTACGCCTATGAAGCCGTTCAAAAAACGCGTCAGTTAAGTCCAATGGAAAACGATGGGTACAATCAACGTGTGGTATTAGCTGAAAAGTTTGGCTTAAACGTACGTGAACTGCTTATACAAAGAACACAACAATCGAACGATATAGTTCCCGACCTTAGTATTAACGATATAAAACTGGCCGGGTTTTTAGTACCGCTCGAAATGGAAGGCTTAATAGGGACGCAGTTCATTTTAGTACCAACCGCAGGGGCTTGCATTCACACACCTCCACCACCAGTAAATCAAACGATTTTAGTCGAATTTCCTGAAGGCCATGAATTGCAAAGTTTATACACACCAGTATGGGTGATAGGGAACATTAAAACAGGGGCGGTTGATAGGTCGATTACACTTTCTGATGGCAATCAAGATATTCAAACCGGATACGTCATTGATGCGTCGGATATTGAGCTTTATCAATAAACTTGATCAATGAATTAAGAAAATGATCAGGTTATTAACGGGGAATCTTTAGGTTAAACCTGATCGTTATGTGCCGTTTAACTCACTTCTCTTTACGCTTTACACATAACAGCCTACACCTCGCAAATATTAGAGTCACTTGGGGTCAGGAAACTAGTGAGAAAAGAACATTCATGTTTCTAACTTCAATGTTTGATGGAGGCAATCCATCGTAGGCGATGAGGCGTTATTCCGTTTTCCTTGTAACGTGCCTGTATTAACAAAGACAACTGGCTCGCAGCTTTTGCATGCAGTTCGCACTACAGCACTTATATATCAATAGGAAAACCAATATGAAAAGCTTAATCGCTATATCCATTGTAACGGCTCTATCTGCAGGCTCAGCGTTTGCTAATGAGAGCATTAATGAATCATCCACAAACGTTGATGTTTACAACACTCATGACTTTTTCTTGAAAAAAGGCAATCGCGTTAAACTTCAGTTTCCTATTGAACAGTCTAAGTTTGCTTGGCAGAATTTAAGCCGTTTCTATCCTACGGCTCAAATTGAACGTGATGGACCTGTCTATCAATTTCCATATCAAATTGACCAAAATATTGGCGAAATATCAGCGACTGTACACGGTGAGAATAAGACTCTAAACGAACACCTAGATTCTTATCCTGTCGATGCTTTTCTTGTTGTAAAGAGTGGAGAAGTTGTCTTTGAGCGTTACAACACGATGGGAAAAACAGACAAGCATAATTGGTTTTCAAACTCGAAAATTACAGTAGGTATTGAGCTGGCTAAATTGGTCAACGAGGGGCAAGTTAACCTGAGTGACCCTATTTCTAAATACATTCCTGAATTAAAGGGATCTGACTGGGATACAGTATCCGTTTCTGATACTGCAAATATGGCGACAGGCTTGAATGCAACAGAGCACGATGAGCCAGAAGCAGACTCACGTATAAACCCAGAACAACCTTGGTTTAAATGGGCGGTTTCCATTGGCGTGTTTGAAGGTGAAGGCAACCAAAGCCCACTTGAAGTACTTGCTGAAATGAAACGAAGAGCGCCGGGCGGAAAAACATTCGAATACAATTCAATTAATACGTTTGTTCTAGCTCGACTTATTGAGAACGTTCGTAACTTACCCATGAATGAGATTGTCAGTCGTGATATGTGGCAGAAGATGGGCGCAAATAATGACGCTTACACTGTCGTTTCTCCACAAGGGGGATACCCTTTAATGTTTTTCTCAATGAATACCACAATTGAAGATATGACTAAATTCGGTATGTTACTTACTCCGTCAGCCACAAAGTTGGGTAATGGTGGTGTTAGCAAAGAAGTCATTACGTTAATTCAAGACTCTGGTAACCCAGAAGCTTACGGTGGTGGCTATGTGGGCAAGATGATGGAAAACTCTTTCTCCAACGACACAAACATCAAGAATGGTTATCAATTTGATGCAATCTTTGAAGATGGCGACTTATTCAAAGCAGGTGTTGGCGGTCAAGGTGTGTATATTTCACCAGACAAAGACTTAGTTATATCTTTCTTTTCAACCAGTAATGGTAAAAACCAAGAAGAAACTTATGCTCGTGAGATTGCGAAGTATTTTAGTCGCTAATTATGCAATCGGTGATTGCCACTTGGTGTGATTAATCATTGATAGATTTGATCATTGAATAGAGTTTTATCTTTTTGTAACGCCAGTCGCCTGACTGGCGTTTTTTTGTTTATTTAGTTTCGCTATTTATTTCTTGTGTGCTCGCGATTAAGTATCACGATATCTTTGGGTCATCTCAACACCGCTATCCATTATCGCTTGTGGCAACGCTTTTATGCGATTTAGGCTCGTGGTTACACACCGATGTCATGGCATAAAGAAATGGACGTTATATAGATACGATTGTTTGAGTTTCTTCCCGTTACTCATTGTATTCAGAAGATACATTAGAGCTCCTTACCCTGTACTCATCGGCAATACATGTAGTGTTGAGGTAGAGAGTCAGTTCAAAGTAAGGCCGAACTGAATACTAAATCGTGGCTATTTTAATAAAGAAGAGTGAGAGGGGGTAAGGAAAATAAAACTAAAAAAAGGCGAATCTCTCGATCCACCTTTTAACGTATTATGGCTATTGGTCGTTTTAGAAGAAGACTTTGTATTGGAACCAAACCACGGTGTCGTCAATGTCTAGTTTTTGATTGGTTGATTCCATGCTTCCATAAGTATTTTCAACCTTGACTTGTCCCCAACGTGTTTTGTCTGCCGAAAAAGGAGTCGCTGCGAGTAGAGTGGTTTTAACGGTACTCGTTTCAATATCACCATCCATGTACGTAAATTCTGGGTAGGCTGCGAAATAAGTACCATCGGCGCCCGGCTTCCAGACCGCATAAGCCGCGGCCATACCACCTACGATACTATTGTCTGTAACACCAAAGGCACTTGTTGTGCTGTCTGAGTACTCACCGCCCATTACTGCCGCGCGGCCAAAAAAGGTCAGAGAGTCGATTGGAGTTCTAAAAATAGCGACACCACCTACAGCTGCAGTAGTAAAGCTTGCATTATCAATGATGTCTAATGACGCGGCTACACGAGGTGTAATGGCATTATTTATATTGAATACATGGAAATATTGAGCTCGGCTGTCTTTATATTTCCCCTCATTATCCATCGAACCTTCCAATGTGACCATAGACATCTGTCCGTTGTCATAAGTATATGATAGAGCTCCCGATAGCTTTAGATCACCTATGTTGTTGGTTGCCACATACATATTGGTACTGGCACGAGTCATATCGGACGGGTCAACTTTTTGGGTGTCATCAGCAAATGCTGAAATAGAAATGGTAGCAAGTAAAGCCGTAGACAAAGCGGTCATTTTGAGTCTGGTCATGAGACGTTCCCGAGTTATTTAAGTTAAGTGGCCGAAGCAATAACGCAACTTTACATAAGGTTTTTATACTCATTAACTCTCTAGCGATGGGCTCGATCCATCGCTGTCATCCAAACATTTGCGGTAAAGGGGGATTTCGGTTTTTTTGGTAAGAAATATTTTAATTCATCTGTTTAAAGTGTATTCGATGATAGATTTTTAATTGATGTCAGAGCGTGGTGATAGGGATGTGTTGTTTGATAAGAGAAACGGGCTCTGTGTTGGTTAATGTAGACTCTGGTGGTAAAATTTATTAACGAATATGAGGACTCGCAGGACATGATATGAACTTTAGTCTTGAACAATTAAATACTTTCGTTGCGGTATATGAGCAGGAAGCTTTTAGTAAAGCGGCGATAAAATTGAATAAGCATCGAACAACGGTTGCACAAGTCATCACGAGTTTAGAAGACCAGTTAGCGATCACTTTATTCGATAGGTTGAGCCGCAGTGTAGAACCCACTGAAGATGCAGTACTTCTTTATCATTACGCAAAGCAAATACTAGAGCAGGCTAAAACGCTTGATAGATTTGCATTAAGTCTTTCATTTGGCGGGCTAGAATCGGTGACGATAGCCTATGCGAGCTTTTTACCTCATCATGTTGTTTCTAAAATTCGTCGACAGCTCGATGAAGACTTTCCATCCATGCGTGTTAATTTTTTGGTCAGAACGAAACCAGAAATAAAAACAGGGATTGAAGATGGAAGCATTCACTTTGGTATTGTGAACATATACGAAAGCAAAGTGATTAATAGTATTGATTTTACTTTTTTGGGGAATATGCCTTTTGTTCCATTTGCTAATGCAGAAAGTGAACTATCAGCTAAGCCAACAAACGAGACACTCTCAACGATGAAATCTTTACGACAGTTTGTTCTCAAATCTATGGTCGAAGATAAAATGACAGAGAAGGTTGTTGTTTCTTCAAAACATGAATATGTTGATCAATTAGCAGTCATTGTTAAGCTTGTCCAAGATGATTTTGGTTGGGCTCTTTTACCAAAATCTATAATTGACTCTGAATATGTGACTGAAAATTTGGTAGAGATAAAATGTGACGAGATCAAACAAGAAATAATGGTACCCATATCCCTTTGGTGTCCACATTCAAAACAGATTGCTCTGGTAAAAAAATCGATCATCAAAGTCGCTGATTATTATATAAACAAATCAGCGTACTAAAAAACGGACACTTTATTGGGATGAGTTCATAAGGCTATAGAAGTATTTATCTTGATTAGCTATCTATTATGAACTCGTTTTAGCGCACTTTGAGTCATAAAGTGCCATGAGTTAAAAATCGGTCTATCCAAGTTGTGGACATTTTCGAGTTAGGAATGAGAGTGAGCTTATGGCATTGCCGCCTTTCCAGTATTAGATTTTATTATTCAGTATGAACACTTATTATTTGGTATGAGACTTTATTCCTCTCTGACAAATGCTTTTTATTACTGGGTTTCGTAACACTATCATAATAATTTGAGCCTGCTTACCTAGGGTGGCTGAGAAAAAGTCTGAACCGAACGTCTACCTTTGCCAAGCATGTGTCGAAAATCTTCAATCTATTGCTAAGTGCGTTTTTTATCATGTGAAAAAACTAGGAGAAAGACCATGCAAAAACGACTCAGCTACATTGACATAGCGCCGAAGGCAATAAACATTCTTTATACTCAGGAAGCGTACTTCCATGAGCAATTTCGCCAGTCAGACACAATGAGTATGACCATATGGGAACTGGTAAAGTTGCGTGTTTCGCAAATCAACCAGTGTGCTTTTTGTATCGACATGCACAGTAAAGATGCACTTAAACTGGGTGAAAGGCCTGAACGTATCTGGGGGCTTAGCGCGTGGAAAGACATGCAGTTCTACAGCGATGCAGAACACGTTGCGCTGGGTTGGGCTGAATTACTGACGGCTGGTCTGCCGGTAGATGATGAGACCTATCAGCTCACCTTGAATACCTTTGGAGATAAAGCTATGGTCAATCTGACGATAGCGATCAATGCCATCAACAGTTGGAACCGAATAGTGAAAGCATTTAAGCCACCGGTGGGAGTGTACCAGCCTAAATAGCTCAACTCGGACTAACCTAAGCCGTACTTCACGACTTACACTTCTACTTAAGACTATGAAAAGTAAATTTATACGACTTTTTTATCTAAGTTGAGTTTAAATAGGATAATACGTTTGAATTTAGATTTTGAGATTTTCAAACCACAGGGGATGTTAGCCGGCCATATTCAGGCAATCTGGTCGGTTTCCGTAGAACCTGATACAGCGCAAACCGTGCGTAGACAATTACTCAGCGACGCCGGTACAGGAGTGACGTTCATTTTGAAAAATGATGTGCACATGGACGGCGAGTGGCAGGTACCGGGGGTTATCCTACTGCCAGTCAGCACGCTGGCGCATCAGGTCAGTCTACCGCCTGGCACAGTAATGGCCGGTGTGCGTTTTCATCCGGCAGTAGGTTATCAGTTGTTTGGTAAACGCTTAGAGCGGTCGTTGCGGATTGAGGGCGATCATCCTCTTGCCTCTTCGGCGTTGCCGATATTTGCATCTCTGCAAGCAGCACGTTCGCCGACGGCAAGAATTTCTACGTTATACCGCTGGACCCAAGCTCTGATTGCAGAATGTGATCCTCAGGATGTCGGTCACATTATTCACCAGCAGATAGGGACGATCAGTCAACGCCAGAGAGAGCGTAAATTTCAGAAATGGCTGGGGATTACGCCTAAACATTACCAGCGTATCGCACGGGTGAAACAAACTTTAGAGCAGCTTCGAGCACAGCCCGATATATCTTTGGCGGATCTGGCGCTGGAGCAGGGCTTTGCCGATCAGGCACACATGACGCGTGAATGTAAGCAGATTGCGTGCATGACGCCGAAACAGTTTGTGCGGAAAAGGAATTAGCTTTAAATGTAAAATCGCCAGCTATGAACTGACCTACAATAGTTGGACAAGTATTTACTCTAACGAATAATGGGGCATAAATGAGCTAGCGAATTTAGTAAATGAAATTACTTTTTAGTATGGAAAGACACTTAGCTCGGTGTTTTGTATTAATAGTGCAAATCAGTTTAAATTGAAGCAGATGAAGCTGACATT
>NZ_CAWQUW010000034.1:0-324014 GCF_963898195.1 Vibrio sp. L3-7 | reverse complement strand
AAGCGCTAGATATGGCTATTAAGGGACGTCAATATCATCGTTCGTGTATCCATCACTCTGATCGTGGTCTCCAGTATTGCTCAGGTGTTTATCAAGATAAGTTGAAAAGTAGCGGCATAAGCCCCTCGATGACAGACGGTTATGACTGCTATCAAAATGCATTAGCAGAGAGAGTAAATGGAATACTGAAACAAGAGTTCTTACTTGATAAGTGTAAAAACCTCGGAGAGCTTAAACAACTAGTAAAAGAGTCTATAAGTACCTATAACAACATGAGGCCGCACCTTAGTCTCAGGATGAAAACTCCAAATGAGGTGCATGAAAAAAGCCAACAGCTGACGCTGTTGACTTAGTAGAAATACTGTCAACGTATTTTAGGACGAGACAGAAATTAAATACACGTTCTAAAAACCTTTCCAGTCGAAGTCATCAATTCTTTCATCTGCAATATAAAACAACTTAGTACCGCTACTGATCACTTGATCCAGTTCTGGGTTAAGTTCAATCCCACGGCCGGAATCTATCGCTATCAGCGTTGCTTGATACTTCTCTTTAAACGCAGCAAAGATCGGCGCGACGGTTACTGGCTCGGCATCTGCAGGATAATAGGTAGAATACTGCGTCATGCCCCTTGTTGAGCTTAATAGCTCTTGATGCAACGCACTTGATCCCGGATCAACCGCGGCCTTAGCCAGCATTTCAGCGCCTACTGCAGGAATACACTCAGAATTTGGGCAATGTTTATGTAGAAGGTCACTCAAAGCTTCATCTTTAAAGTAAACGAGTAGATGAGCTTTAGGGTTTCGATTAGCACAGTAAAGTGCCGCAGATAATGTGATGTCGTCTTCCGGGTTATCAATCAAAATACAACTTGCTGACTCGATGCCGGTTTTTTCCATCTCTTTGCCATCAGTGTAACTGTTGACTTTAACGAAGTTGATTTCACCAGGTAACGGATTTTCAATATCAGAACGAGTACACAACACAATTGGTCGTTTACCCGTTTCTTCATGTTGCAACATGCGGATTAGATGTATGGTGCGCTGCTCATTCCACCCAAGCATCAAAATGTGGTTGTCCACTCTCACTCTCCTTTTCCCTAACAAGCCGGCTCGCCAATATTCAACACCTTCTGTGGCGACTTTACCTAGTAACGCCGCGAAAAGGCTGAGTCCACCCGGAATAATAAACAAAATCACAATCCATCGACCCGCTTCAGTCGTCGGCGATAAATCACCATAACCAACCGTTGAAGCTGTCACGACTAAATAGTAGGCGAACGTGGTAAACGAGCTTGTTAAGCCCGTCTCGCCCGCCAAATACAACGTTGACCACGATAGAAAAACGTAGCCTAAGAATGTAAACAATAAGTTCTTGCCATTCAGAACGAAGATATTCGCTTTGAACCAACGTTTGAGTTGTAACCAAATTATCATTGGAGCCTCTAATTATTGTCTCTTACGTACATGCTAGAAAAAATACACGATATCAACAAGATGTATCATCAGAAAAAGATACATGAACGCAAAATCGATATTATCGCCCTATATTCAGATACAAAAAAACCAGCACGGTATGCTGGTTTTTATCTGTAACTTATAAAGTCACGACTAAGCGTTGCCTTTCACTTGTATGTTTAGCTGTTCAGCAAAATCAAGCATGCGGTTTAACGGGATCAGAGACTTAACTCGCAGTTCATCAGAAACGAAGATCTCGTGCTGTTTACCACCGTGCTCAAGTGCATTTTCAATCGCTTCAAGCCCGTTCATAGCCATCCAAGGACAGTGTGCGCAGCTACGACAAGTTGCACCAGCACCAGCGGTTGGCGCTTCAATTAGCTCTTTTTCAGGAACCAATTGTTGCATCTTGAAGAAGATACCTTTGTCTGTCGCGACAATCATCTGTGGATGCGGCAGCTCTTTCGCTTTTTTGATTAGTTGGCTTGTTGAACCAACAGCATCAGCCAGTTCAACAACGCTTGCTGGTGATTCTGGGTGAACTAGAATGGCCGCTTCTGGGTATATCGATTTCATTTTCTTCAGAGCATCAGCTGAAAACTCGTCATGAACGATACACTCACCTTGCCAAAGCAACATGTCAGCGCCAGTTTGGTTTGCGATGTAAGAACCTAAGTGACGGTCAGGCCCCCAAATGATTGGCTTGCCTTCAGCGTCTAGGCTTTCAACGATTTCTAAAGCGATACTCGACGTAACCACCCAGTCTGCACGAGCTTTAACAGCCGCAGAGGTGTTTGCGTAAACAACCACGGTGTGGTCAGGGTGTGCATCACAAAATTCTGTAAATTTATCAGCCGGACAGCCAAGGTCAAGTGAACACTCCGCTTCCAACGTTGGCATTAAGATTCGTTTTTCAGGAGTCAGAATCTTTGCAGATTCTCCCATAAAACGAACACCAGCGATGATCAGCGTGCTTGCTGAATGACGGTTACCAAACTTAGCCATTTCTAAAGAATCGCCAACGAAACCACCAGTTTCTTCTGCAAGAGCCTGAATTTCAGGATCTGTGTAGTAGTGTGCAATTAGAACTGCATCTTTTTCTTGAAGTAGTGTTTTGATGTTCGCGATGTGGGCCTGTTTCTGAGCGTCGCTCAAAGGAACGGGCTTAGGCGGAAACGGGTAAACTGTATCGATTTTATCTAGTATATGACTCATTGCTCTTGCTCTACGCAACTTCTTCCGAGAATCCGAGTATTCTACACAGGACAGCGATTGGGATCAAAAAGGATTAGTTGCAAACGGTTACTCACTAATACTTAAAAAGCATAAATAAGTCGTTACGTTGCTATCACAAGGAGAGGAATTAGATATCTAATAGCTGACGAAAGCATCTAACCACGAGTAAATAACCAACAGCTAACTCAGCAACCAATGAGCCGCTATCAGTCAGTCCTACTAATAAGTACGAACAGCCAATAAGTAAATAATAAAATGCAACGGGTATAAAAAAGAGGTACCAGAGTACCCCTATTTTGTTTTATAAGTGAGTTTTAGCCACTTTTGCCGAAGCACTGTTTGGGTACTCGGTCACGACTTGTTGGTAATATTTCTTAGCTTGCGCCACGTTGTTGTTACGCGTTGCTATGTCACCAAGCTTAACCAGGGCATCTGCTCGCTTATTTGAATCTTTGTATGATACAACAGCGGCAAAACTCTTCACGGCTTCTTCATCTTGCTTCTTAGCAAAGTAAAGCTGACCTAACCAGTAATGAGAGTTAGGTGTGAAGGTAGAATCTGGGAAGTCTTTTTGAAACTTTTGGAATGCTGCAATAGCACCCGTATAGTCTCGTTGCTTTAGAATCATATCTACAGCATTTTGATAAGCGGTTTGCTCATCAACGTCGGTACTAAATGTGCCTGAAGCATCTTTAGCGCCTGCGCTCGCAGTCGCGGCTACAGCCGTTTTACCTGACGCTTTCACCTCACCTCTAACGCGATCCAGTTCAATGAACAGTTCACGTTGACGCTCTAACATTTGCTTCATATCGTAACTGTTTCGCTCTAGCTCACCACGAAGTTCACTGATCTCCAGTGACATGTCGTCGATTTGCTGCTGCATTTGAAGCTGAACGAGGTTGCGATTTTGAAGCAAGCGCTCTAAACGCTCAATATCTGATTCGTTAGATGCTGATCGAGAGGAAGATGATGAATTGGTTGCGGTGCTATTGAGATCGGATACTGGGGCTGGTGCAGCGAACGTAGTGTTCGCTGCACTTGCCAGTAACGAAAGCAAAATGACTCGCTTTGTGTTACTGAACATGAGGCAATTCCTCAATTATATAGTCTACTAAAATTAGTAAACTAATACTGCGCGACGGTTTTTAGCGTACACATCTTCAGATTGACCTAGAAGAAGTGGCTTCTCTTCACCGTAGCTTACGATAGAGATTTGGTCTGCTTGAACACCTAGAGCTTGTAGGTATTTCGCTACAGCTTGTGCACGACGCTCACCAAGTGCGATGTTGTACTCAGGAGTACCGCGCTCATCAGCATGACCTTCGATAGTAACGTTCATGTCAACGTTCTTAACTAGGTAAGCTGCGTGAGCTGCTAGCATTTCTTCGTAGTCGCCAGCGATAGTTGAGTTATCGAATGCGAAGTAGATTGTTTGAGTTTCACGTAGCGCTTGCTCTTTAAGCTCTTGCTCAGACAGTTGACCGTTAGCGTCAATTGGCGTTACAACAGTTGTGTCTACGTTGCCTTCTGTACCTGAAGTTGTTTGGTTGCTTTCAGTACCAGATGTTGCAGATGTTGCTTCATCAGTTGAGCTACATGCCGTTACTGCCATCACTGGTAGTGCAATCATCAAGCCTTTAAGAACTTTGTTAAGTTGCATCTTTTTTTCCTTACGTTATCAAACTTAGTTTCTACAGCCGACTAAGTGCTATAGATAGTTAAATGCCACAATAGTTAACACTATCAATAGCTAATAGAATATGTGACTTTTACTAGAGAAACGGTGACCATGCCGGCGCTCTTACGCGTCCGTTGGTTGCCGGTAATCTAGCTTTAAAACGGCCATCGATAGAAACCATCGATAATACGTTTGTTTTATTGTAAATAGAGCTATAGATAACCATACCTCCATTCGGCGCAATACTTGGAGATTCATCTAACAATGTTTTTGTTAATACTTGAACTGCGCCCGTTTCCAAGTCCTGTTTAGCCAAGTTAAAACCTGAGTTACTACGATTGACCATAATCAGGAATCGTCCGTCAGGAGTAATCTGACCACCTAGGTTTTGGCTACCTTGCCAAGTAATGCGAGAAGTCGAATTATTGGACAAATTTACATTATAAATCTGGGGTTTACCACCACGATCCGAGGTAAAAATAAGAGACTTGCCATCTGGGTACCAGAATGGTTCTGTATTATTTGAGCGGCCGCGAGTAATTTGAGTCAGCTTACGACTTGCAAGGTCAAGCGTGTACACTTGAAGGCTGCCTGTTTTCGACAATACCAATGCCAATGTTTTGCCATCTGGCGAAAATCTTGGTGCACCATTATGACGAGGGTATGACGTCACCTTCTCACGTTCACCCGTGTAAATATTCATAATGAATATTTCAGCTTGTCCGTTTTGGAAACTCACATAAGCAAGCTTCTTACCGTCTGGCGACCATGCTGGCGACATCAAAGGCTGTTTAGAACGCAGTACTAAACGCTCATTAAAGCCGTCATAGTCAGCCACACGAAGCTGGTATGGGTATTTGTCTTTGTCGTTTACTACCACATAAGAAATACGAGTTAAGAACGCACCTTTTTCACCAGTTAGCTCTTCATAAACTAAATCAGAAATACGGTGTGCGTATTCTCTTAAGCGTTTACCAGGAACCGTGGCCTTTTTGTTAAACAGAACGTGATCTTTAGAAAGCACGAGCTGTCCTTCATCACTTAACGCACGGCTTTGCCCTTTGGTTAGCTGACCACGAACAATGTCGATCAACTGGTAGTTCACTACATATTGCCCTTCAGCATTCTTAGTGATACTACCGGTTAGCAATGAATCAACACCTAGATTCGTCCAAGCATCAAAATCCACCTCAGCTTCGCTGTAAGGCGTTTGAGGCATTTTGCTGGTCGCAACTGGGCTGAATTTACCACTACGCTGTAAATCAGAAGCAATAACCGCTGATACGTCATGTGGTAATGGTTCTGCACCTTCCCAACGGAAAGGAACAATAGCAATCGGTCTAGCAGAGTTTATACCGTCTGTAATAACAATTTCTAATTTTGCAAAAGCAGAGCTAGAAAAAATACATGCCATAACAAACAGGCTCTTGAAAAAGTTACCTTTAAGCATAAGTTATCCATTTCTCATTATGGGATGAACCGAAAGTCAAAATCTCGGAATATTTGTTGTAATGATGAGTCTTGTGGAAAATCGAACTCTCTCGCTTTAACTGTAGCAGCCTGTGCTGCAGAGCAAAGCTGGCGATTTCCGCTAACTACCGAAACCCTTCTCACTACAGCTTTATTACCACCAGTTGGTGTCAACTGAATGTTAAGAACACACTCTTGACCACGGAAGGAGTCTTCCATCAAGAGGTTTCGTTGTACTGTTTGTTGATAAATTGATATATATCGAGCCTTTTCATCTTCTAAGTGCTGGTTCAAAGCAGTGTTGTTATTGCTTTGTTCAGTCTCCAGTCCAGCAAAGATGTCGTTCAATGCTGCTTCTTGCTGTTTACGTTCTTTTTCAGCTCTTGCTGCAGCTTCTTTTGCTTTACGCGCTTTCTCCGCTGCGGCTGCCGCTTCTTTCTCTTTCGCTATACGTTGCTTTTCAGCACGTTCAGCGGCTTCTTTTTCTTTACGAGCTTTTTCTGCTGCTTCTTTCGCGGCTTTTTCTTTTGCCACGCGTTCTTGTTCAGCTTTGGCGACAGCCGCTTCTTTGGCTTTACGTTCTTTTTCAACCTTAACAAGCGCTGCTTCTTTAAGTTTACGATCCGCTTCGGCTTTAGCCGCTTTCTGTTGCTCTTGCTTTAAGCGCGTCTCTTCAACTTTACGTTGTTTCTCTTTCTCTACTCGACGCTTTTCAGCTTCACGGGTCGCTTTGGCCTCTTTTGCTTGCTGTTCTTTTAGCTTACGAATGTTTTCTTCTTCGGCTTTGCGATTCTTTTCAAGTCGCTCGCTTTCACGGCGTAATTTGTCTAACCGTTCTTGCTCTTTCTTACCCGCAGCTTCTCTTTGTTGACGAATCTGCTGAGCTTGCTGACGAACCAGTTGAGGATCAATTACGACTGCCTGAACCATCCGCCCTGTTGGCTTAGGTTCTGACATAGTAAAATCTGCTCCCCAAATAAGAGCAACGAATAGAATGACATGCAGCCCGATTGAAATTAGAAGCGGCGTTTTAGAATTATTGGATTTTTTATTATTCGCTTTCATGAATGCTACGGAGCTATTCCCTTATATCCGTTAAAAGGCCAACCTTTGGCACACCTGCACGGCTTAATTCATCAAGTAATAAAACCACTTCAGCGTAAGGCGTTGCGGCATCACCGCCGACCGCCACTGGAGAATTAGGCTTCAGAGACAACTCGGCTTTCACTCGAACAATAATGTCTTCAAGTGACAAACCACGCTGTACGTCTTCGTTATTAACGCTTAGGCCAAGCTCACCGTCTTTGTTAACTTCAACAATAATAAAGCTGGCGTTCTCGTCACCCAACAGATCTTGAGCAGATTGAGCCGTTGAAGCTTTTGGTAATTCAACATCAACGCCTTGCGTAACGAATGGTGAGGTCACCATAAAAATAATCAGCAAAACCAGCATAACGTCGATGTAAGGTACAACGTTAATCTCTGCCGTCATTTTGCGTTTTTTAGGTTGGTATCCAGCCATCTATTATTCCCTGCCAGCCATCGCTTGACGGTGAAGAATACTGTGAAACTCTTCAGAGAAAGTCGCGTAATTGTGTTCTAGTTTACCCACTCTACTGCTAAAGCGGTTGTAAGCCATAACAGCTGGAATCGCTGCAAACAAACCCATAGCGGTTGCTATCAGTGCTTCTGCGATACCGGGAGCTACCATTGCTAGCGTTGCCTGCTTAACTTCACCTAATGCGATGAACGAATGCATGATGCCCCAAACGGTACCAAATAGGCCGATATATGGGCTGATAGAGCCGACTGTTGCTAAGAAAGGCAAGTTGGTTTCTAGCTCATCAACTTCACGGGCAACCGCAACGCGCATTGCACGGCCAGTACCTTCCATAATGAAGTCTGGAGAAGTCGCGTTTGATTTACGTAGGCGAGCAAACTCAGTAAAGCCTGCGTAGAAAATTTCTTCAGTACCAGAAAGCTCGTCTTTGCGTTTATTGCTCTCTTGATACAATTTAGCGAGATCAACGCCAGACCAGAATTTATCTTCAAACACTTCAGTTTGTTTCGAAGCTTGAGATAACACTTTACTTCTTTTTATGATCATTGCCCAAGAAGCAACAGACATGCCCATAAGAACCAGCATGACCATTTTAACCAGTAAACTGGCTTCTAAAATTAGGCCTAAGATTGAGATTTCAGCAGTCACTATTCGTTAGCTCCGTAAGAATAAATGTTGGCATTGCCTTTGGTTTCATTTTTTGATTGTCGATACATGCTACCTTAACCATTGCTTTACACAATGCTTTGCCATCAGGATTTACGATCTCTTGACAGAAGACCAAGGTAGCTCGCTTCAATTCGTAAATATTTGTAATGACTTGTAAAGAATCATCAAGGCGTGCGCCTTGAATAAAATCAATGTCCATATGTCGGACTACAAAACCGATATTTTGTTCTAACAATACTTGTTGAGAAACGCCAATTGAACGTAGCATCTCAGTTCGAGCGCGTTCAAAAAACTTGAGATAGTTAGAATGGTACACAACCCCACCAGCATCGGTGTCTTCGTAATATACGGTTACTGGCCATGTAAACGGCTTAGATAATCCCTGCAAATTAATACCACAATCCCAAAACGATAAAGATCTCACTATAACCTAACTCATTATCATTAATAGTATATGACAGTGAATTTTTTGAGTTAAGAGACGAAAAAAAAGGCCATCTGTTTAAGATGACCTCTCTTTGACTAAAAACCCAACAACCACCTAGGTTTACTTTGTTATAAACCTAATCCACTGCCCTATTTAGATAAGGCGTAGCGCTGTTAGGTAGAGCAAAATTGTGAGTGAAACGTATGGGCTAAACAGTAGTTGCCACATCCAAGCTCTCGGCTTAAATCCGATACCATAAACCATGCTTGAGCATACCGCCCATATAAACATTGGCCCGATGATCGCATTAAAGCCACCGATGCTTGTCGCATACGCTTCAGGATCCCACATTACTAAACCAACATGCATGAAACCCAATATCAGGGATAAAACTCTTAACAGAGTCTTATCCATTGGTTGATGCAGCTTAGCAACTTGCTCCGCGAGATTACTCACTGTCTTTGTCCATCATTTCTGAATGCTCAAGCCAAAGAGCATTGATGATGCCGAATGCACATGCTAGAAGTACACCCAAAATCCATGCGAAATACCACATAAAATTTCTCCTAAGTTATTTAACTTCTAGCTTAGTAAGCTGAAACGTCGTTATCTTCGATGTGTTTCTTATCTAGACGACCGAACATTTTGTAGTATGTCCAAGTTGTGTAGCCAAGAATCACAGGCACCATTACCGCCGCAACTCCAGTCATAAGACCAAGCGTTAGCTCACTTGCTGTTGAATCCCACATAGTCAAACTATGGTCAGGGTTTAGGCTTGATGGCATTACGAATGGGAACATTGCAAAACCAGCCGTTAAAATAACACCAGCGTTAGATAGGCTTGAGAACAAGAATGCGAAACCACCACGCTCAAAACGAGATGCAATCACAGCAAGCAGTGGCATTGCTACACCAAGAATCGGCGCTGCCCACATTGCTGGGTACGTTTCGAAGTTTGTCATCCAAGCACCAACTTGAAGTGATACTTCTTTGTTTAGTGGGTTTGAGTCAGCAAACGTATCGATAGTACTCGTGATGACATAGCCTTCGATAGATTGAACCCAGAAGCCACCAATAACAAACAGAGCAATAGCAATTAAGCCAGCGATCTGAGCAACGTTACGAGCGCGACTGTGCAGCTCTTCTGTTGTCTTCATTTGAAGCCATGTTGCACCTTGCATAACGAACAACATCAGGGCCAACACACCACAAAGCAATGCAAATGGGTTTAGCAGAGCGAAGAACGTACCATGGTATTTAGACATCATAAATTCGTTCAGGTCAAAGGGTACACCCTGTAATAGGTTACCAAATGCCACACCGAAAATGATTGGCGGTACGGTGCCACTAAAGCAGAGTGCGTAGTCCCAAGTTTTACGCCATTTTGGATCTTCAATCTTAGAACGGTAATCAAGAGCGAGTGGTCGTAACCAAAGCGCTGCTAGCGTCGCATACATTGCGAAGTAAAAACCAGAGAAAGACGTCGCGTAAACCAAAGGCCATGCAGCAAACAATGCACCACCAGCCGTAATTAGCCAAACTTGGTTGCCATCCCAGTGAGGGGCAATAGTATTGAGCATAATACGACGTTCAGTGTCGCTCTTACCAATAACAGGTGAAAGGGCTGCAACACCCATATCGAAGCCATCAGTTACGGCGAAACCAACCAGTAGAACACCGATCAACACCCACCAAATAAGTCGTAAGCTTTCGTAATCAAACATAATATTCCCTCACTTATACTTCGACTGAACGGCTAACTTTGTCTTCAACAGAGTTATCGTTTTGTTCAAAGTGGTAACGGCCTGTCTTTAAGCTACTTGGACCTTTACGTGCGAATTTCAGCATTAGGTAAACTTCAGCAATCAGGAACACTGTGTACAGTGCCAGAATTGCGAATAGAGAAGTCCAAAGCTGACCAATAGTTAGTGCTGATGCTGCAACGTTAACCGGTAGAATTTCACCAACCGCCCATGGTTGACGACCAAACTCAGCAACGAACCAACCCGCTTCAATCGCAATCCATGGTAGTGGAATTGAGAATAGCGCCGCTTTTAGTACCCATGGTTTCTGTTCGATCTTCTGACGACACGTTTGAACAAACGCCGCACCGAATACAAACAGCATAATGAAGCCACAAGCAACCATCAGACGGAATGACCAGAACAGAGGCCAAACTGTTGGGATTGAATCATCCGCAGCCATCTGGATTTGGTCTTCTGTTGCATCAACAACGTCGTCTGTGTAGCGCTTAAGGAGCAAGCCGTAACCTAGGTCACCTTTTACTTCATCGAAAGCTGCAATGTTTTCTTCAGATTTGTCGCCTGAACGTAGTTTTTCAAGCAACTCATATGCGTACATACCCGTACGGATACGATCAACGTGGTCATCACGTAGGTCACGCAGGCCCGTTACTTCCGTATCAAGAGAACGTGTTGCGATGATACCCATTACGTAAGGAATTTTAATTGCGTAGTCAGTATTCATTGTTTCTTGGTTTGGAATACCAAAAACAGTAAATGCGGCTGGTGCTTCTTCCGTGTGCCACTCCGCTTCAACAGCAGCTAGCTTCACTTTTTGAACTTCACCAAGCTCGTAACCAGATTCATCACCTAGCACGATAACTGACAGGATCGCTGCCATGCCGAAAGATGCTGCAATCGCAAAAGAACGACGAGCAAAGGCAAGGTCACGACCTTTAAGAATGTAGTATGAGCTGATACCAAGGATGAACATTGCACCCGTAGTGTAACCAGACGCCACTGTGTGTACGAATTTAACCTGCGCTACTGGGTTTAGTACAACTTCAGCGAAGCTCACCATTTCCATACGCATAGTTTCAAAGTTAAATTCTGCACCTACTGGGTTTTGCATCCAGCCGTTTGCTACCAAGATCCAAAGCGCAGAGAAGTTAGAACCAAGTGCTACTAACCACGTTACCGCTAAGTGTTGACGCTTTGACAATCTGTCCCAACCGAAGAAGAAAAGACCAACAAAAGTAGACTCTAGGAAGAATGCAACAAGCGCTTCGATAGCCAGCGGTGCACCAAAGATGTCGCCAACATAGTGAGAATAGTAAGACCAGTTAGTACCAAACTGAAACTCCATGGTTAAGCCTGTCGCTACACCAAGAGCAAAGTTAATACCAAACAATTTACCCCAGAACTTGGTCATGTCCTTGTAAATTTGCTTGCCAGTCATTACATAGACTGACTCCATAATGGCAAGTAGAAATGCCATACCTAAAGTCAGTGGAACAAATAGGAAGTGATACATCGCTGTGAATGCAAACTGCAATCGCGACAGATCAACAACATCAATCATGGTAACTCCTTTGTGTCGGCTGAAAGACACTTGTGTGATTAATCACCGCAAAAATCCATGTTAAAACAATTTGTGTAATTGTTATTACAAATTGAAATTTGTAGCAAAAACGTACCGTTATAGTTAGATTATTGTTAAGCATGAGCTAATATAGCTGGCGCTAATATTACTGGTAAAATCAGTATGTTTCAAAAGGTTTATAGGAGAACCTTGCGTTGATTTGTATCAATTTTATTCCAGCAAATTAGGGTTATTTTTGAACAATCATGATTAAAATCACACCAATTTGGCCTCTGTTAATAACAGCGCATGATATCTGTGACAAAAGCTCAGCACTGTTTCAACATACAAACTACAACTACCTATAAAGTATTAACAAAACATATGACAACTTATTTCATTTTTTGTTACCTAAATCAAACTCGAAATCAAAGTTTCCATTTTTGAATCCTGATATTCAGACTTTTTATCGACTCGCTCAAAGAGTTGTTATTCAATAAAAACCAAAAAATCCCAGCGCTTATGCAACTGGGATCTTTAAAAATGAATAATTTAACGATTAGAAGGTTTATCTATTCCGAAGTGTAAATACGCTCTGTCGGTAGCAATTCGGCCTCGTGGGGTTCTTTGCAGATAACCTTGTTGGATTAAGTAAGGTTCCAATACGTCTTCAATGGTGTCTTTCTCTTCACCAATTGCTGCTGCCATGTTGTCGATACCCACAGGACCACCGCCAAACTTCTCCATAATCGCGAGCAGAAGTTTTCTATCCATATAGTCAAAACCTTTCGCGTCGACATCCAGCATGTTGAGTGCTTTGTCAGCGACATCAGGGCAGATATGTCCATCACCCTTTACTTCCGCGTAGTCACGGACACGACGCAGCAATCGGTTAGCAATACGCGGTGTACCGCGTGCTCGGCGAGCAATTTCTAACGCCCCTTCCGACTCCAGTGAAAGCCCAAGACAATCTGCACTGCGCTGAACGATATTTTGAAGGTCTTCTACTTTGTAATACTCGAGACGTTGAGTTATCCCAAAACGGTCACGTAACGGAGAAGTTAGTGACCCAGCACGTGTTGTCGCGCCGATCAACGTAAACGGAGGTAAATCGATTTTAATAGAGCGCGCTGCTGGACCTTCACCAATCATGATATCCAATTGGTAGTCTTCCATCGCAGGATAAAGCACCTCTTCAACCACAGGGCTCAAACGGTGGATTTCATCAATGAAAAGCACATCATTTTCTTCAAGGTTGGTTAATAGCGCCGCTAAATCGCCTGCCTTCTCCAATACCGGTCCCGAAGTGGTACGGATGCTCACATCCATTTCATTGGCAACAATATTCGCAAGCGTGGTTTTGCCTAAACCCGGAGGGCCAAAAATCAACAGATGATCCAGAGCTTCATTTCGCATTTGAGCTGCTTGAATGAAAATCTCCATCTGGTTACGAACGTGATCCTGACCTTGATAGTCGGAAAGCGCTTTAGGGCGAATTGCACGATCAATGACATCTTCATCTTTGAATACTGGGTTATCCGGTGCAATCAGGCGATCGGCTTCAATCATAAATTCTGTTATTCCTAACTCTGCTCTTACTGACTCTGCTCTTACTGACTCTGCGCTTCTTGACTCTGTGTAAAGGCAAAGTGAATGAGTCTATTTTCTAGAACAAGTATATAAGGTATTAAACCATCGACTTCAGTGCTTCGCGAATCAGCTGTTCGCTCGTCATACCATCTTTGGCCACTTGAGCGACAACCTTAGAAGCTTGAGTCGGCTTATAACCCAATGCAAGTAGAGCACTTACCGCTTCTTCTTCAGCGTCATGCACGGTTGGCATCGAGTCCATTGGTGCTGCATCAGTTGCTGGAGTAAACAAATCACCAGCACCCCACCCTTTCAGGCGATCTTTCATTTCAACGACAAGACGTTCGGCGGTTTTCTTACCAACGCCCGGAAGTTTAACAAGTGTCGAAATATCTTCGCGCTCAACACTTTGAACGAATTGACTTGCTGTCATTCCCGAAAGAATACCAAGGCCAAGTTTAGGGCCAACACCATTCGCTTTGATCACTTCACGGAACAAGGCACGCTCTTTAACAGTATTAAAACCGTAAAGTAGTTGCGCATCTTCACGAACCACAAAATGAGTGTAGATAATTGCTTCTTCGCCCACGTTCGGTAATTCATAAAAACAGCTCATTGGCATTTGTACTTCATAACCAACACCACTCACTTCGATTAATAATTCTGGTGGCTGTTTTTCTATTAATGTACCGCGTAGACGTCCGATCACAATTCACTCTCTCGATGGAATTTAATTTGAGGGACAGAATATAAAAGAACTGGATGCTTATCCAGTTCTTTGTGTTTATTAAGGCGATTTATTTAAGCTTGCTTCGCTTGTGAAACCACGCTGTTCAAGCTTTCGACCAATTCTTTCACCGAGGTAACATGACCAGTGAGTTCAGAGCCATAATTCGCGACTAAACCCGACACGGATTTGGTTTCTGCAACGCTTTGTGCGACCTCTGAACTCGCCAGGTCGAGTTCTTTTAGAGAGCCCATTTGCATCGCCATAATATCGGTCAGTTGATTGACATCGGTCGAGATAGTTTGAACCTCCGATATGATGTCGTTCATTTCATTAGCCGTGATTTCAATAATGTTTCTGCCATGTTCAACTTCCTCTTTACTGCGGTCCAGCAAGGTTCGAATCTCTATCGCTGAATGACTACTTTTCGCAGACAGCTCTCTAACTTGATCAGCCACCACAGCAAACCCTCTTCCCTGTTCGCCTGCGCGAGCGGCTTCTATCGCGGCGTTGAGTGCCAATAGATTGGTTTGTTCGGCTACGGAAGTAATAAGATCAGCAACTTTCATTATCTCTTGATTGCTTTGAATAATTTGACTGATTGCACTGGTCGAAGCTTCTAGTGACTCAGAACTCTTCTGCGCTTTCGTTCCAACCGCTTCACTACGATCTTTCAGTTCTCCAACAAATGAGTTTGATTCTTCTATTCCTTGGGTCATTTGGTGAAGCTGTTGGCTCATCTGCTCGGCGGCACTCGCCTGAGATTCACAATTGATGTTCAACACCTCAACTTGAGCATGCAAGTCTTGTGACTGCTGATCCAAATGCACCGAAACGTCCTGTAGGCTTTCAGAGTTCGAGTTAGCTTGATCAAGTACAATGGAGAGTTGCCCCTCACTCTGGGTCGCTTGATTCGCTATCTGCTGGCTTTCTGAAATTGCATCCTCTGCCATTTCTATCGCCACTTCTTTTTGCTTAGCCGTAAAAGCTTGAGCAATACAAATAACAACGAGCGGCATAATCACACCAGACCATGTTTCAACAACTACGGCTTCCGGAGTGAGCACTAACTGTGGAAACTCAAACCCTTTAAGGTGAGCTGAAGTCATCACCAGCGAAACACCGATAACCAGCCCACTCCACACCAAGGCGACAATTCGAGTCCCAGATAAAAAGAAAGCAACCACCAACAAAGGTACCCAGTAAGCTTGAGTTGAAGCAACGACACCACCGCTTTGATAGATGATATTAAGTGCGTGTACCGCCATACCAACAAAACCAAAATTCAATGCAAGGCTAGGCTTACTCGTGATGCGTAATAGAAGCGCCGAGATTAGTTCAAATACGATAAGAAATACGGAAGTAACAACAAGCAACGGCTCTTCGTGCTTTGTCCATTTTAAGAAGCTATACACACCTACGAAGAATGCGATAAAAGTGAAGAGTAATAAGATATCGGCTTGCCTGACTTCGTTGTTACTCCATTTGGTACGATTGGGTAGAAACAACGCGCGCCACAGCTTTATAGGGTTCATCAGTGATCATCCTTGATTAACTTGTAAGACCTCCGACCAATGTTAATAACATGTTAAATCGGACGCAATATTCTTATCAACGATCTGTTCGAAAGATCTCATTTCATCAAGGATTTAACTGTGATTATGGTGTGTTGATTGTTTTGCAGTAGAAGGGATTAGAAGGTTAGGCTCTTAAAAATAAAGAGCCCAATAATGACTTAGAATGGATTAACGGTAACGGCCTTTTTTCGCACCTGTTGCTTTGCCAGCAAGTGCGATCAGCGTTTTATTGGTGTTAGCGTGAGTGATTGCTACGCCTAGAGCATCGGCGGCATCGGCCTGTGGTTTGGCAGGTAATTTAAGCATGCTCATCACCATGTTCTGAACCATTAACTTATCGGCACCGCCATTACCTGTTACGGCTTGCTTGATTAGACGAGCGGCGTACTCATGCACTGGTAGATCAGCGTTAACCGCTGCCACAATCGCGCTACCACGAGCTTGTCCGAGCTTAAGTGCAGAATCAGCATTCTTCGCCATAAAGACCTGCTCTATCGCGAATACATCTGGCTGAAACTGAGTAATGATTTCGCTCACACCTGCATAGATCTGCTTAAGTCGACCTGGCAGTTCTTTTTCTGACATGCGGATACAACCACTACCTAAGTAATACAGATGACGGCCGTTTTGACGAATCACGCCATAACCGGTAATGCGTGAGCCGGGATCGATCCCTAATATAATAGACATAACTTCAAATACTGATTATTTATACATGCTTTTGTTCATTGGCTTAGTATATCTGACGATAAAAAAAATGCCCGTTAAATTAACGGGCATTTCGTTGTTCTATCGAAAGTTTAGCTTAATCGTTTGATTAGCCTTCTTTCTTCGCCAATTTAACTGCGATTGCTAGCTCTTCCAGCGATGCTGGATTTGCTAGGCTTGGCGCGTCTGTTAGTAGACATGCTGCAGCCGTTGTTTTCGGGAATGCGATAACGTCACGGATGTTCTCTGTACCACAAAGAAGCATTGCTAGACGGTCAAGACCGAACGCTAAACCTGCGTGTGGTGGAGTTCCGTACTTAAGCGCTTCAAGTAGGAAGCCGAACTTCTCTTGTTGCTCTTGTGCTTCGATACCTAGGATACCAAATACCGCTGTTTGCATTTCTGCGTTATGAATACGTACAGAACCACCGCCTACTTCGTAGCCGTTGATTACCATGTCGTATGCATCAGAATTAGCTGCTGCTGGGTTTGCTTTTAGCTCTTCTGCATTCATACCTAGAGGCGATGTGAATGGGTGGTGCATAGCGTGTAGGTTGCCTTCACCATCTTCTTCGAACATTGGGAAATCAATAACCCAAAGTGGAGCCCAAGCTTTCTTATCTGTTAGCTCTAAGTCATCACCAAGTTTGATACGAAGTGCGCCCATTGCTTCAGAAACAATGTTCGCTTTATCTGCACCAAATAGAATGATGTCGCCAGATTCAGCTTGAGTACGCTCAAGAATGCCGTTAATCACATCTTCGTTTAGGAACTTAGCGACTGGAGATTGGATACCTTCCATGCCTGCAGCACGGTCGTTAACCTTCATCCAAGCAAGACCTTTCGCGCCGTAGATACCTACGTGCTCTGCGTAACCATCGATTTGCTTACGAGTTAGCTTAGCGCCACCCGGAACACGGATTACTGCTACGCGACCTTTCTCGTCGTTCGCAGGACCAGAGAATACTTTAAACTCTACGTCTTTCAGTAGGTCAGCAACATCAACTAGCTCTAGTGGGTTACGTAGATCTGGCTTATCAGAACCAAAACGACGAATCGCTTCAGAGAAAGGCATTACTGGGAATTGACCCAATTCAACATCTAGAAGCTCTTTCCACATATCGTGAACAAGTTTCTCAGTGATACCACGAACATCTTGAGAAGATAGGAATGATGTTTCGATATCGATTTGAGTAAATTCAGGCTGACGGTCAGCACGTAAATCTTCATCACGGAAACATTTAACGATTTGGTAGTAACGGTCAAAACCAGACATCATCAGCAGTTGCTTGAACAGCTGAGGAGATTGAGGAAGTGCGTAGAAGCTACCCTTGTGAACGCGGCTTGGCACTAGGTAATCACGAGCACCTTCTGGCGTTGCTTTAGTTAGTACTGGCGTTTCGATGTCTAGGAATAGGTTCTCATCAAGGAAACGGCGAACGAAGCTAGAAGCTCGTGCACGAAGTTTGATGCGGTCACTCATTTCTGGACGACGAAGATCGATGTAACGGTATTTAAGACGCTGCTCTTCAGAGTTCGTTTGGTTGAAATCTAATGGAAGCGCTTCTGAACGGTTGATGATTTCTAGGCCTGTCGCGTAAAGTTCAACTTCACCTGTCGACATGTCTTTGTTTACTTGGCTGTCAGGACGAACACGTACTTCACCCGTAAACTTGATGCAGAATTCATTACGCAGTTGGCTAGCGATTTCAAAGATATCTTTCATATCTGGATCGACAACAACCTGAACTACGCCTTCACGGTCACGCATATCAATAAAGATAAGACCGCCTAAATCACGGCGACGATTTACCCAGCCGCACAATTCTACAGTTTGTCCCGCCAGGGACTTGTTCAGGTTACCACAGTAATGGGTACGCATAATGAATTTCCCAATCTCTTAATAATTTACTAATTTCGAAGCTGCAGGTGGTCATACCTAACCTACAAAGCAAAGAAACATTTATACGCGGAAACTCATTTAAAATCGACCTTCCGCGATCGAATATATTGTGTTTTATCTGGCTTTGCTGCTTTTTAACCCATCAAGTGCGCAAAGATTCATCAAAACCGAAAAAATTGGCAGAATTATATCTCGAAAGTACCTTAATCGGCAAAAGTCTCGTACAGTAGATTTGCGCTTCAACTAAAACTTTTTGTAATGACTAACGACGCGAAGATAAATAGCGTGATGACTAACGGTGAGATAACGATGGCAACTTTACCTCTAAGACTTGGATTAACCATGTGGTCTCATTCTGAGTGGCAAAGTCAGTTCTATGGTAAAGGGACGAAACCGGCTGAGCGCCTAGAAAAGTACACCCAAGTTTTTCATACGGTTGAAGGGAATACGACGTTCTATGCCACGCCTAGTATGTCAACCGTTCACAACTGGAAAGCAGCAAGTCATGATGATTTCAAGTTTACCTTCAAACTGCCTAAATTCATCACCCACCAGCAGCAACTCAGGCACTGCCAAGCCGAACTCAAAGAGTTTCTAATGACCATGTCGCCACTGCACGATCGCATTGGCCAGTGGACGATTCAACTACCACACAGCTTTGAACCAAGCATGCTCCCTGCCTTACAAAAATTTTGTACATTATTCCCGAAAGACATGCAGCTTGGTGTTGAAGTTCGTCATCTTGGTTTCTTTGACAAAAGCGACGCCGAAAAACGCTTCAATCAATGGCTCGTTGAAGAAGGCATTAATCGTATTATTATGGATAGTCGCCCAGTTTTCTCCGCACCACCAACCACTGAAGCGGTGATCGATGCGCATCAGAAAAAGCCGCGCGTTCCCGTTCATGCTATTGCGACCGCTAATAATCCAGTGATTCGCTTTATTGGCCACCCGGACCAAAAGCCTAACATCGAATTCTTTAAACCTTGGTTTGCCAAAATCCCGAACTGGCTTGCTGAAGGTAAACAACCTTATTTGATGATCCACACCCCAGACAATAATCACTCCCCCGAACTTGCAGTCGCTATCTATCAGCAGCTACAAAAGCAAGTCACTGAAAGCACGTCATTATTATTGCCCGATCTTGCTCAATTTCCAGCTCAGAAAGGCAACCATCAAATCTCAATGTTTTAATCCCTTTCCTCTATATACAATCAATCATTGAGAGTAATCTCAGTTTTCGTGACAGACGCGCTTTTTTTACGTAAAATACGTCCCCTTTTATTTGGTACGAAATCTGTGCCAATTACGCTGACTGTCGAGAGAAAATGCCATGAGCAACACAGACAATATCTTTTCCGCTCCTATTGATAAAATTGGAGACTTCACCTTTGACGCAAGAGTCGCTGAAGTATTTCCGGATATGATTCAACGCTCGGTGCCTGGCTACAGCAATATCATCTCTGCGATCGGCATGTTGGCTGAGCGCTTCGTTAAACCGCATTCAAATATCTATGACCTAGGCTGCTCTCTTGGCGCAGCTACGCTCTCAATGCGTCGTCATATTAAACAAGAAGGTTGCACGATTTTTGCTGTCGATAATTCAGAAGCGATGGTTGAGCGCTGCAAATTACATGTAAATGCTTATCGCAGTGACACTCCTGTTGAAGTGATTGAAGCGGATATTCGTGAAATCGAAATCAAAGACGCATCGGTTGTGGTATTGAATTTCACTTTACAGTTTTTGTCTCCAGATGACCGCTTAGCATTGTTACAAAAAATTCACTCAGGCCTACGCCCTAGTGGGATCTTAATCTTATCTGAGAAGTACGTTTTCGAAGACGAGAGCTCAAATGAACTGCTGATTGACCTTCACCATGATTTCAAACGAGCTAACGGATACAGCGAGCTAGAAGTTAGCCAAAAACGTAGCGCAATTGAAAACGTTATGCGCCCAGACTCGATCAAGGTCCATAAAGAGCGTTTCCAAGAAATCGGTTTTTCTAGCAGCGAAGTTTGGTTCCAATGTTTCAACTTCGGTTCGATGTTCGCAATTAAGTAGCTCACCACACAATGTTCTAAAGACGATACTGTCGGGCTTTAGTCACCAATTTTCGGTGTTGTGATGATAGACATCACACACATTATGAATTCCACAACGGTTAATATTATCCATGTTTAATTTTGCTAATTTTTATCAACTTATTGCCCAAGACACTCGCCTTCAGCCGTGGCTCAATGTTCTACCTCAACAACTGACGGATTGGCAAAATGCAGAGCACGGTGACTTCGACCGTTGGTTACGTGCGCTGAACAAAATCCCACAAGGTGTACCAGACCAAGTTGACCTAAAAAATTCAGTCACGATTGGCAGCAGCACACCGTTTCACACGGGTGAACTTAAAAAGTTAGAAAGCTTATTGAAGACTTTCCACCCTTGGAGAAAAGGCCCTTACACTGTTCATGATATTCATATCGATACAGAATGGCGCAGCGACTGGAAATGGGATCGTGTGCTTCCACATATTTCTCCGCTGAAAAACCGTTCAGTACTCGATGTGGGTTGCGGCAATGGTTACCACATGTGGCGCATGCTGGGTGAAGGTGCACGCCTAACGGTTGGTATCGATCCTTCTCACCTTTTCCTTGTTCAATTCGAAGCAATTCGTAAATTCTTGGGCGATGACCAACGTGCTCATCTTTTACCTCTTGGTATTGAGCAACTGCCAAAGCTGGAAGCTTACGACACTGTATTTAGCATGGGTGTGTTGTATCACCGTCGTTCACCGCTTGATCACTTGATTCAACTGAAAGACCAATTAGCATCTGGTGGTGAGTTGGTTCTTGAAACCCTAGTGATTGAAGGTGACGAAAACGCGGTGCTGGTTCCAGTTGATCGTTACGCACAAATGAGAAATGTCTACTTCTTCCCTTCTGCTCGCGCGCTAAAACGCTGGCTTGAACAGGTTGGCTTTGAAGACGTACGTATCGTTGACGAAAATGTTACGACAGTTGGCGAACAACGCACCACAGAATGGATGACACACAACTCTCTACCAGATTATTTAGATCCTAATGATCCAAGTAAAACAGTTGAAGGTCACCCAGCACCAAGACGTGCTGTTCTAGTGGCAACAAAACCATAAACTAGACAATAAAAGAATCATAGTTTGTTCGTGAAAACCTTTTAGTTTGCTTCGTAGCGAACTCTGATTCAAAGAGCATAAATTGCACATAAATTGACTTATGTTTAATAAGTGAGCTATTTCCAATAGCAACAATTGGCGCAGCGCTCACATTGCGATTCAATATGACCAGACTCTTACAATAGGGTGCTTCACGCATCCTTTTTTGTGGGCTAAACTCTTAAATAGTCTGAACTATTCTCTAATTCTCAAAGGTTTTTTTATGTTTAAGCGATTATCGCCAATTGTGGCGGTTGGTTTGCTCTCTGGTTGCACCCTTACTAACGGTGCTTCCTACCACCAAGAAACTCTCGATGCTATTTCCCGCTCAGAGACAAACATCGCAAATAAGGTTCAAAATCTTGAACTGCAACTAAGCAATCAAAGTGATTATATTGAAAGCTTAGAAGATGAAATCACGACCCTATCTAGTCAATTAGATGTTCATCTAACAAACATGGAACACAAAGTTATTGAAGAGTTAGAAGAAGAGGAGCCTGTTGCGGTTGCAGCGGCACCTATCGCTCCTACATCACAACCAACCATTCTTGGCGGAATCGAAAAAGTATCTATCGACTCGATTAAGCAGAGCTTTGATGCTCGTGTTGATACGGGTGCTACCACCTCTTCTTTGAATGCTGTCGATATCAAAGAATTCGAACGCAACGGAAAGAACTGGATTAAGTTCCATCTAGACGATAAAGCGCAAGCCGTAGAAGACCAAAAATGGATTGAAGCGCCAGTTGTACGGTATGTAAAAATCCGTCAGTCAACGAATGACAAAGCAGAACGTCGAGCTGTGATCGAATTATGGGTTAAAGTTGGAAAAATCCATGAAAAAGCGCAATTTACATTGGCGGATCGCTCTCAAATGAGTCACCCTGTATTACTAGGGCGCGAATTTATCAAAGACATAGCGCTAGTAGATGTAAGTAAAAAGTACGTACAAACGGAAGTTAAATAACAATAGTAGGGTAAGCTATGACGTCAAGAATTCCATTTTATATCTCAATTTTCCTGCTCATCGTGGCAGGAATAACACTCAGTATGTTCAGACATACCACCTACGGTGTACCCTGGACTCCAGGGGAAACTAATCAAGTTTGGGACATTGAAGCTCGTATCGAATTCAATGCAGCGGGTAAAGAAGCAAAAGTTTCACTAGCCGCACCTCACACGCAGTCTAATTTTACACTTATTAGTGAGTCAGCTTCATCACCAGGCTACGGCATTTCATACTTGAATACAGATTCAGGTCGCCGAGCAGAATGGTCCATTCGTCATGCAGATGGTCCGCAGACTATCTACTACAAGACACAATTCTTAGTAGATAGCCAAGCGAACGTAACCGCGACGCCTCCAGACGGTGATGTAACTCAACCAAGCTTTGACGGTCCTGAAGAAGCCGCGGCCCTTGCTTTGATTGACAGAGCAACCAAGCGCTCAGCAGACAACATCACCTTTACTCGTGAATTAATCAAAACGCTTAACGATCCAGACAGCCAAAACTCAGCGCTGATTTTGAATAACATGACCAAAGTGGAGGCGACACACAAGCTACTTTCTGCAGCTAAAATCCACAACAAGGTTGTCGGTGTTATTGAATTGGAAGACGGACGTCGTCGCCAATCAATCCAGCACATGAACCAAATTTGGGATAATAACCAGTGGGTTCTCTTCTCTCCTGAATCTAGTGAGCAACAAGTTCAACCAAACCTACTCATCTGGGACGAGTCAAATGTCTCGCTATTAGATGTTGTGGGCGGCCAGAACAGTAAAGTTCACTTCTCTATGATTGCTCAAGAAATCTCGCCAACAGAAGCAACCAACAGCAAAGTATCTGCCGATCAACTATTGAACCTATCGATCCACAGCCTACCGTTAGAAGAACAAGCGATGTTTAAAACCATCATGCTGATTCCAATAGGTGCGCTTATCGTTGTGTTCTTGCGTGTCATCATAGGTCTTAAGACTTCTGGTACGTTCATGCCCGTTCTGATTGCTGTAGCATTCGTTCAAACTCAGTTGGTTACAGGCATTGTTGGCTTCCTACTGATTGTCGGTACTGGTCTTGTAATACGAAGTTACTTGTCCAAACTCAACCTCTTGTTAGTTGCCAGGATATCCGCCGTAATCATTACGGTAATTATGATTATCTCGATATTTACTGTAGTCGCATTTAAAATCGGACTAACAGAAGGTCTATCGATTACGTTCTTCCCAATGATTATCTTGTCTTGGACTATCGAGCGTATGTCTATCCTTTGGGAAGAAGAAGGCGCGAAAGAAGTAGTACTACAAGGTGGTGGCTCTCTATTTACCGCGGTTCTTGTTTACTTAGGCATGACTAACCCGTTCATTCAGCACTTAACGTTTAACTTTATTGGTTTGCAGCTTGTTATTCTAGCGACCATCTTGCTACTAGGTAACTACACGGGCTACCGTCTAACCGAGCTTCGTCGCTTTAAACCGCTAGCGGAGGACTAAGTTATGTTTGATCAATTTACTTCACCGTTTAAGTTGAAAGACAAAGGCATAATGGGAATGAACAAGCGTAACCATAGTTATATTGGTCGCTACAATGATCGTTCCAAGTATCCACTCGTTGATGACAAGCTTAAGACTAAGATTATTGCCGAACAAGCGGGTGCAACTGTGCCTACATTGATTGGCGTTATTGGTCACCAAGCTGAAGTAAGAACAATCCACAAAATGGTTAAAGAGTGGCCCGGTTTTGTAATCAAGCCGGCTCAAGGTAGTGGTGGTAAAGGCATCCTTGTTGTCATCTCTCACAAAGATGGTGTTTATACCAAGCCATCGGGTTCTACCATTAATGAAGAAGACGTAGAGCGTCACATCAGTAACGCTCTGGCCGGTCTTTTCTCACTAGGCGGTAAGAACGACGTAGCCGTGGTTGAAAATCTCATTAAATTTGATGAGTGTTTCGAAGGCTTCAGTTACGAAGGCGTGCCAGATGTACGAATTATCGTATTTAAAGGCTACCCTGTGATGGCAATGATGCGCCTATCCACTTCAGCTTCTGACGGCAAGGCGAACTTGCACCAAGGTGCTGTCGGGGTCGGTATTTGCATCGCGACCGGGAAAGCCGTTCGTGCGGTTCAGTTTGACCAACCAGTCACTCATCACCCAGATACGGGGAAAGAGTTGGCGTCACTTCAAGTGCCGCATTGGGAAAAACTACTGACTCTTGCATCAAGTGCTTGGGAAATGACAGGTCTTGGTTACATGGGTACTGACATGGTTTTAGACCAAGAAGAAGGCCCTATGGTACTGGAACTCAATGCTCGTCCTGGATTGGCAATACAGATTGCAAACGGCGCTGGTTTATTGCCTCGCTTGCATCATATTGAAAACCTAGGCACACCCGCTGAATATCCAAAGCCAGCAGAACGTGTTGCATACGCAGCAAAACAATTTGGTGTTCATGGTAATGAATTGTCTACTCACAAAATGATTGACTAGAAAATTCCAAACCGTACCTAGCACAACAAAAAGGCCGCATAACTCTGAGAGTTACGCGGCTTTTTAATCTCTGTCGTTAATCCTTTTAAGCTAACTAATCAGGCCAAGAGGCTCTGTCTAAAGTCGTTAGGTTAAAGTAGTGAGGCTTAAGTCGATTAAGTTAAACAGCGTAGATTAAGCCTCCGTTTCTGCGATTTCCGGTTCACAGATTGGATCAATACGCACTGCTGCCACCTTAAACTCTGGGATCTTAGCGTGAGGATCAGTCGCTGTGGTCGTTAAACGGTTGACCGGAGACTCAACAAAATGGAATGGAATAAACACCACGCCCTTTTGCATCCGCTTAGTGACAAATGCAGCAATCTCAATCTCACCACGTCGGGTCGATACCTTAAGCATTTGACCGTTCGAAATGCCTAGCTCTTCTGCATCATGAACACTCAACATCGCGCGAGGACCCGCCAAGTTATCGAGCCCTTTAGTTTTACGAGTCATGGTCCCAGTATGAAACTGCTCCAAAACACGCCCAGTTGTTAGTACTAACGGGTATTCTGCATTTGGAAGCTCAGCCGCATATCTAAACGGAATCGCTTCCATCTGACCACGTCCGCGAGTGAACTGAGTCTGGTGCATAATACGAGTACCGTCAGGATTGTTTTTATTACTTGGCCATTGGACGCCGTTGACCGTAATGTTCTCCCAACGTAAACCACCGTATTGAGGAGTCACTCTTGCAATTTCATTGGTGATATCAGCAACAGTGCTATATTCCCAGTTCCCCCCCATTGCGTTGGCTAGCAATTGAATGATCACCCAGTCTTCTTTGGCCTCACCTGGAGGTAATACGGCTGGGTTAATACGCTGAACTCGACGCTCAGTATTGGTAAAATGGCCCGATTTTTCAGCAAACGAACAAGACGGCAGAACCACATCGGCATACTGAGCGGTTTCCGTTAAGAAGATATCTTGAACCACAAGGAAGTCTAAGGCTTCAAGTCCTTCAATTACGTGAGCTTGGTTCGGATCGCTGAGTACAGGGTTTTCACCCATTACGTACAAACCACGTACGTCACGATGGCATGCGCCATCAATTATCTCGGTCAACGTTAAGCCCGCTTCAGCGGGTAAATCTGAAACGCCCCACTCCATCGCAAACTTCTGACGCACCATCGGGTTATAAACTTTTTGATAGCCCGGTAGGTTGTTTGGTAAGGCACCCATGTCACACGCGCCCTGTACATTAGATTGTCCACGCAGCGGGTTAATGCCACCACCTTCAATACCAATGTTGCCACACAGTAATTGAAGGTTAGCAATAGAGCGAACATTGTCATGCCCTGTGGTGTGCTGCGTGATACCCATAGAGTAATATACCGCGGTGCGTTCAGCAGTACCGATCAAGCGAGCCATAGCGAAGATATCATCGGCTTTCACGCCGGTAACCAATTCGACTTTTTCGAGTGAATAACTTGGCGACATTACCTCTTGTAACAAGGTATCAAAGCCATCAACTCGTTCATCGATGTAATCTTGGTCATACCAACCGTGTTTAATGATCTGTTGCATGACACCATTGATCAGCATCACATCTGTACCCGGGCGGTGTGCTAAGTAAAGTTCGGCATGATCAGCAATATCGATTCGTTTTGGATCAGCAACGATCAATCGTGCTCCACCATGCCTCACCGCTTGCTTGATGTGCGAGCCAATAATAGGGTGCGCCGATGTGGTGTCTGAACCGATAATAAAGATCACATCTGAGTGCTTAATACTCGGAATATCATTGGTCATCGCCCCACTACCCAGTGAAGCCTCTAAGCCAGTCACCGTTGAAGCATGACAAAGACGAGCACAGTGATCGACGTTATTGGTTCCAAGTTCGCGACGTATGAATTTTTGGAACGCATAGTTATCTTCGTTCGTCGTTTTTGCCGACGAGAAACCCGCCAAGGCATTGCTACCAAAACCTTGCTTAATCGCGGTGAACTTATCAGCAATGAGCGTAATCGCGTCATCCCAACTTGCCGGTTGCAACCAACCATCTTTGCGTATTAGTGGTGTCGTTAGGCGCGCATCACTGCCAACAAAATCAAAACCGAATCGACCCTTAACGCAAAGCATGCCTTCATTAACCGGAGAGTTTGCACCTTCGATGTAGCGGATTTTATTTTGCTTTTCATCGACGTGCATCGTGAGCTTACAACCCACACCGCAGTAGGTACAAATCGTATCGACTTTCTTCAAGGCATCTGTATTGCCTTGCTTTCTATCTCGAGCATCCACCATTGCGCCCGTTGGACACACTTGAACACACGAACCGCATTGAACGCAGTTAGAGTCACCCATTAAGGTCTTGTCTGATCCAAAGTTTGGACGACATTCAGGTCTTGATGCTGGCTTGCCATTTGACTGATTCATGAAGCTCAGAACCCCATGAACATTCTGTTCACGACACGCTTGGATACACTGCCCGCAACTGATACAGCGGTTGGCATCAAAGATAATAAATTCAGAGCTGTCATCGACCGCGAATTTTTGCCTTGTTAAGCCGACCTTAGTTTCTTCAGCGCGAATCGCTTGCCAACTGTCATTTGAAGCTACATCGATTTTGTACTCTGGATGTGTTTGCGTTGCCTTGTATTCAGTCGAGTAGTCTCGTAGGTCGCAATCAGTATTGGCTTGGCAGCCACACTCTAAGCATCTTGCTGCTTCCGCTATCGCATCGGCATTATCAAAGCCTGTTTCTACTTCGTCGAAGCTTTGTTCACGCTGCTCGGGTGTTAGCTCTGGCATGATCTTACGCGCCATACGCTGTATGGATTTGTATTGCTCAGGATCCACCGCTTTGAGCTGCTTGTGCTTTCTTGAATTAAACGGTTTAGCCGGAATGTTATCCATGTCACCGTGGAAAAAGCGATCGATCGCTTGCGCTGCAATGCGCCCATCCCCCACCGCTTCCACTGCGGTTGCAGGGCCGCGTCGGAAATCACCAATACTGAAGATATTGCCAGTACCCGTGTGCATGGTTTGCGGATCTGCATCAGCGGTATTCCAGCGTGTCAGCGGGATATCAATAGCTTCGTTATCCATAAAGCTCAGATCAGGTTTTTGCGACACGGCAGCGATGACCGTATCAAACGCTTCAACAAAGAACTCGCCAGTTGGTTTAGGGCTACGACGACCTGAAGCATCAGCCGGACCCAAAGCCATTCGTTCTAATCGTATCTCCGATACGTGACCGTTTTCATCTGCAATATTCTCCGCCGGATTGGTCAAGAAGTGGAACTTTACGCCTTCGTGTTCAGCTTCTTCGATTTCATAATCTTCCGCAGGCATCTCATCGCGTGTACGACGATAGACCAGCGTGGTATCAGCGCCATCTCGCACTGCCGTTCTCGCACAGTCAATCGCAGTGTTACCGCCACCGATCACCGCTACTTTTTTACCGGTAATGAACTGCTGATCGGTCACGTAATCTTTCAGGTAATCCACACCTAAATAGCAGCCACCAAGCTCACTGCCCGGATAATTCATTTCAACAGCTTGAGATGCACCAACCGCTAGACAAACCGCATCAAAATCGTTACTTAAATCAGACAGTGTAAAATCGACACCGAGCTTTTTATCACACTCAACCGCCATTCCGTTGCGACACATCAGTTCAATTTCTTTGTCTAGAATCGACTTAGGTAAACGATATTCAGGGATACCATAACGTAGCCAGCCACCCGCTTTGGGCATCGACTCATAAACACTGACGTCATAACCTTCATTAGACAGATAATAACCTGCTGTAAGTCCGCCGGGGCCACTACCCACAATCGCTATACTCTTACCTTTACTCGGCTTCTTAGCAGGCATATAGCTTTCTTGAGCGGCTAGATCTGCATCGGCAGCGTGTCGTTTGAGTTGACGGATCGCGATCGATTCATCGACTAAATTACGACGACATTCGGTTTCACAAAAAGCAGGACATACTCGACCAATTGAAAGTGGCATTGGTAATGTCTTTTTGATCACCTCAATCGCTTTAATGTGATCATTTTGAGCGATATGATGGAGGTAAGACTGGATATCAACGCCAGCAGGACAAGCCGTTTGGCATGGCGCCTCACAGTCAGCGTAGTGGTCTGTCATGATACGATTTAGTGCTTCTTGTCGATGAGCGGTCAGTTGCTTTGACTGAGTCGTAATCTCCAATCCATTAGACACTTCTAGTTCGCAAGAACGTGTCACACCAACGCCATCTACCTCAACAACACACAAATCACACGGTACTTTATCCGCTGTTTTGTTCAAACCACATAAAGATGGGATCTCCAAACCACATATTTTTGCCGCCTCAAGAACAGTTTGCCCTTGTTCGACAATTCGATATTTCCCATCAATAACGATTTGAATCATACCTAAGTCCTACCTTTACCTTTCGCACACGCGAGTTATCAATAATTAAAATTTAAGTAATACAATATTATTAATATTATTAAATCTATGTCATTACCATACATTATTTGTGGTTTTGTGCGTGTGACCTCAAACAAGTTCCATTGATAATAACCATAAGGTATGAGTGGTCATATCAGTGCGTAAGAGAGTAAAAGGACAGTTGCATGAATACATGAACATATGTGAATCACAGGAGATTGGATAAATTGCAGGGAGTAAGTTTTTAGGTACAAAAAAGCCCCTAATGATTAGGGGCTTTGAACAAATATAATTGAGTCGCTTTCGAGCTTATAGCTTAGCTATCAAGGTTATTGCCCGGCTATCAAGATTATTGTTCAGCTTCTTCGATTAGCTCTTGTACTGGTGATGCTGGTTTGTTTTGAGCAAAACCACGCAAGCCAACTACGTGAACGTGTTCGTGGTCTTTAAAGACCTTACGTACTAGCTTGTAGGTTGTGCCTTTCTCTGGGCTAATGTTCTCTGGCGCAGCAATCAGAAGTTGCATGCCTAGACGGTCACACAGTTCAAACAGCGTCGAGATAGACTTAGAATCCAGACGTGCTGCTTCATCAAGGAACAACAAACGACATGGAACGATGTCTTTACTACGAAGTCGACGAGATTCCTCTTCCCAACTCTGAATAACCATCAACAGGATTGACTGACCCGTACCGATCGCCTCACCCGTAGACAGCGCGCCCGATTCCGCTTGTAACCAACCATCTGAACCACGGTTAACTTCAACACTTAGCTCTAGGTAGTTACGGTAATCCAGTAGCTCTTCACCCAGAACTTGCGGAGAGCGTTGACCCATATCGATATGTGGATTCACGCGTTGGAACAGTTTCGCCATCGCTTCAGAGAAAGTAAAACGCGTCGATTCAAACAAGTCTTTGTGCTGCTCTTGTTGAGTCGCTAGGCCTGATAGCAAGATCTCGTGGCTTTCACGGATCTTAACGTTCAAACGCACGCCCTTAACCTGACCAAAGTAGATGTTCGACAAACCTTGGTTCAGCATACGAATACGGTTCTGCTCACGCTGAATCGTTTTCTTGATGATACTTGCTACCGATTCAGAGCTGATCGCTAAGCGGTTTTCACGCTGCGTCAATTCTTCTGTTAGACGAGCCAGTTCAACTTCCATCTCTTCGATAGCTTCAACCGGATCATCCGTACGAATGATATCCTGACGAATACGCTCGCGAAGGTGTTGGTAAACCGCAATGTAGAACAGAACCTTACGTTCTGGATGCGCGTTGTCTTCAGAGAGACGCAGCGAATCACGTAAGTCGTCATTGTCAGCGACAGCTAAACGTAGCGCACCCAATGACTTGTCTGACATTGAGCGAAGTTCGCCCGCCGTTAGGTAAGCCAGTTCACGCTTGTGCAAACGACGTTCAACGTCATTCTCACGAGCTAAACGAAGTACTGAACACCAACCCGCTTTTGCTGCAACTACGAAGGTACGAAGCTCTGTGTACTCTTTCTGAACTTTCTTAAGACGCTTAGCCAGTGCTTTCATCTCAAGTTCAGTTGATGTAATCGTACGCTCGTATTCGCTCTTACGACTACGAGACGTGTGCAAGCGCTCGTGAAGGTCATCACGACGACGTACAGCACGCTCTTCAGCGCCTTCATCAGCGTTAACGCCAAACTCTTGTAGCTCTTGTTTGAACTCTTGAACCGTTTCTTGTTTCGCTTGGTGCGAGCTCTTCAATGCTGCCAATACTTGGTTGTATTGGTTCATCTGTTCACGAGCTTGTTTCAAGCCATCACGGCCTTTTTTTCTTGCTTGCTCCGCTTGAACCAACTTAGCTTTCAATTGCTCGCTCAGTTCGCTGCTCTTGTTTAGAAGATCAACAGAATCCGCGTAAGCAAAGTAGTGACGACGTTCGATTAAGTCAGACAGAGCAAACACTTTACCTTTCAAGCTTTGTAGAGCTTGATCCGCTTGTTGGTATTGCGCTTCTAGTGCTTCGAACTGTTCAGGATCTGCGTCTAGTGCAGAAACAATCTGCTCTAACGAAGCAAGTGCTTTGCCATGGTTGTTCAAGTACGACTTAGCTTCGCTCAAGCGCTCTAGTTGCGCTTCTAATTCAGCTAGGCGTTCCGCCAATGTTTCGTCTTCTAAAATACGAACCATTGGTGCTAATTTGTCTAGCGCACCTAATGCCTGCTTGCTTTGTAGTAGCTGACTACGTTGCTGTTGCTCTTTAGAATTTAATTCAGCCAAAGAACGTACAATCTGGTTACGCTTGTCACGAATAGACACTAGTGCCTGTTCAGGGTCAGCGTTAAACGCAACGTGCTGGTGCTTGGCTACAAAGCTGTTGAATGCTTGGTATAGGCGATTCAGTTTTTGTGCATCAAACGCTGCTTTGGCATGGTTTTCCACAACAACATCACGCTCTTCGCGTAATTTTTCTAAACGTTGCTCACGAGCCGCACGACCAAACAGAGGGATCTCAGGGAAGCGAGAGTAACGCATTTGGCGATCGTTCAGCTGAACACATACCGCGCCTTCTAACTCATCGGCATTGAATGAGCTGTCATCAAACGCATCGACATCACCTTCTAGGATGTAAAGGTCTTCAGGACAATCATCAAGATCGATGAGTTTCTCTTTGATACCATCAAGATCAGACACTACGATCGCGTGACGAGCTGGGCCGTACATCGCACTGAAGTAAGGCGCATCACCAATTGTGATGTCATCGTAGATCTCAGAAAGCAGCACACCACCAAGGGTGTCCGCAAGGCCTTTCAGTCGAGGATCGTTAGAACCGCCCGGAGAAGCTAAGCGTTCAATCTCTTGCTCAAGTTCAGCTCGGCGAGTTGCTAACTGATCTTTTGCTACTGATTGAGACTTTTCGCCTTCGAGCACTTGTTGCATTTGAGTCATAACCGCTTGGCTATCTTCTAGCTCAGCTTCTGTTTGATCTCTTAGTGCTTCAAGCGCATCGTTGGCATTGATCCACGCTGGAGCAATAGACTCGAGTTTCTGAATCTCTTGATCGTGGTTTTGTTGCACACGACGCTGCTCACTCTTAGTTTCACGAAGCTCTTCCTGAGCGTACTCAAGAGATTCGATTTGCATAGCATGGCGTTCACGCTCTTCATCGAAAACCGCTTCGTCGGTAAGTAAGATGCTGTGTTGCTTTTGGTATTCGGTCGCCAGTTCTTTTGCTTGACGCTGCTGTGCTACATCACGCGCCATATCGCGGTGCTGAGCACGCCACTGTTGTTCGTTTTCAACAACATGTTTTGCATTACGGCCTTTTTCTAAAGCTTGCTTAGCGCTGTTAGACGCGTCTTTGCGCTCAACGTCACCAACAATACTCTTAACAAGAGATAGCGCTTTGTCGAACTGTGCAGAAGCAGCAGAAGACATGTCTAATTTGTGCTTAGTCGATAATAGCGTTTGAGTGCTTGATTCTTCTTGTGCTTTTAGCTCAGAAACCAAAGTTAATGCGCTTTCTGCTGTGATAGATTCGTCACCTAGAAGCTGCTTAGTTTTCTCTAGAGCTTGAACCGCTTGCTGGTATTGCAATGCTCGAGTTTGCTGAACGTCCAACGCTTGTTGGTAGTCAGCAAGCTGGGTTTTCAGGCTATCCACTTCTTCTTCAGTAATGGTTGCCTGTTCTTCAGCAAGAAGTACTCGTTCTTGAGCTTCTTCAACTACCATCATCTGCTCTTCGAGACGCTCATTAAGCTCTTCTAAATCTTCGCTGTAGCGAGCAATTTTTTCTTGCTGACGAAGTGCCGTTTGAACCAACTGAAGATGATCCGAAGCCGCTTGGTAGTCTTGCTCTAGTGCTGACTCTTGATCCACCAGCAGTTCGAGTTCTTCTTGAACACGGTTCAACAAGTTATTTTGATCAAGCAAGGTTTCGCGAGAACCAAACAGTTCACCACGGAACTTCATGGTTTGATCAAGCTTATTACGACGATCGTTCGCATGGCGCATGTAGTCTGCTGCCACGTAATTGGTCGATTCCGTGATCAAGTGTTTAAACAAGTCACGATCCGACTGAGTCGTTTTGATCGCTTCTAACGTCAGACGGTTTTCGCGCAATGCTGATTCCATATCTTGGAACGCTTTCTTCACACCGCCATTTTGCGGTAGAAGGTAATCACGCAGAGAACGCGTAATTGCACTTGAGATACCACCGTACAATGATGCTTCGATGAGACGGTAAAATTTAGAACGATCGCTGCTGTTACGCAGTTTCTTCGGTAACACACCGTACTCAAACATTTGCGAGTGGTAATCAACGATTGAAGAAAATGCTTTAAAGTGAGCACCCTCGTATTGAGCTACCGCAGCTTTTACATCGTTCAACTGACATACACGAGCATGGCTGTCTGAAACGTTTTGAATCAATACATCTGTTGGTTTCACATGACTTGGGAGGCCTTGGATAACAAACGGTTTGATGTCTACTTTCTTGTCACGACCGGCAACTTGCTGCAGTTTTACCGCAAACAGTAGGCGTTGGTTACGAGAGTTCACAACATCTAACGCGGCATAACATGCGCCAGGTTGAAGCTTACCGTAAAGGCCTTTATCGCGTGATGACTGCGAGCTACCCGCTTCCGTTGTATTACGGAAATGCAGAAGGCCTTGGTCAGGGATTAATGCTGTGATGAATGCAGCCATTGTGGTCGACTTACCTGCACCGTTACCGCCAGAAAGCGTTGTAACCAATCCATCAATATCAAAAGTGCGAGCAAAGAAGCCGTTCCAATTGATCATGGTTAATGATTGATACTTGCCTCTTTCAATCATGCTTCACCTTCTACTTTTGTTTGTTCGCCATCGTTCGACTCTAAGTCAAAGTCAGCTTGATCGTTAAAAATGTCTTGTTGACCGTTTTCGTCTACATCTGCTTCTAGTTCTGATACCGCTTCTGCTTGTTCTTCATTCAACAAGCTGCCTTGGTTAGGTTCTTGGGTATGAACCACAGCTTCACCATCGCGGATAAGACGTAATTGCGCTTCTTTCATATCGTCGCCAATACGAACGTCAGCACCAAAGCGGAATACCGCTTCACTGATACGGAATTTACCCGTCTCACCAATCGCGATCAGCATGCCGATACGGCGTAGGCGACGTAGAGAAGTACGCACTTTATCAAATAGCTTTTCTTTATCTAAGTCAGAGCCAGAAGCACGGTTGGTTGCCAGCTTCATGAGTTTTTTATCATCAGCTAGCGCCATTAGCTCTTCAAACAACTCTTGATTCGTGAAGATACCTTCATGTGCTAAGCGTTCTGGGCTTAAGTACAAGAAACACAATACCTTGCCAACAAGCATATCTAGCTCAGACAAAACACTGCGGCCAATCAGAGACGTAGAACGCGGGCGCAGATAGAAGAAACCTTCAGGCGCTTTCACCAGTTCCGTGCTGTAGCGTTGATAAAAATGCTGTAGTTCAACTTCAAAATCAGAAAGCAACGCATGGTTGTCTAGGTCTTCTGTTGAAACATGCTTACCTGAACGGAGCATGCTGTCTAGCGCAGGGAACAACGGGTTCGCTATCGCTTTTACCAGTTTCTCTGGCATGTAATCATCAGTACTTGTTAATGACATTTGCTTGTACCTTTGCACCGAAATCGTTGATTGCCTGCCAATCCGGCTGAATAGCCTGATAGTCAGACGCTGAGTAACCTAAGCGCACGGCTTGGTCGACAACAATTCTGGCTAAATCAAAATGGTGTGTGCGAGGGTGTGCTGCGAGGTAATCGCGTAGCACAAGACCAAGATCAATTGGCGCACCTTGCTGTTTGTGAGCTTTTAACATCTCTGCAATTCGTTCGGAAAGCAGATCATTCACTTGTTCAAATTCTTCGTACTCAACGTCGATTGGCGCTTGTCCCATCACCTCATCATCACGAAGCACAAGGGCTTCATCACGAAGGTCCGTGAGTTTTTCCGCATCAGCATAAGTCAATAGCCAAGGCGCATCAAAGTAGTCAGTAACCGACTGACGCAAGCGTTGACTAAAGGCACGGTTTTTATCCATATCAATCGCGGTACGGATAAACTTATGCACGTGACGGTCATAGCCAATCCATAAATCGATCGCTTGCTGACCCCAACTGGTGATTCGGTCGAGCTTCATTTGCAAGCCAAACAAGGTTTCACCAACGAACTCGAGTTCATCGTCACCGTAAACAATTTCTTGAATATCGAGGATCTGTGTTTGCAGCTCATCACCTGCCGCTTGCAAGGTGTCTTGCAATTCTTTTAGCGTGGCAGAGGTTTCTGATAGCAAAGCTTCACAGTTGTTGATCGCCTCTCGCCAATCCTTGTTTAGCAGGTCGGCAATTTGCTGTTTAACGGTTTGTTGCTGCTCATCCATAACACGTTGGTTAAGATCAATCTGGTCGAAAATTTCACCAACAGAGTATTTAAGCACGCCGTAAACGTTCTTTCTCCAATGTCCTGGCGTTCCGCCTTTCTGTGCTGCTTCAATGGCTTTGGCCATCTCGTCCGCAACCATAGAAAGCTGGATAGACAATTTTAATTTAGAGAACTGACGGTGACGTAAGTAATAATCGGAGATGCCAATCGCCAATGGTGATAAGCGATAAATGCTAGCACCATCGGTGATTTCACTCGTAAAGCGGCTAATGAGCTTCTGTTTAACCAGTTCATTGATAGCGTTATTCGCACGAAACGCAGACGCTTCGCCCGTATCTTCAAACAGTCGAGTGACGATGGTAAATGCATCATGCAATTCACCTTCGCCCAACTCTTCATCGAACCTTTCATTGCTTAACACTGCGATAGCAATCAAAAATGCTAAGCGCTCTGGTGGCAAGTTTAATGAAAAATCATGCTGCTTGACCCAGCCCACCAACTCATCAATTGGCTGCTCTTCGGCAGTTTGAGTCATTTCACTCATTGTGGTTCCTGTTACTGTTCTTCGTCATATCGAACGTATTAGATATGACGCCTATTTCTTTATGACGCGGGCTTCTTACTATTGCATAGCGCATGTTGTGGCTTCTTTTACCACATTCACTGCTGCTATTGCGCAGGTTTTTGAGCCCAAACGTGAATATAACGGCCTAGCGACAGATATGGCTCTTGGCGACATAGCTGTTTTTCTAGTTCCAATACATCTTCAAATTGGTAATCACCCATGTACTCCATATTACCTATGTAGTCACTGAATGAGCGAATGCCTGACTTACCACAGATTTCTAGACCAGCGTCTTCTATCCATTGATAAACCTCTTCAGGCTTCAAGCCTTTTTGTGGTTGCAGCTTAAACCGTTTTCGATGTGGCATCCCATTCAATACATGAGGAATGTTGCCACAAATCACATTTTTCAGGACTAATCCGTGATGGTTATAAAACATTATCGAGGCAATACCACCCGGTTTTACTTGTTCTAGTAATAAATCAAGCGCCTCTTTCGGATTCGCTAACCACTCCATCACAGCATGAAACATCACAAAGTCGACTTTATCATCGAGATGTTCTGCCACGTTTTGCACTGGAGAATGGATAAATCGATACTGATTTAACAAGCCCGCTTCGCTGATACTTTCTTCTGCTAGCTTCAACATTTCAGAGGAGAGGTCACACAGAGAAACGTTATGCCCAAGCGCCGCAATTTTTTGCGACATCTGCGCAAGGCCGCCTCCAGCATCAAGTACATGCAGCGGAGAAGTGAAGCGTTCAAATTTGCTCAAAGCTTGTTCTAAATCTTCCCATACGATGATCTGACGGATCTCTCCTTTGTCAGAGCCGTAAATGTTTTTTGCAAATTTGTGGGCAATATCGTCGAAATTACGGTCTTCAGTCACGGCTACTTGAGTTATTATGTCCTATCGTGCCTGCTATTCTGTCACAGGAATTTCAGGAATAAAGAGGCGATGTCTCTTTTTACTACTAAGTGATGTTTTTTCGGACTATTCGGATATGTTTGAGCTGAAAAAAGTAGTGTCTTCGTTACTGATGCCACTGCCAGCAATGTTAATTCTCGCTTTTCTGGGCTTAGCCCTAGTGATGTTTACTACCAAAAGGAAGACAGGTTGCCTAATTACCCTCTCAGCCCTGTGTGGTATTTTCCTAATCGCTTTCCAGCCAGTTTCTAGTCAACTTTTAATGCCAATGGAAAGGCAGCACACCGCTTTTTTACCCGTCGATGACACCATCGATTACGTTATGGTTCTTGGAAGTGGTCACGTCGTAGACGACCAAATCCCACCGACATCAGAACTAAGCCGAACTGGACTTATGCGTTTAAGTGAAGGTATTCGAATTTTGCGTCTTTACCCAGGTGCCAAACTTATTTTGTCAGGCTATGGCGCAGGCACTGAAGTCAGCAACGCAAGGATGATGGCTAAAGTGGCTCTAGCTCTTGGTGTAGCAAAGCCCGATATCATCCTGCTTGAAACTGCTAAAGATACGTGGGAAGAAGCACGACAAGCGGCAGCGTTTGTTAAGAATAAAAGAATGGTATTAGTGACATCGGCTAGCCATATGACGCGCGCACTCAATGAGTTCCATGCTGCAGGTATGAAGCCATTACCAGCACCAACAAACTACCTAGCACAAGAAGGGATTGTTGAACCTTGGAATAAGTACATGCCTAAAGCGCTCTATCTTGAGCAGACCGAACGTTATTGGCACGAAACGATGGGGTTAGTTTGGCAAAGTCTGCGCGATTGGCTAGACACAAGTAATGATAATGTTGAAGAGCCTATAGTCATCCCTGAACCTTCTATTTTAGAAGAAGACAATGATGCAGTTTCTGCGGCCTAGTATTAAATCGATATATCTTGATTTTCGAAGAATTAGTTCATAATCAAGAATGTGATAAGCAATAAAAAAGCCGAGACATAAACTGTGTCTCGGCTTTTTTACGCTTGCCACTCGTTGCTGATTAAAGCGCCCGAGGGAGGTTTAGTCACCAGCAAACATGTACCCTTCACCATGAACCGTCACAAAAATTTGTGGATTCTTAGGGTCAAACTCCATTTTTGCGCGCATACGACGAATGAGTACGTCGATCGTACGATCATTAGGCGCATCAACTCGGTGGCTAATCATGTTCAAAATACGCTCACGACTTAATACTTTATTAGGGTAAGAAGAGAGTGCGACTAGCAACTCATACTCAGCCTTAGTCAGTTTAACCGGCTCGCCATTTTTGCTTAGCGCACGACGAGGAATATCAAACGTCCATTCACCAAAACGAACAACAGACTCATCTTCTGTTTGTTCTACCGTTCCCGCCGCGGTTTTGCGAGCGGCAGCAATACGCCAAAGTAAGTTTTTAACTCGAACCAACAACTCGCGAAGTTCGAATGGTTTAGTAACATAATCATCTGCGCCCATTTCTAGGCCAACGATTTTGTCGATGCTATCCGTGCGTCCAGTAACTAAAATAATTCCAATGTCTGATTGACTGCGTAATTCGCGAGTTAGCATCAATCCATCTTCGCCTGGTAAGTTGATGTCCAGCATAATGAGATCAACGTTGTTTTCTTCCAACACCTTTCTCATTTGAGCGCCGCTTTCCGCTTCGCTCACTGTGTAACCTTCGTTCTGGAAATATCCAACCAGTTTACTGCGGGTTACCACATCATCTTCTACGACTAATACGTGATAGCTCATCTACACCACTTTTCTTATTTAATAGTTTCAGTGACTATTCTATTCATAACTAGTAACAATTCTAGTGGTACTGAAGATAAAAGCCAGAAACATGGATTTTTTTTGATACAAGACAATCTTAAACCTTGCTATTTATCGTCCATCGCAATTCAATATAGGCATTACTACTAACGAGTAACTTTGCGTTTCGCAAATAACCTTGTTATTCAGCCTTGGTGTGCTTATGCCCTAGTGACTTCAAGATGCTTATAAGTAACACCACAAGACTAAATCAGGATCTATGAAATGAAAGATACGAAAGCGTTCAACGAACAAAGAGCAGAAATATACTGGTGGCTATCAAGCTTATTTGCCAAAGAGCTAACTCAAGAAGAACTCGATCACTACCATTCTGTTGAAATTCGTTCTTTCCTTACTGGTTTAGGCGAAAATGAAACTCTGAAGCCTTCAATTGATAAGCTTGTAGACGCACTAAATCGTTTACAAACACGTGAAGATGCCCAACTGGAACTGTCTGCTGATTTCTGCGATCTTTTCTTAAAGACAGATAAACATGGTGCTCTGCCTTACGCTTCAATGTATATCGGCGAAACGGGTCTATTGAACGACAAGCCAGCTAAAGATATGGAAGACATCATGGCTAAGCACAACCTGGTCGTGAACAAAGATTTAAAAGAGCCCGCAGACCACATAGCTATCGAACTCGATTTCCTTGGCAACTTAATCATCCGTTCTAACGAAACTGAGCTTGAAGAAGAGTTAGAGAAATCGTTCGCCGTTCAACAACAGTTTGTCGAACAACAACTCCTTACTTGGGTGCCAAAGTTCAATGTGAAATGTCATGATGTTGACCAGTTTGGTTTCTACGCTTCCGTCTCGTCTTTGTTACTCGCATTTTGCAATTTAGACATTCAATATTTGGCGGGTGAATAAGCTAAGTGGATATCTAAGTAAATAAATTCAATAGAATGTGACAATTCACCCGGATTTCTGGGTGAATTTTATTGCGAGTCATTTCTAGTCAGTCTAAAATTGTGACCGCAAACGATAAAATATGAAACATTCACGAAATGCTATGCTTATTTAAGTTCAGAGCATTTCGGTGTTAAGACAGGCCGCTCAATAGCGGTTTTTTGTTTTTTAGCACTTTAGTACCCAAAGAGCCCTACAAATTTAAGCTCTTAGTTAAGTAGCTTAACGGCTACTTTATTCCGTACTTTGGGAAAGTAGCTTCTAATAGGATAAAACCATGGCCACTATTAAAGATGTCGCTCGCTTAGCAGGCGTATCAACAACCACCGTTTCTCACGTAATCAACAAAACACGTTTTGTTGCAGAAGCGACTCAAGAAAAAGTAAACAAAGCCGTAGACGAACTAAACTACGCGCCGAGTGCTGTTGCTCGTAGCTTAAAATGTAATACAACGCGCACTATCGGCATGCTAGTGACTCAATCAACCAACCTATTCTTCTCTGAAGTTATCGATGGTGTTGAGAGTTACTGTTACCGTCAAGGTTACACTTTGATCTTGTGTAACACTGGCGGTATCTATGAGAAGCAGCGCGACTACATTCGAATGCTTGCAGAGAAACGTGTAGATGGCATCTTGGTTATGTGTTCAGACCTAACTGAAGAATTAAGAGAGATGTTAGACCGTCACGCTGATATCCCTAAAGTTGTCATGGATTGGGGCCCTGAGACCTCTCAAGCCGATAAGATCATTGATAACTCTGAAGAAGGTGGCTACCTGGCAACCAAGTACCTTATTGAACGCGGTCATTCTAAGATTGCTTGCTTAAGTGGCCACTTAGACAAAGCAGCATGTGTAGAACGTATTGCAGGTTACAAACGTGCGTTGGGTGAAGCCAAAATAGCTACTGATGAGCGTCTAATCATTGAAGGCAACTTTGAGTGTGATACCGCTGTGATTGCTGCTGATCAAATTATTAAAATGGAAGATCGCCCTACAGCCGTATTCTGTTTTAACGACACCATGGCACTTGGCCTAATGAGTCGCTTACAACAACAAGGTATTCGTATCCCTGAAGATATTTCAGTGATTGGTTACGATAACATCGAGTTAGCTGAGTACTTCTCTCCACCATTGACCACGGTTCACCAACCGAAGCGTCGTGTTGGTAAGAATGCATTCGAAATTTTGTTAGAACGCATCAAAGACAAAGACCATGAAAAACGTGTATTCGAAATGCACCCTGAAATTGTTGAGCGAAGCACAGTTAAAACGTTAAATTAATTGATAAATTCAGTTTAGTTTAATCAAGCGCACCTTTAGGTGCGCTTTTTTTATCAACAACATCAATGAACCTGGTATCATACTGGAAAGATCATTAATTGAAGCGATATCACATTTTGAAATAACAAGTGTGAGCCTCATTCAACAAAAACTTTATTCTATTTAATCAGTCACGCACAGGGCAAACCACTCGAAAGAGTGAGACGCAAAGCTTCCGGCCTAAACCACTCGTTGGTATGGTAGCGGGGTTACCGATGGCAAAATGCAGTAGTTATTAATAATTTAGTAATTTACGGCTTATTGACAATTTAGTTGCAACATTTTGCTAATCTCTCGGACCTGCTTATTTGGTGGCGTAGTTCAAATACACCGAGATAAATAACATGGATAAACCGATACTAAAGGACTCGATGAAGTTATTTGAGTCCCTAGGAAAAATAAAATCACGCTCAATGTTTGGTGGCTTCGGTCTTTTTGCTGATGACACGATGTTTGCTCTGGTTGTAAATGACCAGTTGCACATACGAGCGGACAAATGCACAACAAAGCAATTCGAACAACAAGGGTTTCAACCTTACGTTTACAAGAAACGTGGTTTCCCCGTTGTTACTAAATATTTCGCTTTGCCTGAGGGCCTATGGCAGGATCAAGAGAAAATCTTAGAGCTTGCTACTACGTCTTTGGGTTTTGCTAAAGACGAAAAAGCTGAACAGTCTTCTGCTAAGCCAACTCGATTAAAAGACCTTCCTAACCTTCGACTCGCGACTGAGCGTATGTTGAAAAAGGCTGGGATAGATTCCGTAGAACGTTTATATGAATCTGGCTCTGTAAACGCGTTTAACGCCATCAAGGAATCTCATGCGTCCTCTGTTAGTATCGAGCTACTTTGGGCACTAGAAGGGGCTATCAATGGTACACATTGGTCTGTCATACCGCAGCAGCGTCGTGAAGAGCTTATCAGTCGCGTCAATTAACATTGTCAATTCAAACGATACATAACTAAGCCGCATTTTTGCGGCTTTTTTTATATCTGCTGAAAGTTAATCTATGCTTTACCTGTCTATCTATACTAATGGTATGCATTGAAAATTTGAGGAAGTATCAATGAGTAAGAAAATGATATTGGGTATTGTATTGGTCGTGACGATCATCTTGTTGGGCGTAAACTTCGGCCAATACCTCACACTTGAGAATGCAAAGGCTCAACAAGCCGTTTTAAATGAGTACATTGATAGCAACTTCATCGCTGCGGCTGCTATTTATTTCTCAGCTTACGTAATGATTACCGCTTTCTCGATTCCAGGCGCTGCTGTTGTGACACTCTTGGGTGCCGCGCTCTTTGGTTTTTGGAATAGTTTGCTTTTGGTGTCATTCGCCAGCGCCATCGGTGCAACTATTGCCTTTTTAAGTAGCCGCTACCTATTGCGCGACTGGATTCAAACCAAGTTTGGCGATAAGTTGGCAACCATAAATAAAGGTGTTGAAAAAGACGGGGCATTTTATTTATTTTCCCTACGTTTGATTCCTGTATTCCCATTTTTTCTCATCAACCTTTTGATGGGCTTAACACCGATGTCGATTAGCCGATATTACATTACGAGCCAAATAGGGATGCTGCCAGGTACTGCTGTTTTCTTGAATGCAGGTACTCAACTTGCAGAAATTGATTCACTGTCAGGTATCGTTTCCCCTTCCGTTTTACTTTCATTTGCCTTGCTAGGTATATTCCCAATTATTGCCAAGTGGTTGATGAACAAATTCCGTTCAACACCAGTTGTAGAATAAGGCGCTATCACAATGAAAATCTTTAGCGCATCAAATCCGACAGAAGCCCACATCATATGTGGGTTATTAGAAAGCGAGAATATTGCGTGTGAGGTCCGTGGAGAGGGTTTATTTGGCTTGAAAGGAGAAATCCCCTTCACAGAAGACACTGACCCTTACGTCTGGCTGTACGAGCCAGAATTGGCAAACAAAGCACGCACAGTTGTTAATGAATACCAAAAACAACAAGATTCCATTATCTATGAAGAATGGCGCTGTGGAGAATGCCACGAGGTAAACGAAGCCCAATTCGGTTCTTGCTGGCAGTGCGGTGCTGCCTCTCCTGAATAGAAGAGATTCAATAAAGGCTCAAATCAACTGGATCAGACACCTCCTCCAAACAAAAAATGGGAAGCTAAAATTAGCTTCCCATTTTTTTGGTAATCATGTTCTGTGGCAATAAAACTGAGATTTAATCATCAGCTATTAGCAACAAAATTTATCTCTCGGTCATTGAATTTGCTTTTGAATAAAGGCTATCGAACGTTGGTTAAACTCTTCAGGATTTTCCACGTTACATACGTGACCGCAATTGGCAATTTCGACCAGTTCACTCGACTCATGTGCTTCGACCATTTCTTTTACAGGCTTAATGAACATGTAGTCACGCTCTCCCATCAAGTACAGAGTCGGTATTGGTAGCTCTCTATCTTTAAAGTATTTCATCAATGGGTTTACATCTGCCGTTAAGATAAACCAGCGCTTGAACTCTTTCTGGCACAGTTTTTTGGCTTCACGTATAAACAGGTGACGAGACTCTTTTTGGCTTTTTTGCGGCATAACAACATAAGCAAAAAGGCTGTATAACCACATATAAGGGATTATGTGCTTACTCAAGTTACCCAGTTTTATTAACACTTGAGAGCGAGTGTTGAGCTTAGTGACAGCGCCGCCTAATACCATAGATCGTACACGCCCCGCCGCCAACTCTGCAACGTTACGTACAATAATCGTCCCTAAAGACATGCCGACGAAGTGCGCCGAACGAATTTTTAAGTGATCTAAAACTTTAAGAATATCGAGCGTTACCGATTTGAAAGTATAACGATTCGAGATCAGACCTTTAAGGATGTTATCTGACTTTCCATGCCCTCTTAAATCAATGAGAAGCAAATTGAAATGTTGTTTATACGCTTTGATCTGCTTGAACCAGATAGAGGAACTTCCTCCTGCGCCATGCACAAACACAACCCACTCGTCGCTCGTAGGGTGAGTAAATGTTTTATGAAATAATAAACTCTCAGACATACCTATCGCTTTAATTATTGAAATGGAGCTAGGCCTCATCACAAGGCGATGACTAAGGATATCACGCAATTAAGAACTTTAAGTGATAATAGTGTCAAACCTAACATTAGTCATGTGAATACCTACCCTCATTTTCTACCTGACTAAAATGAGTTTGCAAGTTTTGTCTTCGCAAACGTGATGTGAACAGACCAGAAAACAAAAAGGCACCCTAATATAAGAGTGCCTTCGAATGTTAATTATCGTTGTTGTTCATCAACACAACCGAGAAGCTAAAATGCCGTGTGGTACATCGTTAGGTACTCTTTGGCCGCGTCTTCCCAACTAAAATCTTGCTGCATCGCATAAAGCTGAACACGCTTAATTTCAGATGGATTTTGTGCATAAAGCAACAATGAGCGATGCAAGACAGCCAGTAACGCTTGTGGTGTCGGCTCTTCAAAAGCAAAACCAGTCGCTACCTCAGGATCTTGATCATAATCATTCACACTGTCTTTTAAGCCGCCCACAGAACGAACTATCGGTAAAGTACCGTAGGCCATGCTGTAGATTTGGTTTAAGCCGCAAGGTTCGAACTCAGAAGGCATTAAGAAAAAATCAGAACCCGCTTCAACCAAGTGTGCCAACTCATTGTTGTACGCTTCGACAAAAGAGAACTTATCTGAATGAAGTGCCGTTAACTCTTTCAGTTGACTCGCCAAAACTGGATCACCAGTACCGACAATCACAATCTGAAGATCGTTTTTCAAGAACTGTTCGATGATAGGCAGTAAGTAATGAACACCTTTTTGATTCGTTAGACGACAAACCATGCCATAGACCGCACAATCGGTGACGGGCAGTCCAACATCTTGTTGCAATTTTTGCTTACAAGCTGATTTACCACGAACCATGCTGTGTTTGGTTGCTTTATATTTGCGAGGAAGAGACGCATCTGTTTCTGGATTCCAAGCACCATAATCACAACCGTTAAGAATACCAAACAGGTCAGCCGACCGGTGTTGAAATTCAGCGGACATTCCGTGGCTACCGAGTTCAGTTTTCAGCTCGTTGGCATATGTTGGGCTTACAGCATTTACTTTATCTGCACACAACACACCCGCTTTTAGCATGGTGACGTGAGTATCACTCACCGCAGCTTCAGGTACGTTGTAGTTGTGCATTTCTGGCAGACACTGCAGTTCATCATAAGAGAACACACCTTTGAAAACCGCATTGTGAATAGAGATGACACTGCGTGTATGTTCAAAGAAATCGTGCTGTTGATAACGAGACTTAAGCAAGAAAGGTACGAAGCCGGTATGCCAGTCGTTCGCGTGAATGATATCCGGTTGGAAACCAAGCTTTGGTAACATATCCAAACAAGCTGCGCTAAAAAATGAAAAGCGCTCGCCGTTATCGGCGTAGGCTTGATTATTTTCTGCGTACATTTCTGGACGGTCGAAATACTGAGCACATTCAATACCAAAAACTTGAACGCCTTCCACACTCAACTTCTTAACTTGGTAAGCGGTATGAGGCCAATGATCGAGCTCCGTCGATAAAATGACGTCTGCCGAATCAATATTTGGAATGTTTCTATACGCGGGGATGGTCACTCGAACGTCCTGCTCGAGTGTTTGTAACGCTTTCGGCAGTGCCTTGGCTACATCAGCCAAGCCACCACTTTTAATCAAGCCTTCAACTTCAGACGCTACAAAAAGTACCGAGAGAGTCTTAGTAACCAACTCGCGCTCCTTTAGAAATAACAACTATACCATCGTCAGATACGTGGTAATGCTTCTTGTCTTCTGTCAGGTTTACACCAATTTGAGTGCCTGGTGCGATGTCTGCATCTTTATCAATGATAACGCGACGAAGTATACAACCCTCGCCCACCTTCACATCACCTAATAAAATACTCTCACTAATATCACATGCTGATGCGATATTACTGCGGAAGCCTAGTACACTCTTTTCAATACGCGAACCACGTACATAACTACCGCTACACACAAGGCTATCAATGATCTGAATTCGACCATTAGCCGAGTCAGTAAACGTAGCTGGTGGCAGTGGCGGATAGTAAGTGTGTAGAGGCCATTTACGGTTGTATAGCGAGAATGGTGCATCTTTCTTAAGAAGATCCATATGCGCTTGCCAGTAAGCATCAATCGTACCTACATCGCGCCAGTAAACTTCTTCTTTTTCACCTGTAATGCGGTTGGTGCTAAAATCATAAACAAACACATCACCACGTGGGAACATATTTGGAATAATGTCTTTTCCGAAGTCATGTGAAGATTCAGGCTTATCTGCATCTTCCGTTAGTTCAGCAAAAAGTTCCTTTGCTTCGAACACGTAGTTGCCCATTGAAACAAGCGCTGACTCTGGGTCTCCCGGAATCGACTTCGGATTTGCAGGTTTCTCTTCAAAGCCAATCATACGACCTTCAGCATCAACCTCAATAACACCGAAATCTGATGCTTCAGCAAGTGGCATGCGCAGGGCAGAAACTGTTAGAGCTGCTTTCTTCTCTTTATGGAAATCAAGCATCTGCTTGATGTCCATCTTATAAATATGGTCAGAACCAAAAATACAGACTTGATCAGGTTCTTCCAATTCCATAAAGCCCATGTTTTGGTAGATAGCATCTGCTGTGCCTTCATACCAACGCTTTCCTTTACGCATTTGCGCTGGAATTGGGTCGATAAACCGACCTGATAAGCCACTGATATTCCAACCTTTTTTCATATGATGAAACAGTGATTGTGACTTAAATTGTGTCAATACGTAGATCTTCATCAGATCAGCATTAACGAAGTTGTTCAAAGCGAAATCAATTAAGCGGTAACTACCACCGAAAGGAACCGAGGGTTTGCTGCGAGATTCAGTCAAAGGTCTTAAGCGAGAGCCTTCACCACCAGCAAGAATCATTCCCAATACACCAGCCATTTTATTCTCCATATATCTATAGCTTGTCGATGTCAGTACTCGTAGAGGTATCTTCCTCTGGGGGATGAGCACTAACACTTATTTCGGTACTTAACGAATATTCATTCACATACAGTGACAATATCCTAAGCCAAACGTTATTATGCGTGCACTATTCTTTGCACTTGGTTTTATATACGTTATCGACTTTTCGGCCGATTTCAATTTTTAATACGCCATTCTGTGTTATGCGGGCTGATTGCTTTCCTAAGACTTAAAGCAGCTCACACTACACCGTTCGGGTGAAACATTACATTAACACCCGCCACACATCAGGTATACAACTAAACACTGATCTTTGAGCTACAATATTTTAATTAAGTTACATTCTCGTTAAAGTTGCATAATAAGATATTATTAATTACATCCATTTATTTCGCATCGTGAATTTAATCAATTCTCACAAGCAACACACAACATCAATTGGTTGCATATTTAGTCATATTTTGAACAAAAAAAAGCAGCCTAATGGCTGCTTTTTCAATCAACGTGTTCCGTTACTTTTCTTTAGGCTTTTTACGCTTATCCGTAATTTCCCACTTACCGTCAATATACAAAGCGGTCCAACCTGAAGGTTTTCCATCGGCTTCAGTACGGACGTAATTCTCTTTTGTCTTACGGCTGAAACGTACTACCGCTGGCTTACCGTCCGGATCTGCAACTGGTGCAGATGCTAGGTATTGAAATTTAGGCGAAATACGGTCTTTAAAACGAACAAGCTCTTCCACTAGTGGCGCACGAGTTTCACGTGATTTAGGGAAGTTGCTTGCTGCCATAAACAGACCAGAAGCACCATCACGCAGCACAAAGTACGCATCTGAGTTTTCACATGGAAGTTCAGGGAAATGTACTGGATCTTCTTTTGGTGGAGCGACTTCACCGTTTTTCAGGATCTTACGAGTGTTTTTACAATCTTCACTCGTACAGTCCATGTATTTACCGAAACGACCGTTCTTCAGAACCATGTCAGAACCACATTTGTCACACTCAACAAGTGGACCATCGTAGCCTTTCACTTTGAATTCACCGTGTTCAACCACATAACCTTCACAGTTAGGATTGTTACCACACACGTGCATCTTACGCTTATCATCAATCAGATAAGCATCCATTGCCGTTTCACAAATAGGACAACGCTTTTTAGCTCGAAGTGCTGCTGTTTCAACGTCTTCTTCAAGAACGTTGATAATGCCTTCTTCATCACCAAGGTTAATTGTTGTCTTACAACGCTCTTTTGGTGGAAGCGCGTAACCAGAGCAACCTAGGAATACACCGGTTGATGCAGTACGAATACCCATTTTACGGCTACAAGTCGGACATTCAATATCGGTTTCCACGATATGGTTCGGCTTCATGCCACCAGCATCTTCGTCTAAATCTGCTTTTTCCAAATCGCCTGTGAAGTCTGTAAAGAAGTTATCTAACACACCCTTCCAGTTTGCTTCGCCTTCAGCAATTTGGTCTAACTTTTGCTCCATACGAGCAGTAAAGTCATAGTTCATTAGGTCATTGAAACTACCGTCTAGACGGTCAGTAACAATTTCACCCATCTTCTCAGCGTAGAAACGACGCTGTTCAACTTTCACATAACCACGATCTTGAATCGTCGAGATGATTGATGCGTAAGTTGAAGGACGACCAATACCACGCTTCTCTAGCTCTTTTACTAGCGCCGCTTCAGTGAAACGTGCCGGTGGCTTAGTGAAGTGTTGTTTAGGATCTAACGCGATTAGATCTAACTTATCGCCAATTTGTACTGCAGGAAGAATCGTGTCTTCATTCTTACCCATTGGGCGCTGAACACGAGTCCAACCATCAAATTTAAGAATTCGACCTTTCGCTTTTAGCGTGTATTCATCAGCTTTGACGCTTACCGTTGTTGAGTCGTATTGCGCTGGTGTCATTTGACAAGCAACAAATTGATTCCAAATCAGCGAGTAAAGCTTGTGTGCGTCTGCGTCCACGCCGTTTAGATCTTCCGACTTAACATCTACACTTGAAGGACGAATCGCTTCGTGGGCCTCTTGAGCGCCCTCCTTGCTGCCGTATACAAGCGCTTTAGGTGGTAAATATTGCTCACCAAACTCTGAACCAATGTACTCACGAGCGGCTTCTACAGCTTCTGAACTCAAGTTAGTCGAGTCAGTACGCATATAAGTGATGTAACCCGCTTCATACAGGCGTTGAGCCAGCATCATGGTTTTCTTTACGCCGTAACCAAGACGAGTGCTCGCCGCTTGTTGCAGCGTTGACGTGATGTAAGGTGCAGACGGCTTACTCTTCGTTGGGCGGTCTTCACGTTTACACACTTCATATTGAGCTTTTTCTAAAACATTAACGGCTGCTAGAGTTTGCGCTTCATTGTCTGGTCTAAACGCAACACCGTCTTTCTGTGCAACTTGCAGTCTGAAATCCGTTTTGTCGGTTGTTTTAGTATCAGCATGCACATCCCAGAATTCCTCAGGGATAAAAGCGTTGATCTCGCGCTCACGCTCAACAAGTAGTTTTACGGCTACTGATTGAACACGGCCAGCGGATAAGCCTCGCGCTACTTTTTTCCAAAGCAAAGGTGACACCATAAAGCCCACAACACGGTCCATGAAACGTCGTGCTTGTTGTGCGTTTACACCATCAATGTTCAGCTCACCTGGAGTTTCGAAAGCTTGTTGAATAGCATTCTTGGTGATTTCGTTAAAAACGACTCGTTTGTATCGCGTTTCATCGCCACCGATGATCTCACGAAGGTGCCATGCGATAGCTTCTCCTTCGCGATCCAAATCGGTTGCGAGATAAACATGGTCTGCGTTCTCAGCCAGTTTTTGCAATTCAGCAACGACTTTTTCTTTACCTGGTAGAATTTGGTAATTCGCTTCCCACTCTTGATATGGGTTAATGCCCATCTTTTTAATCAGAGCTTTGCGATCTTTTTCTTTCTTGATACGAGCTTTATCTTCTGGGCTCATATCCTTGGTTGAAACTGCAGTAGCCTTTTTGCCAGTACTTTGACCTGCCGTTGGCAAATCACGAACGTGACCTACACTCGACTTAACGACAAAGTCTTTACCAAGATATTTATTGATGGTTTTAGCCTTGGCCGGCGACTCCACTATAACTAGCGATTTACCCATATTGACTCTAACGTCCTTAATCACGATGCTTCAGCACCAACAATTTAACTTGTGGGCTTTTACGCATGATATTCTAAATTCATTGCTTCTTTTTTTACTATTGTGCGAGATTACTAGAAGATCAACCGCTTTTTTCAAAATTGGATCTGATCGGTCGACAAATCGACGACTCTGTAGATAAAAGGGGCACAATATAAAGAAGCTATAAAGTACTCACTAAGAATACTTGCAAGAGCCTGTTCATCAGGCATTACGTATAAACGCGGTCATACTAAGCTTGTCCACGAATCTAACGCGAGCCCCATTCAATTATTTTTGTCATAAATCACAAAATAAATTGTGGATATTTGAAAAGACTCTCTTAAATCGGTTGTGAAATCATTGAATTTCTAATGCCACACAATAAACTCAACGATATATTCAGTTATCAGAGATCGACTCATGACAAAGAAAGTAATAGCAGAATTTGATTTACTGCTAATCGCAAACCAAATTATCCAATCACATGATGACTACATTGAAGGCATGCGCGCAAACAGCGTAGTAGAGAAAGACGATGTGCTCATCTTCAAAGGTGAATACTTCTTAGACAGCAATGGATTGCCGACAGAAAACACAACCGCTGTATTTAACATGTTTAAATACTTAGCGCACCATCTTTCCAAAGAATTTTCGATTGAGCTATAACGAAAAAGCTTGCCATTTAGGCAAGCTTTTTTACTTCCTGTATCTCTATTGACTCAGCATTTTCAGCTTATCAAAGTAATCAGGGAAGGTCTTCGATGTACAACCAGGATCATTGATTGTCACCGGTGTATCACTTAGGGCGACCAAAGAAAAACACATTGCCATACGATGATCATCGTAAGTATCAATCGCCGCGTGTTTCAGTTCAGCAACAGGGTTAACAATGATGTAGTCTTCACCCTCTTCCACTTCAGCGCCCACTTTACGTAGCTCTGTAGCCATCGCTGCGAGACGATCGGTCTCTTTCACGCGCCAGTTGTAAACATTACGAATCGCCGTCGTGCCCTTAGCAAACAACGCAGTTGTAGCGATTGTCATTGCCGCATCAGGGATATGGTTATAGTCCATATCAATGCCTTTCAGCTCACCACAACGAGAGATAACGTAGTCGTCACCCCATTCAATTTCGGCACCCATTTTTTCAAGCGCATCTGCGAATTGGATATCACCTTGGATACTGTTTTTACCAATACCCGTTACCTTAATTTCACCACCTTTAATGGCAGCAGCAGCAAGGAAATACGAAGCAGATGATGCATCACCTTCGACTAAAAAGTCACCAGGTGCTGAATACGATTGTCCGGTAGGAATAACGAACTCTTGATAGTCGTTATTAATCACGTCCACGCCAAATTGTTTCATAATGTGTAGCGTAATATCGATGTATGGTTTAGAAACCAAATCACCTTCAATTTTAATAGTCACTTCGCCTTCAGCCAGAGGTGCTGCCATCAAAAATGCCGTTAAAAACTGACTAGAAATGGACCCATCGATAGAAACGGTACCACTTTTAAGGCCTGTACCTGTGATCTTCAACGGTGGGTAGTTTTCGTTTTCTAGGTATTCAACGTCAGCACCTGCTGCTCGTAACGCTGTAACCAAATGACCGATAGGGCGCTCTTTCATTCGAGGTTCACCAGTCAATACAAATTCACCACGACCTAAGCAAAGTGCAGCTGCAAGGGGACGCATCGCCGTGCCTGCGTTACCTAAGAAAAGCTCTAGGGCTTCATTACTTGAAAACGAACCACCAACACCAGTCACTTCACAAACTTTTTTATCTTCAGATAGCTGATAGTTAACACCCAATTGAGTCAGAGCATTCAACATATGGCGAATGTCATCACTATCGAGTAAATTTGTTAAACGAGTTGTTCCAGTTGAAAGTGCAGCCAAAAGAAGGGCACGGTTAGAAACACTTTTAGAGCCAGGTAGGTTAACTTCCCCGCTCACTTTTTGAATTGGTTGTAACGTAAGGCTTTCCATTAAATCTTATAGTCCTTGTACCACCCGAGGTCACTGGCGCGTATTTATTTTCGGGCGATTAATAATTCTTCGTACTTGCAGACTAACGAACTTTTCCAATGAACTCCAGAGCTAATCCCTTTGTTAAAGGCTATTAATTAGCCAATCGAACGCATTGATGTACTAGTATGCTAGATCGACACGAACGCCATCAGAAAAATAGAGAATCCGTACATCATCACCTCGGTTAAACAACATCGAATTATCGACGTCTTGGATGATATTAACCAACTTGTCATCTTTGGTTTTAACCAACAATTCAACAAGCTTGTATTCCACTCGGTATTGCGTATTACCTCGATTACGGGCAATCCCTGCGCCCGCTACAGCACCGACAGCCGTCGCGACTTCTTTACCGGTACCGCCACCAAACTGATTCCCTATCAAGCCGCCAATAGCCGCGCCCAACAAGGTTTCCCAACCATTCGCTTTAGACTCTACGATCTCTTGTTGGGTAATGTATCTGACCGTATCAATCTCACCATAAACGACCTCATTGACCGGTCGAGCTTGGTTTCTGTTATAAGCTGCATTTGCCAACATGGGCAAAACAAGTAAAATCCAAAGCAACTTCTTCATGGTAAAACTCCTAAAGACCTCTTGGTCAATGATTAATCGGTAACGCGGTACTTATGACTATATACCTAACTGAACTTGATACTACTAGTATAGAGTTTCCTTCGCCCTTCGACGCGCTTGATGAACCAAACGGTCTGCTCGCATTTGGTGGTGATTTATCGCCAATGCGAATTTTAAACGCTTACAGCCAAGGTATATTTCCATGGTATGGGCCAGGAGAGCCTATACTTTGGTGGAGCCCAGCACCCAGAGCAGTATTTGATCCTAAGACATTCAAACCATCAAAAAGTCTTAAAAAGTTTCAAAGAAAGCACAATTATCGAGTCAGTATCAACTATGCGACCGACAAAGTGATTGGTTATTGCTCATCATTGAGACCCGAAGAAGAAACTTGGTTAAACAGTGAAATGCAGTCAGCGTATCGCGAACTTGCTTCATTAGGATTCTGCCACTCCGTCGAGGTTTGGCAAGGCGACGAGCTTATCGGCGGCCTTTACGGCTTACAAAGAGGCCAAGTCTTTTGTGGTGAATCGATGTTCAGCCTGAAGACCAATGCCTCTAAAATTGCACTATGGTATTTTTGTAAACACTTTAAACAATTTGGCGGAAAGCTCGTCGATTGCCAAGTCATGAACCCTCACTTGAACTCGTTAGGCGCTATCGAAGTAAAAAGAGATGAGTTCCTTAGTGCTTTGAAAATACTTAAAGAAAATCAACTTGGCGATGGATGTTTTAAATCACAATGGCTAGAGGGAACGCCTTCATGAGTTCAGATTTACAACAAATCAGAATTGGATTGACCGATAACCATGCTTGCAGCTACCTGCCACACCTTCAAGAAAGAGTAGCGGTCACGCTTGATGAACACATGCACACTTCAGATAACTATGAAGTTCTGCTCGCAAACGGGTTTCGCCGCAGTGGAGCGACAATTTATAAGCCACATTGCGATAATTGCTCTGCGTGCCATGCTATTCGGCTCTCGATTCCCGAGGTCAAGTTTTCTAAAAGCCAACGCCGCGTCCTCAACAAAGCCAAAGCATTTCGCTGGGAACTGAAAGACGCGATGGATGATAACTGGTTTGATTTATATAGCCGTTACATAACCGCTCGTCACAGATCGGGAACCATGTATCCACCAAAAAAAGAAGAGTTCCTACAATTCTCTAAAAATGAATGGCTTGCTACAAAGTTCATGCACATCTATGATGATAGTCAGTTGGTCGGCATCGCTATCACTGATGTGATGTCTCACTGCACGAGCGCATTTTATACCTTCTTCGATCCTGATATCGACATCTCTATGGGAACACTCGGCGTTCTATTTCAGATCCAGCATGCCCAGAAAGAACAAAAACAATGGTTATATTTGGGTTATCAAATCGATGAATGCCCTGCGATGAACTATAAAGTACGATTTCAACGTCATCAAAGGCTAGTAAATCAGCGGTGGCAAGGGTAGAATACGCGACAACTTTACATATTTTGATTTTAACGGCACAATCAAGCCGTTGAAAACCGCCAAATTTCGAAAGAGGATTAGATGGCTAAAGAAGACGTAATCGAGTTGCAAGGCACTGTCCTTGATACTCTACCAAACACAATGTTCCGTGTTGAGCTTGAAAACGGTCACGTAGTGACAGCACACATCTCTGGTAAAATGCGCAAGAACTACATCCGTATTCTTACTGGTGATAAAGTAACTGTTGAGATGACTCCATACGACCTTTCTAAAGGCCGCATCGTCTTCCGTGCTCGTTAATTTTTAATTATCGAATACGATAAGAAGCGGAGCTTAATGCTCCGTTTTTTATCGCCAGAAGGAACATCAATACAGGGCTCATCTGTAGCTCTCAACACTTCCCTGTTTTACCCACCACTTATCTTCCGTAACAATGCCCTCATATACCTGATGACACTCCCGTTATAGCGACGTAAGCCTTCCTATTACCAGCTCCAAGTAAACACCTGATATCTTTCCCATGCTCTTTTAAATCTCCCCTTGCTTGTACCGTTACTCTTGTCTGTCTCGCGACTCCAGCTTTCTCGTAACTGTAGCTCTTTTATAACTACAGCTTTTCGTGTAACTACGACTTTTTTATGACAGCAGCTTGATGGCTTATCTCGTAGTCTCAGTTTTCAAGACACAGAGGTTTTCAATACTCCAAATAAAAAGTCTACATAAACAAAAAACGCACAACCGAAGTCGTGCGCTTTATTTTAGTTATGTGTCTTATTGAGAGCTAAACCGTAAAAATTAGGCCGTTAAGCAAGAGCGCTTAATGCATCACTTCTTCTTTAGCACCCACATAAACAAAGTCTAAGTCGTCTTTTTTCAGGGATACTTTAACCGTGCCGCCGTCCACTAAACTACCAAACAACAACTCGTTTGCCAGAGGCTTCTTAAGCTTATCTTGGATCACACGTCCCATAGGACGAGCGCCCATGGTCTTGTCATAGCCTCTCTCAGCTAACCAATTGCGAGCATCCTCAGAAACCTCTAGGGATACACCGCGAGCATCCAGTTGAACTTGAAGCTCAACAATAAACTTGTCGACAACTTGGCTAATCACACTAGGGTCTAGACTGTTGAACCAAATAATATTGTCAAGACGGTTACGGAATTCCGGAGTAAATACCTTCTTGATTTCGCCCATCGCATCTGGTGCATGATCTTGCTGGATCAGGCCGATCGATTTCTTCTCGGTTTCTGCAACACCTGCGTTGGTCGTCATCACCAAAATTACGTTACGGAAATCCGCTTTGCGACCGTTGTTGTCCGTTAACGTACCGTTATCCATTACCTGTAGTAACAGGTTAAAGATATCTGGGTGAGCTTTCTCAATTTCATCGAGCAAGACCACAGAGTGAGGGTTCTTGATCACGGCATCTGTCAACAAACCACCTTGATCATAACCAACATAACCCGGAGGAGCACCGATCAAGCGACTCACAGAGTGGCGTTCACCGTACTCAGACATATCAAAGCGTAGAAGCTCAATACCCATCAATTTAGAGAGCTGAACCGTAACCTCGGTTTTACCCACACCAGTAGGGCCAGCAAACAGGAATGAACCAACGGGTTTATTGTCTGCACCCAATCCAGCACGAGTTAGCTTAATCGCTTCGCTCAATACATCAATAGCAGGGTCTTGTCCGAATACCAACATTTTCATGCGGTCATCCAGTTTCTGCAGCGTATCTTTGTCTGAAGATGATACTGACTTCTCAGGAATACGAGCCATTTTCGCAACCATCGACTCAATATCAGCCACACCTACCGTTTTTTTACGACGGCTTGCTGGAGCCAAACGACTACGAGCGCCTGCTTCATCAATTACATCTATCGCCTTATCAGGAAGATGACGTTCATTAATGTATTTAGCTGACAGTTCCACAGCCGCACGCAACGCTTTATTGGTATAGCGAACTTCGTGGTGAGCTTCATATTTTGGCTTCAAGCCAATCAGAATCTTCGTCGTGTCATCTAATGATGGTTCAACAATATCGATTTTCTGGAAGCGACGAGCTAAAGCACGCTCCTTCTCAAAAATACTGCTGTACTCTTGGTATGTCGTTGAACCAATACAACGTAATTTACCACTGCTTAATAGTGGTTTAATTAGGTTTGCCGCATCAACCTGTCCACCAGACGCTGCACCAGCACCAATAATAGTGTGGATTTCATCAATGAATAAAATAGCGTCTTCTTCTTTCTCTAGTTGCTTAAGAATCGCTTTAAAACGCTTCTCAAAGTCACCACGATATTTAGTCCCAGCTAGAAGTGAACCAATATCTAAAGAATAAATTACACTGCTCTGGATGATTTCAGGTACTTGTCCTTCAACAATTCGCCATGCAAGACCTTCAGCGATTGCGGTTTTACCCACACCAGCTTCACCTACCAATAGAGGGTTGTTTTTACGACGACGACACAAAACTTGGACTGTACGTTCAAGCTCTTTGTCACGTCCGATAAGCGGGTCAATGTTACCTTGCTTCGCCACTTCATTAAGATTAGTAGCAAAATTTTCTAGACGATCTTCAGAGTTAGCTTCTTCAGCACTCTCTGCGCCACCAAATGAATCCGAAGGTGATGAGCCATCACCTTCGTTACTGGCTTTAGTAATACCATGAGAAATGAAGTTGACGATATCTAAGCGGCTAATGTCATTCTTCTTAAGTAAATATGCAGCGTGAGATTCTTGCTCACTGAAAATAGCGACAAGTACGTTTGCACCTGTTACTTCACTACGACCTGAAGATTGAACATGAAAAACAGCGCGCTGAAGCACTCGTTGGAAGCTCAGCGTAGGCTGCGTTTCACGAGTCTCATCGCTTTCTGGGATAAGTGGGGTTGTTTGATCGATAAAAATATCGAGTTCATTGCGGAGAGCATCGAGATCAGCCTGACAAGCTTGGAGCGCTTCCTTGGCCGCATCATTTTCTAATAATGCTAGTAGGAGGTGTTCGACAGTCATAAATTCATGTCGTTTGTCTCGGGCACGAGCAAATGCGCCATTTAAACTCGTCTCTAATTCTTTATTCAGCATAAGTACCTCCTAAGGGAACAACAGTGTTGTTCGAGCAATTTACACTTGCTCCATTGTACATAGTAGCGGATGCTCATTTTCCTTTGAGTACATCCTTACCTGCGCTACCTTTGTTTCCGCTATTTCAGCACTGTATGTGCCGCATATAGCTTTACCTTCATAATGAACCTTGAGCATCACTTCCGTTGCTTTTTCGATATCTAGTGAGAAAAACCGCTCTAGGATCTCGATTACAAAGTCCATAGGCGTGTAATCATCGTTATTCAATACAACGTTATACATAGCCGGTGGCTTTACTTTAGTTGTCTCTTTCTCCAGTAAATCTGAGCCTGGAGATGCCCATTCAAAGTTTCTGCTCATATCGCTTTGCTAAGGGTTACTTTTCGGAAGTCGTGAATGTTTAGTTAATTCAAATTTACCACATTCGCGCTTTGCGGTGTACTAAGAAACTGCACCAAGAAACAGTACCAAAAAATATTCCTCTATACTGAGCCTAATCCACCATTTCCATCGCTGCAAATAAAAGATCTCGATTAACAGGATTAACATATGTGATTGATTAAAAAGACACCGTAACTATTGATGTTAACGATAAGATCGCCGTTAAGTTACTATTTAGTTAATAGTTCAAAGGTAATCTCGAATGTGATTTGTTATTAAAATTGATCATTTTTATACCAATTTCCTATTGACTGTGCTCAATCATTAGCTACATTGGAGCTAAAAGGTTTTTATGAAACAACTTCGTAACACGATTTGAAAAATAGCAATACGCGTTAAAATCTAACAATAAGGAATAGTACGCAGGGTAGCGTTAATTTCCGTTAGCAATGTACGAGATTAAAAACTATCAACTGAAATTCTTTAGTTGGTAGGAATGATGTCGATAGCACTTGTACTAATTACAGTTAATAAATGAACAGAAGTGGCGCAAAAAAAGCTTGAGAGCAAGGCAAAATTTTTCGATAAGTAGATATTCTACAATCAAAAATTCTTACGACGTTATCGAGCCGTTTAATAAGCTAAGATGATCAGTTATTGACTATTATTGGTATGAAATCAATTGATATAACAACGTTAGTAACAAAATGCATGAGGGATGTATAGCATGGCTACAGGTACAGTAAAATGGTTTAACAATGCCAAAGGGTTTGGCTTTATTTGTCCAGAAGGTGAAGACGGCGATATTTTTGCACACTACTCCACCATACAAATGGAAGGTTATCGAACCTTGAAGGCAGGCCAGCAGGTCGACTATGAAGTAGAAAGTGGACCTAAAGGCTCACATGCCAGCTCCGTTGTTCCTGTAGAAGGTTGCGCCGCTAAATAGGCAATTACCAACATTACATTTACCTTAATTAGGCCTAGTTAAGGAACAACTTGGTAAAACAGAACATTAAGACCGCTCATTTACTCACTGTTATACAGGTTTGGATGAGCGGTTTTTTCGATCTATAACACTAACCATTTCATATGGAATACTCACATTAGCGAAGCTCAACCTCACAACGAGATAATCATCCATAAAAAAGACGCTTTAACGTTAAGCGTTAAAGCGTCTTAAATTTCACTTTAGCTAGTAAATACTAGAATTACGCATCAATAAGTGCGTTTAACGTAGCACTTGGACGCATTAGTGCTGACACAAGAGCATCATCAAGTAGGTAGTAACCACCTAAATCGCCTACTACGCCTTGTGCGCTGTTAAGCTCAGCAACAATAGCTTCTTCACTTTCAGCCAGTTGACTTGCAACACCAGCAAACTCAGCAGCAAGGTCAACGTCAGCCGTTTGCTCAGCAAGCGCTTTAGCCCAGTATGTTGCTAGGTAGTAATGGCTACCACGATTATCAAGCTCACCTACTCGGCGTGAAGGCGATTTGTTTTTATCTAGGAATTCACCCGTCGCTTTATCAAGCGCGTCAGCGAGAACTTGTGCCTTAGCATTGCCAGTGACTACGCTTAGGTGCTCTAGAGATGCCGCTAATGCCAAGAATTCACCTAAAGAATCCCAACGCAGGTGGTTTTCTTTCTCTACTTGTTGCACGTGTTTAGGAGCAGAACCGCCAGCACCTGTTTCAAACAGACCGCCACCGTTCATTAGTGGAACGATCGACAGCATTTTAGCTGACGTTCCAAGCTCTAGAATTGGGAACAAGTCTGTTAGATAGTCACGCAACACGTTACCTGTAACAGAAATAGTATCTAGACCTTCTTTAATACGAACCAGTGAGTACTGAGTTGCTTCGAGCGGTGCCAGAATCTTAATTTCTAGACCATTTGTATCATACTCAGGAAGGTAAGCTTCTACTTTCTTAATAAGTTGAGCATCATGCGCACGAGCCGCATCTAACCAAAACACAGCAGGGACACCCGCCGCACGCGCACGAGTAACAGCTAGCTTAACCCAGTCTTGAATCGGAGCATCTTTCACCTGACACATACGGAAGATATCGCCTTCCTCTACGTCTTGCTCAAGAAGCACAGAACCAGAAGCGTCAACCACTTGAACCTGACCAGCAGCTTCTAGGATGAAAGTCTTATCGTGAGACCCGTATTCTTCCGCTTTTTGAGCCATCAGGCCAACGTTTGGTACGCTACCCATAGTTGTAGGGTCGAAAGCACCGTTCTCTTTACAGAAATCAATAACCGCTTGGTAGATGCTTGCGTAGCTGCGATCTGGGATCATAGCTTTAGTATCTTTTTGCTTACCTTGTGGATCCCACATTTGACCTGAAGAACGCAGCATTGCAGGCATAGATGCATCAACAATGATATCGCTTGGTACGTGTAGGTTAGTAATGCCACGATCTGAGTCAACCATCGCTAGTGGAGGCTGAGTCTCGTACACCGCTTGTAGGTCAGCTTCAATCGCTTCTCTTTGCTCTTGAGGAAGCGCTGCAATCTTCGCGTATACATCACCGATGCCGTTGTTAACGTCAACACCTAGCTCGTCGAACAGTTGACCGTGTTTTGCAAATACATCTTTGTAGTAAACCTTAACCGCGTGACCAAAGATCACTGGGTCAGACACTTTCATCATCGTTGCTTTCATGTGAAGTGAAAGCAGTACACCTTGCTCTTTAGCCGATGCGATCTCTTTTTCAAAGAAGGCAACCAAAGCCGCTTTATTCATCACGGATGCATCAATGATTTCTTGATCTTGTAGAGCAAAAGCTGGCTTCAATGTTTTCTTAGCGCCATCTTTAGCTACAAACTCGATACTTACTTCAGTAGCACCGTCAATCGTTACTGACTTTTCGCTACCAAAGAAATCTTTATCATCCATACTTGAAACATGAGACTGAGAATCTGCAGACCAAGCACCCATTGAATGCGGGTTTTTCTTAGCGTAGTTTTTAACGGAAAGCGGCGCACGACGATCTGAATTACCTTCACGTAGAACCGGATTTACCGCACTACCTTTAATCTTGTCGTAAGTTGCTTTGATTGCTTTTTCTTCGTCAGTCTTGGCTTCTTCTGGGTAATTAGGAAGCGCGTAACCTTTTGACTGAAGTTCTTTGATCGTTGTTTGAAGCTGAGGTACAGATGCGGATACGTTTGGAAGCTTAATGATGTTTGCTTCTGGTGTCTTAGCCAATTCACCTAGTTCCGCTAATGCATCACCAATACGTTGCTCTTCATTCAGATGCTCAGGGAAGTTGGCAATAATGCGCCCTGCAAGTGAAATGTCGCGAGTATCAACGTTAATACCAGAAGAAGCTGTAAAAGATTGAATGATTGGCAGCAGAGAATAAGTTGCTAGCGCCGGAGCTTCGTCTGTAATGGTATAGATGATAGTTGGTTTTTCAGTAGGCATGAAATTTCCCTATAGTTCTTACAAGCTCATTTAAAGTAGTGAGCATGTTATAAATTGACCAGTAAGCCACTCAAAGAGTGAAAACTGCTTACTCGATAGTCGTACTCTATCTTATTTTTCATGCAATCGTGATGACAGCATGAACCAAATCCGTGAGTGCATTGTTTTAATAAAAGAGCCAGTTATAATAAAACACGAAGGTATAATTAAACAAATCAGACTTAAGAGTCCATCAACTTGTTCTATTTTGTGTCTTTTAGGCGCGCAAATGATAGCTCAATTCCGTTTCAGTGAAAACTTTTCGGCACACTTCGTTTACATTTTTGCAAGGTAGTTAACATGTCTACTCGCTCTCGAGGCGCATCTAGCTCAGACAAACCAGCTCGTTCTGGTACAACATTAAAACAAAACGGTAATAGACCGAGCCGCAGCAGTGATAAAAACAACACTGGCAATTCGTACAATAAACAGCATTCAAGTAAACACCGATACAAAGGGAAGCCTACTAACGCAAAACCCAAGGTATCACTTGAAGATCGCAAAGTGATTTTGTTCAACAAGCCTTTCGATACTCTCAGCCAATTCACTGATGGCGAAGGCAGGAAAACACTCGCCGACTTTATTCCAGTTAAAGATGTTTATGCAGCCGGACGACTTGACCGTGATAGTGAAGGGTTAATAGTCTTAACCAATGATGGCATCTTCCAAGCTAAATTGACTCAACCAAACTCAAAGTCACCAAAGACTTACTGGGTGCAGGTTGAAGGTGCACCTTCTGAGGAAGATTTAGATAAATTGAGAAAAGGCGTAGAACTAAAAGACGGCATGACGCTGCCTGCTCAGATTGAAGTGATGTCTGAACCTGAAGTGTGGGATAGAAACCCGCCAGTGCGCTTCAGAGCCGCGATACCAACAACTTGGTTAGCCATTACAATCATTGAAGGGCGTAACCGTCAGGTGAGACGAATGACAGCAAATATCGGCTTCCCTACCCTGCGCCTCATTCGCTATTCAATGGGCAACATGAATGTCGGTGAGCTTCAGCCTGGTGAGTGGAAAGAGATATAACTTAACCGTTCTCGCAAGGAAATAAATGGCTGCTAATTTAGCGGCCATTTTTATATGCTTTGATAAATTTAAGGCACAAAAAAGCCAGTCATAAGACTGGCTTTTATCAACGTTTAACAATTACTAATTAAGTAACTATTAGAAGCTGTAGAATGCAGCAGCGAATACGTAAGTCTCTTCGTCGTTGCCTTTACCAGCGTCGATGTCTTGAAGGATATCGATACCCATGTCTACGCGGTCGTTAAGCGTGTACATTGCTGCAACGTTTACGCGAGAGATATCTTTGTCAGCTTGGCCATCTTCAGTAGTAGAGTTAGCGTTGTAACCAGCGGCAAGAGTTAGTTGCTCAGTTACTGGGTAACCGGCAGATAGGTAGTAGCCAACTGTTTCTAGGTTAGTAGTGTTCTTAGTAGCTGTTTTGTCGTCTGAACCATCGTTGATCCAGAAGTTAACACCTAGGTCTAGCTCACCAATCTTAGAGTTACCAGATACAGAGTAAACTTGGTAATCAGCTTCGTCACGAGTTTCGTAGCCACCGTAAACATTTACAACTTCGCTTTCAAAACCAACGTAACCGTTCACGCCTTTATCAGCAGCAGAATGGTCATCATCAGTTTCAAAGTAAGAAACACCGTAAGCAAAACCAGAAGTTGCGCCTTGGAACTTAACTACGTTAAATGCGTCAGATGCGTCACCAGCAGAAGAACCAAACTCGTAAGTCATGTCGCCAGCGCCATCTACTTTATCAAGAGCAGTGTCGTTTTCCCAACCGAAAGATGCAACACCAACACCAGTGTCAAAACCTAACCATGCTTTATCAACGTCAGTACCGAAGTCATTCTTAACGCCGAAGCCATTGTCTTTTTCGTCAGTAGTCCAGTTAAGTTCGAAATCAGTTTCGAAGTAACCAAGGATACGGTTGTTTTTGTAGCTAACTGCTAGAGTAAGAGCTGTAGCCCAGTCATCGTAGATAGCGTTAGTTTTTGTATCGTAGTAACCACCCACACCGATTGCGCCAGAAACAGAGAACTGCTCTTTGTGCATAGGGTCAAATTCAAATGTTGGTTTTGAGTTTTCTAGACCTACGTTCGCGAAAGCTGAAGTTGAAGCTGCTGCGATAGTTAGTGCTAATAGAGTCTTTTTCATAATAAATCCACTGCCTTTTCTAAGAATGGGAGATCCTTGCCCGGTTCCCTATTATTTTTATGACTGGTCATTACCACTCTTTGTTGGTTAATCACCGTCACTAAATTTCGAGGTCTAGATTGCAAAAGATTATCCTGCGTGTCAAATAAACTAAAAATGCACCTAAAAAAAACACAAACAATTTAAAATCAAACACTTACATTTTTTTTCATCGTTTTACGAGCAGCTTATCCTTAGTTTTATCAGGAAATATAATAACTATAAAAAACAATAAAACAGAATATAAACCCAACAAGAACGCTAAAAACAACCTTTAAATAGAATTTAACACCTGTAGGTCAGTCTTTTTTAATATATATATTTCACAAGATAAATAAAATCGTTAAGTTCCTGATGGTTCAGTTTTTTTTTGTGAACGAGATCTACCTTTGATTCAAAAGCAAGCTATTTTGCCGTAAATGTACCGACTAGTGATATGTGCTACTATCCTCGCTCCGTTACGTAGGTCACAGTATGCTAACTACTAAAATTCAAAATTCTATTCGCACCAGTTATCAAAACCTCCAAGATCAGTTGGACAACTTTGTACCTCGACGTGCACAAAATTACCTTGTAGCCGAGATTGCGAAGACACTGTGTGGTCAGTACCACAAAAGTAATCGTATGATTGTTGCAGAAGCGGGGACTGGGATCGGAAAATCTCTTGCTTATTTAATGGCAACCATTCCCGTAGCGGTTTTAAATAATCGAAAAATTATCATTTCGACCGCGACTGTCGCATTACAAGAACAACTCGTGAATAAAGATCTTCCTTTATATAGAAGACTCACCGATAGAGAGTTCTCTTTTATATTAGCTAAAGGTAGACAACGTTATTGTTGCTCAGAGAAATTAGCAGCGGCTTGCGGAGTTGATGGTGGGCAAATGGCTATGTTTGAGTCTAAGCCAAAGAAGAAAGACGTCGAACAACTTCAAACCATGTACCGTAGTTTGGCTCAAGGTAAATGGGATGGCGACCGCGATTCATGGCCGAAACCAATCGACAACATGATTTGGCAAATGATCGTCAGTGATAAGCACAGCTGCAACAACAGTATGCCAAGTCATAGAGATTGCCCTTTCCAAAAAGCACGTTCAGAGCTAGATAAAGCAGACGTGATTATCGCCAATCACAGTTTAGTGATGGCTGATGCAGATCTAGGCGGCGGCGTCATACTGCCTGAACCAGAAAATAGCATCTATATATTCGATGAAGCTCACCATTTACCTCACGTAGCAAGAGACCACTCGTCTGCTGCTGCAAGTTTAAAAGGCGCCGCATCTTGGTTAGAGCGTTTGAATCAATCTATCAGCAAGCTTTCAGGGCTAGCCGATGAAAAACGCGTTCATCGATTTAGAAATCAACTGCAAGATACAGTGCAACAGCTAATCCCGACTCTAACCCAGCTAAGCAAACGGTTTGACGCAGCCCATTTTGAAGATGGACTTTACCGCTTTGAACACGGTGACCTTCCCGAATGGTTAGAGAATGAATCTAAAGACCTTAAACAACTGACTCAAAAGGCGAGTCAAGCCGTCGCGAAAATCGCAGATCTGATTGCAGAACGAGTTAAAGACGGAGAGCTTTCAGCAAAACTAGCTGAGCCTGCACTTGCAGAAATTGGCTTCTATATACAGAGAACCGAAAACCTTGCTCAAGTCTGGCGCTTAATGGCAGAGCCGAAACGAGAGAAAGGCGCACCTTTGGCTCGATGGCTTGAGTTAAACAAAGAAACTGAAGGCGATTTCGTTGTGAATGTCTCTCCGTTAGAAGTTGGCTGGCAACTTGATCAGCAGATTTGGAGCCGCTGTGTTGGGGCTGTACTCGTTTCAGCAACAATGAGAGCGCTCAACTCATTCAGTTTTTTCTGTCATCAAGCTGGTATTAGTCAAAAAGCAGAAGACGGTGTTCAATTTCTTGCTTTGGCATCTCCGTTTGATTATCAAAACCAAGCAGAGCTGATTGTTCCTGCAATGAAGTACGAACCTCAAGCACCTCAGTTTACAGAATATCTTATTGAAATTTTGCCTAAGGTATTAGAAGACAACAAAGCCAATCTCGTTCTATTCTCTTCTTATTGGCAAATGAACAAAGTTGCAGAAGCTTTAACAACAGATTTCGTTAAAAAATCATGGGCTTTACAGGTTCAAGGTGACACTTCACGCACTGAAATCCTAAAAAAACATAAAAAGCTAATAGAGCAAGGTAAAACAAGCGTCCTTTTTGGAACAGGGAGCTTTTCTGAAGGTCTAGATTTACCTGGGGAGCTTCTTGAAAACCTCGTCATTACTAAAATTCCTTTTGGTGTGCCAACCTCTCCTGTAGAGCAAGCACACTCTGAATATATTGAATCAAGAGGCGGGAATCCGTTCATGCAAATTACCGTTCCAGATGCGAGCAAAAAGCTTATTCAATCTGTCGGACGGTTACTGCGTAAAGAAAGAGATTCTGGTAAAGTCACGATCCTTGACCGGCGCATAGTTACGAAGCGATACGGTAAATCGTTGATCGACTCATTACCGCCTTTTAAAAGAACAATAGAATATTAATTTCGCCATCATATCGATGGTTTGGGGTCTATCATCATGGCTCCTCGCATTCACAACAATGCATGACTAGCCCAACGGAAATTCATGCGGCTGCCCTATCAGCATATAACGAGAACAATAACTATTTATGGAAATGATTGAACCAACCATGTTGGTTGTACTTGCTTTGGTTGCCTTTGCAGCCGGCTTTATTGATGCTGTCGCAGGTGGTGGAGGGATGTTAACCGTCCCCGCCTTGCTATCACTTGGCTTACCTCCGCATATTGCGCTTGGTACCAATAAGCTAGCCGCTACATTTGCTTCATCAACAGCGGCTCTTACGTATTACCGTAAGAAGTTGTTTAAGCCTGAATGCTGGATCAATGCATTTGTAGCAACCCTAATAGGCGCGACTATTGGTACATTGACCGTCGATGCAATCAGCACTGAATGGCTTGAAAAAGTGTTGCCGCTCATTATTTTAGCGGCGGCAGTCTATACCATTTTTCACAAGACACCAGAGGTGAGCCACAATGTGTCACCTAAACCATGTCCGGTGCTTAAGAGAAAACAAAAATTTCAAGGGTTCATACTAGGGTTCTATGATGGTGTCGCAGGCCCCGGAACGGGTGCCTTTTGGACAGTAAGCTCAATGGCATTGTACCGTTTAAACATCTTACTTGCGTCTGGCTTATCCAAGGCGATGAACTTTACTAGTAATTTAACGTCCTTGGTGACGTTTGCCATTCTAGGTCATATCGACTGGGTATTAGGTTTAACCATGGGTATTTGCTTGATGGCTGGCGCATTTGTTGGGGCTCACTCCGCAATTCGATTTGGTGCTACGTTTATACGACCTGTGTTTGTTACCGTGGTTAGTGTCCTTGCGATTAAATTGGCTTACGAAGCTTGGTTTGTAAATTTATAACCACAAAGTAAACGGGAGTAGAATGAATCAGTTTTCGAAGCTTAAAAACGTCATAGATACCTTAATAGGTCACTGCTCTCAGGTCGATAAAGGTCGAGGGGCTTACCATCAAGCATTATTCGATCGAACTTTATTTAAGTCTAGAGCGTTTATTTTGCTTCCCTATGCACTCGAAACTCAAGCTACCTACCACACTATTTTACGCGAACAAGCAACAAATCAGCTCATCGCACCCAGAGCAAACTATCTGACTGAAAAGTTAACTAACCAGATAGCAGCAATTCAAAGAGAGCTTGCCAATCATGATTTACGTCTAGACCGAAAAAGTAAGCTCGGGAAAAGCCTTAACGACTTATATAATGAACTCGCGCAGCACCAAGACTGGCAAAAGCGATTAGTCGATTTAGTACAGCTACGAAAGTTAACGTTTGATTCAGCTCCTCGCCACAGTAAAAAGAAAGCTGACGAAGCTTGGCAGTTAGCAAAAGAACGATTAGAACGCTGTGAAGATTCAATGAAAAACATTGAGAGACTGATTAACTTAGAGAACCCTAAGCGAAATGAGCACTGAAAACACATCATCACCATTAGATAACGCACCAGAAGAAGTTAAGTTGGCTGTAGACTTGATTTATCTACTCGAAAGCAACGAAATCGACCTAAAGGTTGCGTTAGAGGCAATTAAGATTGTCCAACAAGATTTACAATCCAAACTAGCATCTAGCATCTAGCATCTAGCATCTAGCATCTAGCATAAAATATACAGGATTCACATGTACCAACTTAGCTTTTCTATGCCCGAATTTCTTGAAAACTACTGGCATAAAAAACCAACCATCTTGAAAGGTGGATTCAAAAACTTCATCGACCCAATGTCTCCAGAAGAACTTGCTGGTTTATCGATGGAAGAAGAAGTCGATTCTCGCTTTGTCTCTAACCTTGACAATCAGTGGACAGCAGAACACGGTCCATTCACCGAAGAAAAGTTTGGTGAACTAACTGAAACCCATTGGCAATTGATCGTGCAAGCGGCGAACCATTGGCATCAAGGTGCTAATCAACTGACTCAAGCTTTCGAACAACTGCCAAACTGGCTGTTCGACGATCTAATGATCTGCTACTCAGCACCACAAGGCGGTGTAGGACCGCATATTGATCAATACGATGTATTCATCATTCAAGGTCAAGGTAAGCGACAATGGAAGGTTGGCGCGAAAGATGTAGGGCAATATAAAGAAACAGTACAAGCTTCAGCACTGCGTCAAATAGAAGGCTTTGAGCCAATCATTGATGAAACTTTGGAGCCAGGCGATATCCTTTATATCCCACCAGGTTTCCCACATGAAGGTAACACTTTAGAACCTTCAATGAGCTACTCTATTGGCTACCGCTCTCCTAAAGAACAAGAGCTAATCAGTAACTTCGCCGATTTTGTACTTGCTCATGATATGGGTGACGTCCATCTACATGACCCTGAATTCAAAACTCAAGATGGCTATGGCAAAATTCGTTCTTCTGATTTGAGTAATCTTACGGATATGCTGAAATCAGCACTAGAGCAACCAGAAACCATCAGCGAATTCATGGGGTGTTTACTCAGCCAATCACGCCACCAGCTTGATATCGTTGCACCAGAGCCATTATGGACAGAAGAAGAGATCGCCCAACACTTAGAGTCAGAAGGCGAGATCTGTCGAGTATCGGGCTTAAAATCGCTATACCATGAGAATGAAAGCAACACAGCTTACATCAATGGGGAAGTCGTTAAAGTTGAACAGGCTGATTCATCGCTACTAAACGTACTGTGTGATGACTCGGTGATTAACTCGGAAACCAATCTTACTCCTTCAGGTGTAACAGTTGTGACTGAGTTGGTAAACAAAGGTTACTGGTTTATCGAAGACTAACTTGGTTAATCGGTTTCGATGAATATCACCGAGCCCTTGAGCCTAATAGCCTAATAGCCTAATAGCCTTAGAAAAACAGAAAAGGGACAAATGAAATCTTCATTTGCCCCTTTTTCGATTCAACCGTTAGCTAAACTTAAATAGCAAAACCTTGAACAACTAGACCTTAAACTGATTAACCAATTTCTTTTGCTTTTGAGACAGTTGGTCAATTTCAGTACCTACTTGCTCAGAAGCTGCTGCTTGGTCCAAAATCTTCGCACTTAGATCACGTATGTTAACCACACTTTGATTCACTTCACCAGAAACCGAACGCTGCTCTTCAGCTGCTCTCACGATCTGACTGTTCATATCACTGATCGCCTCAATAGAAGTAAAGATCGAACCCAGATCTTCAACCGCTTTCTGAACGTGCAGCGCTGTATCATTCGCCAGTATGTTGCCTTCTTGTATTGCCTCAACAACGTCTTGCGTTCCAGCATGAACCTTATCGATCACAGCTCTAATTTCACCAACCGAGGACTGCGTACGACTCGCTAGGTTTCGAACTTCATCAGCAACCACAGCAAAACCTCGACCTTGTTCCCCTGCCCTCGCGGCTTCAATAGCAGCATTCAAGGCTAGTAAGTTGGTTTGCTCTGAGATCCCTTCGATAACACTTAAGATCTCAGTGATGTTTCCATTATTCTTCGCTAACTCTTCAACAATCGGAACCGCGCTCGACATACGTTCAACAAGCTTTCTCATTTCGCCGGCAGAAAGCTCAATAACTTGTTGCCCTTGTTGAGCTGAACGATTCGCTTCACACGCTGCATCAACGGCTATTTCTGCATTTTGTACTACTAATCCAGAAGTCTGAGTCATCTCTTCTGCGGCAGTCGCCACTAAATCAACTTCTTTAAATTGGGACTCGCTGCTTTCACGTGTACTTGACGCCGATGCCTTCGCTTGACTTGTCGTGCTTGCGACTTGCTCCGTTGTTTGGATCACTTCTTTAATCGTATGCTGAAGCTTATCTAAGAACAAGTTAAAGCCTTTAGATAGCTGACCAATTTCGTCTTTAGACTTAACTTCTAGACGCTGAGTTAAGTCACCCTCACCCGAAGCTATATCGTTAAGTCGCTCTACCACTTGTCGGATAGGCTTAACAATAGACAGTGAAGCAAACGCGATAATAGCTAAACCGAAAAGAATAAAGACGATACCTGCAATGACTTCTGTTTGGATGCCTTCGCTTACCTTCGTACTAATAATTGAATCCAATTTATTCGCATCGGCGACCACACTCTCTCGCGGGATCTCAAATAGCACACCCCACGTTTGGTTAGCAGCTACAACAGGAGCAAACGCGAGTAACCACTCACCATTCTCGCTCCATTGAGTCGTCACCTCACCACCAAAGATAAAGTCAGTCATCAAGTCGCCGTTTGTGTTTTCACTTTGGAAATTAGAACCAACAGCAATGCTTTTATCATCAGAAGCGATAACAGAACCGTCTAGGCTCACAACATAAGCCGCACCAGCGCCATTAAATAAGCTTTGATCAGATTGAGTCACAACATTGACCAAACCATCAAGCCTTAAATCGATCCCCAGGAAACCGATGGCAACATCATCAACCAAGATAGGCACTGAAATTGAAGAAGTAAGTAACGTTGTACCGCCACTGTTTACCACTCTTGGGGTACTGATACATGTTTGACCCGATGACAATGGGCAGTAAAAACGTTCACTGTTGCTGTCATCATTCAAGATAGCTTCTGAAATTACGTTCGAGAGAACATTCTCACCGTTGTCTGCTACTTTCCAATAAGGTGCAAAACGGCCTTTTTCATTGGATCCAACATAGTCAGCATCGACATAATTAGCATCTTCACCATCAAGTAAATCAGGCTGGAAAACTAAATATGCCCCTTGAATTGAATCGAAATTTAAAACTGAACGACGCACCATTTCATCTAATGCCGTACGTAACTCTTCACTTGGCGTAAAGTTTTCGTCTGCATTGTTCTTAAGAAACTGAGCACTAGACGCGAGCATCTCGGCGCGATAGATGGCTTCGTCGACATAACGCTGGGTTTCCTGTGCATTGAGCTGAGAAACTGACGCTAATAGTTGCTCGGTCTTATTGATAACCGATTCTGAACTTTGAGATTTTATGACTTGTTGATTACTCGTCGCGTTGTAGATCGAGAAACCAATAAGAGACAGTGAAGTAATGATTAGACAGCAGCCTGCAAGCAGGGTGATTTTCCACTGTACCGATAGTGAGCGCATTTAATATCCTTATTTAAGCCAAAAGACTTCCATAACCGTAACTACCACATTGAGATGAATTGAAGAGCACAATGTAAATAAGTTTGACGAATAGCTTAGCGGATAATTACAGCACAAATTGCACCCATATAAAACGAAAGTTTATATAAATGTTAATAAGCCGTGCCATTTGTCTTTTGTTTCTGTGATTTCAAATAATGTACTCATGCAATCATGGGTCATGTGGCTATTGACCTAGCACTTTGAGCATAGCCATAGCATCGACATTTCCAAGAAATCGAATCACCCTTTCCCTCTTTAAAACTCATCGATTCAGATTAGTTTTTATAATCCAAACTATAGATTTTTATCTTGATCAACTTCACACTTTTTGATTGCTAAGTCGCCATTCAAGCTCTAATATCTCGCGCCTAGATTCCCTGAATACTTTATTTGTTTGGCTCTCCTTAATGGAGCGCTAAGGCTTTTTACGTCTTTAATTTTTGGAGAGATACGCAAATGTCTGCCTCGTTTCCATTAGCGAAACTTACCTTTTTAATCGCAATTCTGACTGCCGTAGGTCAAATGACTCAAACGATGTACGTGCCTTCTATCGGTCATATGTCGGGTGAGTTCTTGGTTTCTGCGTCTTCACTTCAAGCCGTGATGGCGTGTTACCTGATCCCTTACGGTCTGTCACAATTTGTCTACGGCCCGCTTTCTGATCGCCTAGGTCGTAAACCCATCATCGTTGCTGGTTTGATCATCTATATCATCGGTACTTTGGTGGCATTATTCGCTCATGAATATGAATGGTTCTTAGCTGGTAGCTTTATCCAAGGTTTGGGCATCGGTTGTGGCGGTGCGATGTCTCGTACATTGACTCGCGACTGCTTTGAAGGCGCAGAGCTGCACCGTGCAAACAGTTTAATCAGCATGTGTGTAATTTTCTCACCATTGATGGCTCCTGTATTGGGTGGTTACCTAACAGAAGCTTTCGGCTGGCGTTCTAGCTACTTGTTCCTTGCGCTGTTTGGTATCGCTGTTGTGATCACCATGATGACGAGCATGATGGAAACACTACCAAAAGAGCGACGTAAACATGAATCGGTTGTAAACAGCTACAAATTCGTTCTTTCTGACAAACGTTTCCAAGGTTTCTTGCTGGTACTGGTCGCAACATTTGCTGGCGTAGCCGTATTTGAAGCAGCGGCAGGTGTACTGCTTGGCGGCGTACTTGGCTTACCTGCAACCACAGTAAGCTTGTTGTTTGTCTTACCCATTCCGGGCTACTTAGTGGGTGCTGGCTTATCTAGTTACATCGCACAACGTCGCTCTGAACGTCGGGCATTGAATTTTGGTCTAGTCGCGATCTTAGTAGGCTCAGCAGTGGTATTGATACCGGGTCTTTTTGGTCAAACGACAGCATTGACTTTGATTGGCGGTGCAACCATTTACTTCTTGGGTGCTGGCATCCTCTTTCCAGCAGCAACAACAGGGGCACTTTCGCCATTCCCATATCACGCTGGCACTGGAGGCGCGATCTTAGGTGGCATGCAGAACCTAGGTGCTGGCATCGCAACATTATTAGCATCGTTCTTCCCTGCTAAAGACCAGTTGCCACTCGGTTGTTTGATGATCGTAATGTCATTTATCGTCATGCTTGGTTTACGTTGGGTCAATCGTAAACATGACCACTCAAACGAAATGCCATTGGCTATCTAAAATAAGAATCTATTTCTGCCTAAACAAAGAAAAGGGATATGCTGAAAAGTGTGTCCCTTTTTGTTGCACGTTTTTCCTCTCACTCGTTAACCATTTCATTTAACATTACTTTGATTTTATGAAAACAATAACAGACACTTACGCTGAAAGTGCATATCCAGAATCCAATTATAAATAACATCACTGGAAGATAACCAAGGCACCGAGACTCCGATTACAAAGGATGCTGGCATTAAAACGAGTTAGGTGCACACTAAGGATATACAGATGCGTATCGCTTTAACCACATTAGCCGTATCAATAGCGCTTGTCGCCGGATGCAGCAATCAAGGAATATCAACCATGAACCACTACTCTCAATCACAACTCGTCGCTCAGCAAATCCAAGCACCCGTTGCTAAGAAAGTCCCTCATGCAATGACGATTCATGGTGACACTAGAATCGATGATTACTACTGGATGCGCGATGACGAACGCGAAGATCCAGAAATTTTGCAACACCTTGAGCAAGAGAATCAGTACACAGAGACCGTGTTGAAACACACTGAAGCATTACAAGAACAGTTATTTGAAGAGATCAAAGGGCGAATCGCGAAAGACGATAATTCGGTACCGGTTCGTAAAGGCCGCTACTACTATTCGAATGAAGTCACAGGTGACAACGAATACGAAGTTCACTTGCGTGCAAAAGACTTTGCAGGCACAGACAAGCAAGTCATCTTAGACGTTAACGCACTGGCAAAAGACCATGAATTCTTCAGTATTGGTGGCTTGACGATCAGCCCAAACGAAAACTTGTTGGCCTATGGAGAAGATACGCTGAGCCGCCGAGTTTACACAATAAAGATTAAAGACCTTACGACCGGTGAATATCTAACGGATGAAATTGAAGGTGCCTCGAGTTCAATTGCATGGCAAAACGACAACCAAGCCTTCTATTACATCAAGAAAGATCCGCAAACGCTGCTGGGTTACCAAGTTCTCCGCCATATCTTAGGCACAACTCAGACAAGCGATGAGCTAATCTACGAAGAAACCGACAGCGCTTACTACACATCCCTGAGCAAAAGCAAAGATGGTGAACAGGTCTACATTTGGCATTCGAGCACAGAAACCAGCGGTGTTTCAGTCATAGATGCCAGCAACCCAAACGCGAAAGCAGAACCTTTTTACCCAAAAGAAACGGGGATTGAGTACAGCATCGCTAAATTGGGTAACTGGCACTACATCTACACCAACTACCAAGCCGTCAACTTCCGTTTAATGAAAGTCACAACCGAAGACATGCACGACCGTTCAAAATGGGTCGATGTCATCCCAGCCGACGATAATACTCAACTTGTTGATTTCGAGTTGTTTGATGACCATCTTGTTTACGAGCAACGTGCAAATAGCTTATCTACAGTGAAAGTACGTCAACTATCAACGGGCAAAGAGTTCCCACTTGAATTTAACGATACCGCTTTTGCCGCTTACCTAACAGGTAACTATGAATTAGATAACTCAAAAGTTCGTGTTTATTACAGCAGCCTAACCACGCCGGGCACTTACTATGATTTCGACCTAAATACAGGTGAATCCGAGCTAATGAAGCAAACACCCGTATTAGGTGATTTCGAAGCGGATAATTACCAATCAGAGCGAATCATGGTAACGGCTCGCGATGGTAAGCAAGTACCTGTTTCTTTGGTTTATCGTAAAGATTTATTCAAGAAAGACGGCACTAACCCTATCTACCAATACGGCTACGGCTCTTACGGCCACACAATCGAACCAACCTTTGGATCGGCACGCCTCAGCTTACTTGATCGCGGATTCGTTTATGCTATCGCACATATTCGTGGTTCAGAAATGCTTGGTCGCCCTTGGTATGAAGATGGCAAGAAACTGACCAAACAAAACACGTTCAACGACTTTATTGATGTAACCAAAGGGCTTGTTGAAGAAGGTTACGGTGCTAAGGATAAAGTATTTGCGGTAGGCGGCTCAGCTGGCGGTCTATTGATGGGCGCAATCATCAACCAAGCACCAGAACTGTACCGTGGTATTGGTGCTCATGTTCCGTTTGTAGACGTGGTAACAACCATGCTTGATGAATCGATCCCTCTAACCACAAACGAATATGACGAATGGGGCAATCCGAACGATAAAACCTACTACGATTACATGCTGGGTTACTCGCCATACGACAACATTAAGGTACAAAACTACCCGAACATGCTGGTAACAACAGGTCTGCATGACTCACAGGTACAGTACTTTGAACCAATGAAGTGGGTGGCGAAACTGCGTGAAATGAAAACAGACAACAATGTACTGCTGTTCAAAACCGATATGGAAGCCGGTCACGGTGGTGCTTCTGGTCGATTTAAACGATTGAAAGAAGACGCACTTGAATACGCTTTCTTTTTAGACTTGCTAAAGACTCAATAGATTCCGCGTAACTGTAGGTATTCACACAATTTTACGTCGCCATTTAGTCACTACAAAATGGCGACAGAAATTATTAAGCATGGTTAAATACGATGAACCATGAAATCAACCAAATCAAAAAACCTTTAGAACAAACAGTGACAAAGGTTTCCGAGAGGTATAAAAACAAATGAAAGTAATTAGCTTCAACATCAATGGCCTTAGAGCCCGCCTTCACCAACTGCAAGCGATTATCGACAAACACCAACCTGACGTGATTGGTCTTCAAGAAATTAAAGTACACGATGAAGCCTTCCCGCTCGCTGATGTTGAAGCGATGGGTTACAAGGTTTACTTCCATGGCCAAAAAGCGCACTACGGTGTGGCTATGCTGTGTAAGCAAGAACCTATCTCTGTGCAGAAAGGTTTTCCTACAGACAATGAAGACCATCAAAAGCGTATGATCATGGCGACTTTTGAAGACGAAAACGGTGAAAAAGTTACCGTGCTCAATGGCTACTTCCCTCAAGGGGATAACATCAAGCACGAGACTAAATACCCATACAAGCGTCAGTTCTACAAAGACTTGATGACTTACCTAAATGACTACCACAACAAAGATGAACAAGTCATTGTGATGGGCGACATTAACATCAGCCCTATCGACGCAGACATCGGCATCGGTGAACCTAACGCGAAACGTTGGTTGAAAACCGGTAAGTGTTCTTTCCAACCAGAAGAGCGCGAATGGCTGAAAACATTGATGGATTGGGGATTTGTAGACAGCTTCCGTCTATTACACCCAGAAGTAAACGACCAGTACTCATGGTTTGATTACCGTTCTAAAGGTTTCGTGGACAACCGCGGCCTACGCATTGATGTAGTACTTGCGACTCAGAAACTTGCTGATAAATGTACTGAAGCAGGCATCGATTACGAACTGCGTGGCATTGAAAAGCCATCTGATCACGCACCAATTTGGTCAACGTTTAAATAGCTTAACGTAAACGAGTTTATCCATAAAAAACGGCGCTATAAAAGCGCCGTTTGTTTAAGTGAAATAGTTGTTACGTACTTATTAACTAAGTGGTCTTAGGTAAGCTAGGAAACGTTTCTCTGCGAATTTGAAAATCGCAATGATAATAAACGTTAACCCCATGTAGAACAGGCCTGCTGTTAAGAAAGACTCGAATGGAGCGTAGTAACGAGAGTTTACCAAACGTGCTGCACCAGTCAGATCCATAATCGTTACAATACCTGCAACTGCAGAGCCATGAAGCATAAAGATGACTTCATTACTATAAGCTGGCAATGCTCGACGCAAAGCACTTGGTAAAATGATGCGACGATAAGTCTTCGCTGTACTCATACCGTACGCTTTTGCCGCTTCAACTTCACCTTTAGGTAAACCGTTAATTGCACCACGAATGATCTCTGCTGTGTATGCAGACGTGTTGAGAATAAATGCAACCAATGCACAGAACCACGCGTTTTCCCATAGTGTGTCTTTCACTGGGAAGAACTGATCCATCCCGTAATAAATCAGGTACAACTGCACCAATAATGGTGTCCCACGGAAGAAATAAATGAATGACCAAGCTGGGGCATTAATCAGCATATTGGGACTGTTACGAGAAATAGCTAATGGTATGGCGACACATAGGCCAATAATCAAAGCTACGCAAACCATCCAAGCCGTTGTCCATAAACCACTAAGGTAAATTGGTAGGCTTTCAATAATCAATGAAAAGTCCATATCTACCTCGCGTGAATGCTGAATTTACGTTCAACAAGCTTAAGTAAGCCAGTCGAAACACTTGTAAAGAATAAGAAGATAAGTGCTACTGCCATATAAAACGTGAATGGCATTTTGGTTGAACCTGCTGCCAACGTGCTGACACGTACCATATCCTCTAATCCAATAATGGATACTAAAGCCGTCGTTTTGAGCAGTACTAACCAGTTGTTACCGAAACCTGGCAATGCGTGACGAATCATTTGTGGAAGTAGAATACGACGGAACGCTAAAACTGGACCCATGCCGTAAGCCTTGGCCGCTTCCATTTCACCGCTGTCAACAGCCATGATTGCACCACGGAATGTTTCAGCCATGTAAGCACCAAAAATAAAGCCAATCGTTAATACACCGGCAATAAACGGACTGACATCGATATAATCAGGTAAGTAAGCGGTCCATTCATGGTTAGGATCACTCGAAGTGAACCACTCATTGAGCCACTCATTGATGGAATACAAACTGTTGTTTAAAAGGATTTGTCCACCAAAGAAAATCAACATCATCAATACGAGGTCAGGGATGCCTCGAATAACGGTTGTGTAGAGGGTTGCAATAGCGCGAGCCCAGCGGTATGGCGCTAACTTTGCCAAGGCACCTAGCATACCAAGAACCATAGCTAAAATTAGCGATAGTAAAGCCACTTCAATTGTAAGCACCGCCCCTTTCAGGATCGAAGCTTCATATCCTAGTAAATCAAACATAATGAATTCCAACAGAACTGCGAAAAAGTTGGTAAGACAGGGAGAGAGGAACCTCTCCCTTAAGAATTGACGCTAGAGGTTACTTACCGTATACGTCGTAATTGAAGTATTTAGCAGCGATATCTTGGTAGATGCCTTTTTCACGTAGTGAAAGGATTGCAGCATCTAGCTGTTTAGTCAGATCTTTATCTTGCTTGCGTAGTGCAATACCAAAACCGTCACCGAACCATTTAGGATCCGTTAGTGATGGACCAACAAACTCGTAAGCTTCACCACCAGCTTTGTTTAGAACGCCTTCTTCAAGAGCAGACGCATCACCAAGTACAGCTACAACACGTCCGTTGGCTAGATCAAGGTAAGCTTCGTCAAATGAACCGTAACGAACGATCTCTACTGAATCACCGTAGTTATCTGTTAGGTATTTGTCGTGAGTTGTTGCACGCTGAACTGCAATTTTTTGACCACTTAGGTCATCAAAGTTAAGTCCTGCATCTTTTTTAGCGATGAATTTGTTTGGGATAAGTGCGTATTTACCAGTGAAATCGATTTTTTTCTTACGCTCTTCCGTGATAGACATTGCCGCAATGATCGCATCATATTTACGAGCAAGTAGAGAAGGAATAATACCGTCCCAGTCTTGTGCAACGATCTTACACTTCACCTGCATTTCAGTACAAAGCGCGTTAGCCATATCGACATCGAAGCCTTTTAGTGAACCGTCAGCTTCAGTCCAGCTGAATGGAGGGTAAGCACCTTCAATACCGAAGCGTACTGTTTTCCATTCTTTTGCTTGAGCTACGCCCGTTGCAGCAGTTGCAGCAAGTGCCGCGACTAATAACCACTTTTTCATATCCCTACTCCTGTGATTTAGGTTTTTATGTTTTGCTAGTTTTTAATATTGTGTTTGTTGTTACTGATTAATTGACTTGTTGTGTTTTATTGTTCACACCGTCGCTGTTTACCTTGGCGGCGGCATTTCAATTCTGATTCGCGCTAACGATTTATCTCTAAGTAAACCGATTAATAAATCGAAGAGATAAACTGTTTCAATCGCTCAGATTCAGGTTCCGTAAACAGTTTAGCTGGATCACCCTGCTCTTCCACTAGACCTTGATGCAAGAACATCACGTGGTTTGATACGTCACGAGCAAAAGCCATCTCATGTGTTACCACAAGCATGGTTCTTCCTTCTTCTGCTAGATCACGCATTACACCAAGAACTTCACCGACTAACTCTGGGTCAAGCGCCGATGTTGGCTCATCAAATAACATAACTTCCGGATCGACCGCTAACGCTCTTGCTATAGCTGCACGTTGTTGTTGTCCACCAGATAAGTGTCCTGGGTAGTAATCTTTGCGCTCGTACAGGCCTACTTTCTTCAGCAGTAACTCTGCATTTTCAATCGCTTGTGCTTTGGGCACACCTAATACGTGAACAGGTGCTTCGATAACATTTTCGAGAACGGTCAGATGAGACCATAAATTGAATCCCTGAAAAACCATTGCCAGACGAGAACGGATTCGCTGTACTTGTTTTTCATTGGTAGGAACAGAAACACCTTGGCGGTTGTTTTTCATTTGAATTAATTCACCATTAACCCAAATCTCGCCAGCAGTTGGTGTTTCTAAAAGGTTGATACATCTAAGGAAAGTACTTTTACCTGACCCTGAAGACCCGATAATCGATACTACATCGCCTTTGTGCGCAGAAAGTGAAATTCCCTTTAAAACTTCATTTTGACCAAACGTTTTGTGTAGATCCTTTATGTCCAGCGCCGGTACATCTTTCATGCGCTTTCTCTCCCAAGTTTGTGAAAATGCAAGGTACTCCGACCTTTTCATGCGATACAAATTAGCACCACACGGTTTAACATGCAACAAATTATTAACCTAATAATTTGGAATAAATAGCGATTCACTCTGACTTATTATGCAAAAGGTAGCGTTTTCACCTCAATTTAATGAATGAGTTCTATCAATAAGTCGTAATTACAACTCTTACATTGTTTAAATAAAGTTAATCAAAATGAGAGTCCCGTAGCTTGGTGTCTCACAAGAAAAACAAATTTTGTGAACTAAGAAACTCCGCTGACGAAAAATAGAGCGCTCATATGACCGAACAAACCGCACCGCAAGGTAGCGCTATTTTATTGGTTATAACGTTGTAAGAGTTTCACCCACAATCAACGGTAAGCAAGCAATAGTGAAATAACTCAATAAGCTTCGGACTTTGAACTCATGCTTTGGTAGCAAAGGCTCGAATAAGATAGATAAACGTCAGTTTGTGAAAACAAATTACACTTTTCATCAATGGTACGTTAATGAATCGCTGCGTTTTGTAGCTTTCTTTCACATACACTCATAAAGTGATCAAGATCAATCACCCTAAAGGGTAAGCTTGTTAGACTCCTCAACACAAAATAAGGCATTAAAAATGCCAAACATTTCTTTTAACTTAGCTGCATAAAGCACATCAAGACCGTGCAACATAATGTTAATGAGTTATAACTAAGAAATAACGCAATTACGCAATTACGCGAACTTATTTAATTCAATTTTAGAATTACTAACATAAAAATATGAGGAATCTATGTCAGACGTTGTCAATAATGCGAACTCTGAAGTAGAAGAGAAAAGCTATAAAGAGCTACACCGTCCTGCTTCTGAATTTGAGAGCCGCTCAGATTATTTAGATCACGAACTCCAAATCATGAAGCCTCGCCGCTTCGGTTTAAACCTTCCTGGTCGTGATTTCCGCTTTGAACTTGAAGATCTTGTTCCTGCACTTGCTGGTACCATTGGTATCATTGCAATGTACTCAGCAGTAATGATGTCTTGGGCCGATGGCCTAACTCAAGCTTGGGATCACGTAAACCTTGGAAAAGACTTCGCTATCGAAGTTGCTCGTGTAGAAATGCTTATCCCTGCACTGCTGTTCTGTATCCTTGCCTCTGGTTTCTTTAATCCTAAAGCAAACCTTGCTGGCAACCACGGCCCAATGATCCCCCTTATCGGTACCATCGCTCTCGCTGGTGCTCACCCTCTTGCATTGGCAATTCTTATCGGTGTCTTCGGTCTCATCCTAAGTTTCCTAAAAGGCGGCTCTAAACTTGTTAACCTCACTTCGGAAGGTACGGCAGGTGGCTTGCTTATATTCTTAGGCCTTACCGGTACCATGAGTCAAATAAACTCAATTCAAGCATGGGCGGTTGGTCTTCAATCTTCTACTGTTGAAGCGGGTAGCATGGGTTACGTTGGCCTTATCGTTCTTGCTATTACGATTGCTATCTACGCTTTCTTAGCAAAAGTGAACAAGCGTTGGTTGGCTATCCCAGTTTGTGCATTCACAGGTCTTGCTATTGCATTAGCATTGGGTGCAGGTTTCGATATCGTGTTCGAAACCAAAATGGGTATTCCAAACCTAAACCCAGTTTACTGGTGGGGTTCTACTTCAGAAGGTTGGATGCTTGGTTTACCAAACGTTGAACACTTCATTGCATCTCTACCATTCGCAATTCTTGCAGTAGCAATGTGGTCGCCAGATTTCCTAGGTCACCGCATCTTCCAAGAACTGAACTACCCTAAACGCTCTGAAAAAGTTCTGATGGACGTTGATGACACAATGACTATGTGTTCTGTTCGTCAAATGGTAGGTACTGCTGTAGGTGGTGGTAACATCACTTCTTCTTGGGGTACTTACATGATCCCAGCAGCAATCGCAAAACGTCCAATTCCTGGCGGCGCAATCTTGCTTGGTTCTCTATGTATTATTGTTGCAATCCTTGGTTTCCCAATGGATGTTGCAGTTTGGCCACCAGTAATGCGTGTTGCTCTACTTGTAGGTGTATCACTGCCTCTGCTTGAAGCTGGTATGCAAATGGTTAAGGATTCAAAAGATTCTCAAGCGGCTGGTATCTGTATCTTCGGTTCAGCAGTTGTTAACCCAGTATTAGCATGGGCACTCACTATGCTTCTTGATAACAATGGCTTTATTGGTGATAAAGAGCGTGCGAAGCGTCTATCATTTGTAGACAAGATTGTTATCCCAGTTGGCGTTTTAGTTATCTGTCTAGTAGCAATGCTTGCAGTTGGTATGCTAGAAAGTCAATATGGCCTAAAAGCTTGGCTATAATAGTCCTAACTACACAAAAGTAGTATTGAGACTAAAAAAAAGTTTGGGTGGCAACCCCTGCCACTCAAATTTTTTCAACTTTTTTTGGCATTTATTGATTTAGTTTAAGGTTTACAGAAATTTTTTAGCGTAATCTTGAATTCATAGAGTAAGACACCATATAGAAAGTAGTGACAATATATATAATCATATAAAGCTAATGTGCTCATACATATTGTTATTAATAAGAGTGTACTACCCTTACGAGGGGCGCTGGCTCAACAGTGTTAAAGTACGTATTTTTTCTACTAAAAAGGTAGGTATGTCATGGCAGAGCAATTTGCTAAAGCTTGGGAAGATTTTGCTGCAGGTGAGTGGCAAAGCGAAGTAAACGTTCGTGATTTCATTCAAAAGAACTACACGCCGTATGAAGGCGACGAGTCTTTCCTAGTTTCTGAAGGTACTGAAGCGACTAATACGCTTTGGGCTTCGGTAATGGAAGGTATCAAACAGGAAAACGCAACTAAAGCACCTGTAGATTTCGATACTTCTGTTATCTCTACCATCACTTCTCATGATGCGGGCTACATCGAAAAAGACCTTGAAACAATTGTTGGTCTACAAACTGAAAAACCTCTAAAACGTGCAATCATCCCTAACGGTGGTGTACGTATGGTTGAAGGTTCTTGTAAAGCATACGGTGAAACTCTTGACCCGATGGTTTCAAAAATCTATTCAGAATACCGCAAAACACACAACGCTGGTGTTTTCGATATTTACACGCCTGATATCCTAAAATGTCGTAAGTCTGGTGTTCTGACTGGTCTTCCAGATGCATACGGCCGTGGTCGTATCATTGGTGATTACCGTCGCGTAGCACTTTACGGTATTAATTTCCTAATGAAAGACAAAGCAGCTCAATTCGCTTCTTTACAAGAGCGTTTCGAGAACGGCGAAGATCTTTCTGCAACAATGCAACTTCGTGAAGAGATTTCTGAGCAACACCGCGCTCTAGGTCAAATCAAGCAGATGGCAGCGTCTTACGGCTTCGATATCTCTGAGCCAGCTCAAACTGCTCAAGAAGCTATCCAGTGGACTTACTTCGGCTACCTAGCTGCTGTTAAATCTCAAAACGGTGCTGCAATGTCTCTAGGTCGTACTTCGACTTTCCTAGACATCTACCTTGAGCGTGATATCGCTGCTGGTAAAATCACTGAAGACCAAGCTCAAGAAATGATTGATCATTTCGTAATGAAGCTACGTATGGTTCGTTTCCTACGTACTCCTGAATACGATGAGCTATTCTCTGGCGACCCAATCTGGGCAACAGAGTCTATGGGTGGTATGGGTATCGACGGTCGTACGCTAGTAACGCGTTCGAACTTCCGTTTCCTAAACTCTCTATACACAATGGGTCCATCTCCAGAGCCAAACATCACTGTTCTTTGGTCTGAGCAACTGCCTGACGGCTTCAAGCGTTTCTGTGCGAAGGTATCTATCGATACTTCTTCTATCCAGTACGAAAATGATGACCTAATGCGTCCTGACCTTGATTCTGATGATTACGCAATCGCTTGTTGTGTATCACCAATGATCGTTGGTAAGCAAATGCAGTTCTTCGGCGCTCGTGCTAACCTTGCAAAAACTATGCTTTACGCAATCAACGGCGGCGTTGATGAGAAGCTTAAAATGCAAGTTGGCCCAGTTGGCGACAAGATCACTGACGAAGTACTTAACTACGATGACGTAATGGGTCGCCTAGACACATTCATGGATTGGTTAGCTAAGCAATACGTGACTGCTCTAAACAGCATCCACTACATGCACGACAAATACAGCTACGAAGCGTCTCTAATGGCTCTTCATGACCGTGACGTTCGTCGTACTATGGCTTGTGGTATTGCTGGTCTATCTGTTGCAGCTGACTCACTGTCTGCAATCAAATTCGCGACTGTTAAACCAATCCGCGACGAAGATGGCATTGCAACTGACTTCGAAATCGAAGGCGATTACCCTAAATACGGTAACAACGACTCTCGTGTAGATGACATTGCTTGTGAACTAGTTTCTACGTTCATGAACAAGATCCGTAAGCTTAAGACTTACCGTAACTCTATCCCTACACAGTCAGTTCTTACTATCACGTCTAACGTGGTATACGGTAAGAAGACAGGTAACACTCCAGACGGTCGTCGTGCTGGCGCTCCTTTCGCTCCTGGTGCTAACCCAATGCACGGTCGTGATGAGAAAGGCGCTGTAGCTTCACTAACGTCTGTAGGTAAACTACCGTTTGCTGATGCACAAGATGGTATCTCTTACACGTTCTCTATCGTGCCAAACGCACTAGGTAAAGAACAAGACAGCCAACGTGCTAACCTTGCAGGCCTAATGGATGGTTACTTCCACCATGAAGCTGGCATTGAAGGTGGTCAACACCTTAACGTTAACGTTCTTAACCGCGAAACTCTTGAAGACGCAGTTAAGCACCCTGAGAAATACCCTCAGCTAACGATTCGTGTTTCTGGTTACGCTGTACGCTTTAACTCTCTGACTACAGAGCAGCAAGCTGACGTAATCGCACGTACATTTACTGAGTCTCTATAAGCCTAAACGCTTAAGCTGACCATTCAGTAATAATAATTAGCCTCGCCAATGTGCGGGGCTTTTTTATATCTGACATAAATCGAACTGACTTCACTAGTCTCCCAAAATGTTAGCTTGAGCAGAAAAAGCCTTCTTCTATTCACTTTTTTTCCACAAATTTGCGCAAACTACGATACTATCTCGGTTCATAATCTTAGAGTAACCGCTACATGAAATACCTTCGTTGTTTACCACTGATTCTCCTCTCTTTTTCATCATTGGCATCTGAACGTTCTACGTTAACTTTTGCGTTAGACAACGATGGCATCTTTGGTGTCGACCAAGACTATACCAATGGTTTATTTCTGGGTTACACATCATCAAGTATTACCCCATACGATTGGGTCAAACCATTAAGTCTTTCCTATTGGGGCGCAAGCTCTTTAGATAAGTGGGAGATCACCATTGGCCACAAAATGTATACGCCTTCTGATATTGAATTAGAAACGCCATCGGCCAATGATCGTCCATACGCAGGTTACCTGCACACTGAATTCAATTACATCAGCCTGCACCCACAACAAGCCCAGCGTTTTAACATCACCTTTGGTACAACAGGTGAGCGCGCACTTTCCGAAGATGCTCAAAAGCTGGTTCACTCGATCACTAAATCAGACGAGCCTATGGGTTGGGAATACCAAATAGATGATGAGTACGCGGGTAGCGTTGGCTATTTAAGCCATTTCAACCTAATGCGTAATCAATCTATTGCGAACACCGACTTTGAAATATCAAATATCTCAGAAGTTAATGTGGGTAACTTTAGAAGTGATATCCAAACGGGCTTTATGTTCCGTTGGGGTACTGATTTAGGTGGCAACTTTGGCGCGGCCAACATCACTACTGAAAACCCATTCAAACCGGGTATGATTGGCGCATCAAACAATGGCTGGTTTACTTACGCGGGTCTAGAAGGTCGTTACCGATTTAATGACCTGACGATCGAAGGCGACCGTTCTGGCGTTGATGAATACGCGAGAACAAATAACCAAGATCCGGCTATCTACGATGTCACTTTAGAGAACATTCAAGCGACAGCAGTACTTGGTATGGCTTGGTATAACCAATACGTTGGTGCATCCTTCGCACTAACAGCAAAAACACCTGATTACAAAGAAGCAAAAGAATCTGTCTATACCACTGGTGGCATTACAATGTTTGCTTTCTTCTAGCCATCAGCAAGGGCTTTCGTCCTTTCCCTTTCAAGTTTGATAAAGGCAATCATCTACACAGATGATTGCCTTTATTTTTAAAGACCTCGTTACCATTTGACCCTATTTTATGTACCGTTTTTGTAATAAAATAAACGGTATAAATTCCTCTACGAGAATAGCTCATGTCTACAACTGGTCGCATTCACTCATTCGAATCTTGTGGTACTGTCGATGGCCCTGGTATCCGCTTTATTGTGTTTCTTCAAGGCTGCTTAATGCGTTGTATGTACTGCCATAACCGCGATACATGGGATCTTCATGATGGAAAAGAAATTACGGTCGAAGAGATCATCAACGAAGCAAAATCGTACCGTCATTTCATGAAAGCCTCTGGTGGTGGTATTACCTGCTCTGGCGGCGAAGCAATGCTACAACCTGAATTTGTTCGCGATTTTTTCCGCGCAGCTCAAGCTGAAGGCATCCATACTTGCCTTGATACTAATGGCTACATCCGCAAGCACACAGAAGTCGTAGATGAAGTGTTAGAAGCATCTGATCTGGTCATGCTGGATCTCAAACACATGCGAGATGAGATACACCACGATTTCATTGGTGTATCAAATAGACGTACACTTGATTTTGCACGCTACCTGCACAAGATCGGGAAAAAAACGTGGATTCGTTACGTGATTGTTCCGGGTTACACCGATACGCCAGAAGATGCACACTTACTTGGTGAGTTCATCAAAGATATGGATAACATCGAAAAAGTAGAACTGCTTCCATACCACAAGCTTGGTGCTCATAAGTGGGAAGCGCTTGGCTTTGACTACCCTCTTGACGGGACAAACCCTCCAAGTAAAGAGAAGATGGACGAGATTGTTGCAGTACTTAGCCAATATCATCCAAACGTAAAATACTGATCCTTACCAACGTAAAATACACTTCCAAACGCCTCAATATTGATTGGGGCGTTTTCTTTTTTGTAACACAAACTCTCCTTTCACTTTTCTTTACAACTTTTGTTTATCAATTCAAAAAATCATATTAAATCCGTGTTGAGATCATGTTTCGACGCGTAGGAATGCTGTTACTCTTACTGCAACAAAAGAATATAATATTTAGTTTTTTAGTGAGGCTCCTCCCATGGAAATGACCAATGCTCAGCGTCTAATTCTATCAAATCAATACTACCTAATGTCTCAAATGAACCCTGAGAACTCTGCAAAATACCAACGTCTACAAACGATTGTAGAACGTGGTTACGAGCTCCAGATGCGTGAGCTTAATAAAGAGTTTGGTTGTTTGACTGAAGCAGAATGCCGCGAAATTATCGACATCATGGAAATGTACCATGCAATGCAAGAGTCGAACAAAATGCTAGCAGAACAAGAACGTTCTGAGGTTGATCAACGTCGTCTTCAGTTTCTTGGTTTTGATATTGCGTCTGAAGCGCAAATCGTACATTACGTGCGTTTCCTTGTTGATTCTGAAGGTCTTTACCCTCAGTTTGACAAAGCAGATCACCACTTCAATAGCCAAATGCCAATGCTAGAGAAATACCGTCGCATGCTTACAACATGGCGTAATTGCCCTCGTCAGTACCACCTATGTGCGACAGAGCTATCTCAAATCTTTAGTGCTTAAGCTTTGTGCTAACCACATAAGGTTTCAACGAAGAAAATTGATTTAGAAAGTCCATTTTTACAAAAAAGGGTTACTCATAATGAGTAACCCTTTTTCTTGCTCGATTCTTTTTGACTAGAAAACCTAAGCAACATCAAATAACCATGGTGATCTTCTCGAGTATAGGTTTTCCGTTACTCGAATCGTGAGTCAATAACGACTATTTTGAACAATTATCTCTACTATTCTCTACTTATTTACTAAGCGATTTTTTAATAACTAAGTACGTTATACGGTCTTTCATTTAAGACCAATTCATAAGGCTCAATTATCATCTAATGCACATAAATCCAGAGCGAGAATTGGAAAGCTTCCTAAAATCATAAAACAAACGTCTAGTCCCCTCGAATACAAAATAATTTCATTCTACTCACCTCAAGTTGCCCATTGCTTTCGCAACACTTTTCACACGCAAAATTGTAAATAAATACATAATTGTTAAGCAAAATTGTGTAAGCGGGTCTAACCTTAAATTGTAGGGAGAGCCTATTTTTAAATCGCTCGTCAGTTTTGACTGGTTAACAAGGGGAATGTGACTATGAGTATTTTTGACCACTATCAATCACGTTATGAAGCAGCCAAGGAAGAAGAGCTGACATTGCAAGAGTTCTTAGGGCTGTGTAAAGACGATAAAAGTGCTTACGCTAACGCTGCTGAGCGCTTACTACTGGCCATTGGAGAACCGGAGGTTATTGATACAGCTCAAGACCCCCATCTAAGTCGTATTTTCTCGAACCGTGTCATCTCACGCTACAGCGAATTTAAAGATTTCTACGGCATGGAAGATGCGATTGAACAAATTGTTTCTTACCTAAAACATGCTGCGCAAGGTTTAGAAGAACGTAAACAGATCCTTTACTTACTTGGCCCTGTGGGCGGTGGTAAATCTTCCCTTGCTGAAAAGTTAAAAGCTTTGATGCAAAAGCTGCCAATCTATGTTTTGTCTGCCGATGGTGAACGAAGCCCTGTAAATGATCACCCCTTCTGTTTATTTGATGTAACCGAAGATGGCGACCTTTTGAAACAAGAGTATGGAATAGAGAAACGCTACATACGCTCTATCATGTCACCTTGGGCGGCTAAACGCCTCCATGATTTCGGTGGTGACATATCTAAATTCAAAGTCATCAAACTACGCCCTTCGATTCTCGACCAAGTTGCGATCGCGAAGACAGAGCCGGGTGATGAAAACAACCAAGATATCTCTTCTCTTGTAGGTAAAGTAGATATTCGTAAACTTGAGCACTTCTCTCAAGATGATCCTGATGCCTACAGCTATTCTGGTGCGCTATGTAAAGCAAACCAAGGTGTGATGGAATTTGTAGAGATGTTTAAGGCACCAATTAAGGTGTTACACCCTCTACTAACTGCAACACAAGAAGGTAACTTCAACGGTACTGAAGGGCTTTCAGCACTACCGTTTGACGGTATGATCTTAGCTCACTCGAATGAGTCAGAGTGGCAAACCTTCCGTAACAACAAAAACAATGAAGCATTCCTCGACCGTGTCTACATTGTAAAAGTTCCTTACTGCCTGCGCGTTTCTGAAGAAGTTAAGATCTACAAAAAACTGCTTGAACACAGTGAACTATCCCATGCTCCTTGTTCACCAAGCACACTCGACCTGCTATCTCAATTCAGCATCCTGTCGAGACTAAAAGAACCTGAAAACTCTTCTCTTTTCTCAAAAATGCGAGTTTACGATGGTGAAACTTTAAAAGACACCGATCCAAAAGCGAAGAGCTATCAAGAGTACCGAGATTATGCCGGCGTTGACGAAGGTATGTCAGGGCTATCGACACGTTTCGCCTTTAAGATCCTGTCGCGTGTATTCAACTTCGATCAAGCTGAAGTGGCCGCTAACCCGGTTCACCTGTTCTACGTTATTGAACAACAAATTGAGCGTGAGCAGTTCCCTCAAGAAACCGCTGAGAAGTATCTTGAGTTCTTGAAAGGGTACCTAGTACCACGTTACGTCGAATTCATTGGTAAAGAAATTCAGACCGCTTATCTAGAGTCTTACTCCGAGTACGGACAAAATATCTTCGACCGTTATGTCACCTACGCTGACTTCTGGATTCAAGACCAAGAATACCGCGATCCAGAAACAGGCCAACTATTTGATCGTTCATCTCTGAATGCTGAGCTCGAGAAAATCGAAAAAACAGCCGGAATCAGTAACCCTAAAGATTTCCGAAACGAGATTGTGAACTTTGTACTTCGTGCCAAAGCCAACAATAACGGTCAAAATCCAGTTTGGACTAGCTACGAGAAACTACGTACTGTTATTGAGAAAAAAATGTTCTCCAACACAGAAGAGCTGCTTCCTGTTATTTCGTTCAATGCTAAAACCTCAACGGATGATCAGAAAAAACACGACGACTTTGTTGCTCGTATGATGGAAAAAGGCTACACCGAGAAACAAGTGAGACTGCTGTCCGAGTGGTACCTAAGAGTTCGTAAATCCTCATAAAGAAACTGTACTGAGCTGTTCAAGTGAGCAGCTCGTACAAACCAATAATTTTTATACCTTAATAAACCAATCGCTCTAATAAACGAATAACTTTTACACCCTAGAAAAAGTAGGATCGCGACATCAGATGAGAGGGAGTTCTTATGGCACAATTTATCGATCGGAGGCTCAATGGCAAAAATAAGAGTGCAGTAAACAGACAGCGCTTCTTAAGACGTCATAAAGAGCAAATCAAAGAATCTGTGGCCGATGCAGTCAACCGACGCTCAATCACCAATACCGAAACGGGTGAAGACGTTACCATTCCCCATAAAGACATCAAAGAGCCGAGCTTCCACCAAGGACAAGGCGGCGCAAGAGAACGCGTTCATCCAGGTAATGATCAGTTCATCACTGGTGACAAAATCGAACGCCCTAAAGGTGGTGGTCAAGGTGGAGGTTCAGGTCAAGGCGATGCTAGCCCTGATGGCGAAGGCCAAGATGAATTTACCTTCCAAATATCAAAAGATGAATATCTAGATATTCTCTTTGAAGATTTGGCACTTCCTAATCTGGAAAAAAATCAGGTCAACAAAATCACTGAGTGGAAGACGCACCGCTCCGGTTATCAGAGTGCAGGGATTCCATCCAATATCGCTATTGTACGTTCCCTACAGCAGTCTCTTGCACGAAGAACCGCGATGACAGCAGGGAAAAGACGCGAACTGAATCTACTGATGGAACAGCTTGACCAAATTCAAATGACAGAACCCGCTCAGCCATTTGAAGAGAGTCGATTAAAAGAAGAGATTGCCGAGTTACGTAAGAAAATCGAAAGCGTACCGTTCATTGACACCTTCGACTTACGCTATAAAAACTACGAGAAGCGCCCTATCCCATCTAGCCAAGCCGTGATGTTCTGTTTAATGGATGTGTCTGGCTCAATGGACCAAGCGACTAAGGATATCGCTAAGCGTTTTTATGTTCTTCTTTATCTGTTTCTCAACCGAACCTACGAAAACGTCGATGTGGTGTTTATTCGTCACCATACGCAAGCGAAAGAAGTCGATGAACATGAGTTCTTCTACTCCCAAGAAACCGGGGGCACTATCGTTTCCAGCGCTCTGAAGTTAATGAATGAAATTGTTGCTGATCGCTACCCTGCTGGTGAATGGAACATCTATGCAGCACAAGCCTCTGATGGTGATAACTGGGCCGACGATTCACCTCGTTGTAAGGAACTACTGGTTAAGAAACTTTTACCGACTTGCCAGTATTACTCGTATATAGAGATCACACGTCGATCTCACCAAACCCTTTGGCATGAATACGAAAAACTCGAAAGTAGCTTTGACAACTTCGCAATGAAAAACATCAAGACCGTGGAAGACATCTTCCCAGTGTTTAGAGAACTGTTCCAGAAAGAGACAGCATAAGGGGCTTGCCATGACAGCGAAATCAAACGTTGCAGAGAAATCAAATGCTGCAGATAGAGACAAGGCTGCACAAAAGAAACACGACAAGATGCTGCCTGACGGTCCTGACTGGACGTTTAACCTGTTAGAGCAATACCACGTTGAAATCAAACGTGTGGCGCAGCATTACCGTTTAGATACATATCCAAACCAAATTGAAGTGATTACCTCTGAACAAATGATGGATGCCTACTCCAGTATTGGTATGCCCATTAACTATAACCACTGGTCATTTGGTAAGAAGTTCATTCAAACCGAGCAAAACTACAAACACGGACAGATGGGACTGGCGTATGAAATCGTCATCAACTCAGATCCATGTATTGCTTATTTGATGGAAGAGAACACTGTAACTATGCAAGCGCTCGTTATGGCTCACGCTTGTTATGGCCACAACTCGTTCTTTAAAGGTAACTATCTATTCCAAACTTGGACAGACGCGAGTTCCATTATTGATTACCTACTGTTCGCTAAAAAATACATTGCGGACTGTGAAGAAAAATACGGTGTTTCCGAAGTCGAACAACTTCTTGATTCTTGTCACGCCCTAATGAATTACGGCGTAGACAGATACAAACGACCAGAGAAGATCTCCATTGCTGAAGAAACGGCGAGACAAGAAGAGCGTGAAGCTTATCTGCAATCGCAAGTAAATGAGCTTTGGAGAACCGTTCCCAAGAGTAAAACTAAAGAGGAAGCAATAAAGCATCGTTTCCCTAGTGAGCCTCAGGAAAACATCCTCTACTTTATTGAAAAAAATGCGCCATTACTTGAACCTTGGCAACGTGAATGCGTCCGTATCGTTCGCAAAGTAAGCCAATACTTCTATCCTCAAAAACAAACACAGGTAATGAATGAGGGGTGGGCTACCTTCTGGCATTACACCATTCTGAACCACCTTTATGATGAAGGTTTGGTGAGTGATAAGTTCATCTTAGAGTTTCTACACAGCCATACCAGCGTGGTCGCGCAACCCGCCTACAACAGCCCTTATTTCAGTGGGATAAACCCTTATGCGCTTGGCTTTGCGATGTTTAGAGACATACGACGTATCTGTGAAGAACCTACAGATGAAGACAAAGAGTGGTTCCCAGAGCTCGCCGGAAGTGATTGGTTAGAAGCCGTGCATTTTGCGATGCATAACTTCAAAGATGAAAGCTTCATCAGCCAATATCTTTCACCAAAGATCATTAGAGATTTTAGGTTATTTTCTGTGCTCGATGATGATCGTAAAAACACTATTGAAATCAGCGCTATCCATGATGACCCCGGCTACCGCCTGATTCGAGAAAAGCTTGCAGCGCAATACAACCTAAGTAACCTTGAGCCTAATATTCAGGTGTTTAATGTGGATGTTCGTGGTGATCGTTCAATGACTCTACAATATGTCCCTCATGACCGCATCCCGCTTGACAAAGGCTACGATGAAGTAATGAAACATCTCTACCGCTTATGGGGTTTTGATGTCATTTTGGAAGAACTTAAAGACACAGGTCATAGAGAAATCCTGACCACTTGCCCAAAACGCAATGATTATGGAGCAAAGATTTAATACCAACCACAGTAAGTCAGTGGTTGGTATAAGACTCCGCTCCCCCTACAACATAGTGGTCAAACCCGCTCGGAAGTGGAGCAATAAAAAAGCGCATAAGTCTGATGACTTATGCGCTTTCTTTTCTAAGGCTCGAGCGTCTTCAATAGACGCTAAGCATTAAAACTAGAACTCAATAAGCTTAAACAATCGGCTTTTGGCCGCGTTCAATCAGCTTCATCAACACGCTATCAGCAGATTTACCTGCAACGCCTGCTAACTTGTCCGAAAGCTTTTTCTTCTGTACGTAGTGAATCGCTAGAACTGTCTTGTCTTTGCATGCTTCTACAACTAGATCATCAGAAGTACGGATCTCATCCACCAGCCCAAGTTCATGTGCTTGTGTACCAAACCAGTGTTCACCCGTAGCAACCTTCTCAAGGTCCAGTGCAGGACGGTGATCACGAATGAAGTCTTTGAATAAGCCATGTGTCTCTTCTAGCTCTTCTTTAAACTTCTCGCGTGCTTTATCGCTGTTCTCACCAAACATAGTGAGCGTGCGTTTGTACTCACCCGCCGTTAGCTGTTCGAATTCAATATCATGCTTTTTCAGCAGTTTGTTGAAGTTGGGTAGTTGAGCAATAACGCCGATAGAACCAACGATAGCGAAAGGAGCAGATACAATTTTGTCTGCGATACAGGCCATCATATAACCGCCACTTGCTGCAACTTTGTCTACCGAAATAGTCAGAGGCAGATCTGCCGCTTTGATGCGATCAAGTTGAGAAGACGCCAAACCATAGCCGTGAACCATGCCGCCGCCAGATTCAAGCTTAAGCAACACTTCATCACCTTCGCGAGCTACAGCCAAGATTGCTGTCACTTCTTCACGTAACGAAGCCACTTCTTTAGCATCAATGCTGCCATTAAAATCGAGAACAAACAGATGCGGTTCACGCTTGCTATCAAGCTCACCCTCTTTTGCTGCTTTTTTCACTTCTTTACCACGTGATTTTACTTTCTCTTTTTCCGCTTTCTTTTCAGCTTTATCACGTGCTTTGATGAAAGCATCATCATGTAGATGATGCTCTAATTGTTCAATCGTCTGTTTATGGTGCTCAGATAGGTTCGTGATTTCCAGCTCACCTTTAATCGCGCTTGATTTTCCACCCACCGATTTAGCAATCACTAAAATTGCAATGATGGCGATTACAACGGTCGCAATCTTGGCTAAAAACAAGCCGTAGTCCAACAAAAATTCCAATGTCATATCCCCTAATGTATGAATTAGTGTATTGTAACCATCTTGTCACGATTACCAAGAATTTCTCATCATTCCTGCGGTTATCTGTGTGATAAAACATCAATGGAATGACGAACATAATAAAAGAAAGAAGGATAAGCACAGTGGATTACCCAATCTCTACAGATGCCCTCAAAGATAAAGTAATTTTGGTTACAGGTGCCGGTGCTGGTATTGGTCGCCAAGCAGCATTAAGCTTCGCCCAACATGGTGCAACAGTTATTTTGTTAGGCCGTAACGTAAAAAACCTCGAATTTATTTACGATGAAATTGAAAGTGCTGGTTACCCTCAGGCTGCGATTATTCCGCTAGACCTTAAAGGGGCAACCAAACAAAACTACATCGATATGGCTGAAACCATTGAATCACAATTCGGCCGTTTAGACGGTCTACTGCATAACGCCGGTGTGCTTGGCACTCTGAGTCCATTCGATCAAATCGATGAAGAAACGTTTGATGGCGTCATGCAAATCAACGTTAAAGCTGAATTTCTAATGACTCAAGCATTATTGCCTGTCATTAAAAAAGCGGAAGCAGGCCGTATCGTATTCACCTCTTCTACAGTTGGCCACTCTGGCCGTGCATTCTGGGGCACTTACGCGATTTCTAAGTTTGCGACAGAAGGCATGATGCAAATTTTAGCCGACGAGCTTGAAGACACCAACATCCGTGTTAACGCGATTAACCCAGGCGGCACTCAAACACGCATGCGTGCAAAAGCGTACCCAGGTGAAGATGCGAACAAGCTGAAAACGCCACTCGACATCATTCCACTGTACCTACACTTAATGAACCCAAGTGTGACAGACATTAATGGTCAATGTATCGACGCTCAACCTAAGTAGCTGATATTATGAGCAATAACAAGAAGTCGCTTTAATAGCGGCTTTTTTTGTATCTAAATCAACCATCTAATATTTAGTTCACCTGATTTTCGTCATTTCTCTTTGCATCTTTTTCATAGTTAAATATACTGTATATATATACAGGTATTTAACTATGCATAAACTAATAAAAAACTTACAAGACCGCCAGTTAATCTGGAAAGGGTTACAATCGACAACGCAAGGAAGTACCACTTCATCAGGTTATCCTCAATTGGATAAACAGCTTAATGGTGGCTTTCCAGCGCATGGTGTTATTGAGATTGAATCAAAACAAGGGATAGGCGAACTTCGCTTACTTACTCCTTATTTGTCTCAACATAACCCACAGAAACTGGCCATATTCATTAACCCGCCAGGGAAAATCTGTGCTGAATTTTTCAACAACCAAGGTATCCATTTAGAGAACATTCTCGTTATCCAACCTCAACGAGATCTCGATGCATTATGGGCCGCAGAACAGTGCCTAAAAAGCGGTGCTTGTCACTCTGTATTGCTATGGGGAGCCGATCTAGAGATACACCAAACCAAGCGACTGCAAGCAGCAAGCGAAACCGGTAAGTGCCTGCAATTTCACTTTAAGGCCACCAGCCATAATCAGTTATCCCTACCCGTTTCTCTAAGCATGAGACTGTCTGCTCACGCTCAGGGGCTAAAGGTTGAAGTCACGAAAAGAAAAGGCAGTTGGTCGTATGGCAACTTCGTTCTAGACATGAGTCAAAATTGGCCATTACTCACACAAAAAGTCATCCATGAAGATAATTCACATCGAGCTTTGTCGGATAACACGGTACTTGCTTTTCCTATTGCGAAACAGGGCTAACGTATGTTGTGGCTTTATCTGCATTTCCCATCGCTGCAATTGGATACCTTGTTTAACTCTAATGAATTGGGTTCGAACGAAGAATCACACGGTCAGCCTCTTATCATCGTAGATGAAAAAGATCATCGTGTACTGCAAGCCAATCACGCCGCGCTGCAATTGGGTATCACAATTGGAATGGGGCTAGGATCTGCGGCCGCGCTTTGCCACAATTTACACGTCCATCCTTACAGCGTTGAATTAGAGAAAAGTAAGCTGAAAGAGATTGCTCAATGGGCGTATCTGGTCACTTCCGACATGGCGTTGCTGCCACCCAATGGTTTATTGATTAAAGCCTCTAATATGCTGTCGCTTTATGATGGGCTAGCTAACTACTGGCATGAACTCAAAAGCCATTTAGAAACACTCAGCATCCAGTTCAGCTTCGCCACCGGTTATTCGCCGCTTTCCGCGATCCTTTTGGGCAAACAAGCAATCAACCAAGTAACGAACAATGTTGAGCAAATGAAAACTTGGGTCAATCAGCAAGCGTTGAGTTCCAGCGAGCTGCCAACTAAGCAAGTGGAACGACTGAACCGTGTCGGCATTAACTTAATAGAAGACCTATTAAAACTGCCCTTGCAAGATGTCGCACGGCGCTTTGATATCGACTTGGTGAACTATGTCGGTCGCCTTAATGGGCAGTTCAAGCACCCTATTGACTTCTATCATCCACCAGAGAACTTTCAACAATATTTGGAGCTGCTATTTGATATTGAAAACATCCTGTTTATCGAAAAGCCGCTACTGAAATTGTTGAATCAGCTCGAGTGCTTTTTGAAGTTACGTGACCGAGTGGCTTTCGAGTTAGCGCTGACTTTGCATCTAAGGGATAAAGACGACCATCATGTTTCTTTTTATTCCGCACAGGGCGATTACCTTGCCGCCAAGTGGGCGAACCTTACGCGTTTAACCCTAGAATCACTGAAGATCACGGCACCTGTTCAGGGGCTGACTCTATCCTTAATTCGTCATGGCGAACCGCAAATGGCCTACCGTGATCTTTTTGATGGCAATACAGGAACACTTGCCGCGTTAGATTTGCTCTCATTACTGCAAGCTAAGTTAGGGCAAGCCTGCATTCAAACACCGAAAATACAGCACGATCCAAGGCCAGAAAAAGCCAATCAGTACTCGCTTCCAACACTGAGTAAGTCTGTGGCAAAGAAGCAAACACCCCCAGAGTTCGAACAACAAACCACTGCTTTCAATATCAACCAACAGCGACTCAGGCCCAGTATTTTACTGCCAGAGCCCGAAGCCTTAACCGAAAGCGTCACCCTGTCTCAAGGTCCTGAGCGCATTGTTTCTGGCTGGTGGGATGGCGAGAAAATCATTCGTGACTACTTTATTGCTCACAGTAAAAACGGCCGATGGTTATGGGTCTTCAGAACGCCCGATAAACAATGGTTTTTGCACGGCTTATTTAGCTAGTTTGTAAGAAAGTAAGTAGTAAGTAAGTCAATTTAGTGGCTCATTCAATACAACTCACTGGCAATTTCAACGTCCCTTTTCAATCCTGTTCACTCGCCATAGTTAAGTGAGATTACGTTATGTCTCAGCAATACTCAGAGCTATTTTGCCAAAGCAATTACTCCTTTCTTGAAGGAGCTTCGCACGCGGAAGAGCTCGTTTTACAGGCCGACTTTTTACGTTACAAAGCGCTCGCTATCACTGACGAATGCTCAGTGGCGGGCATCGTTAAGGTTCACTCTGCGATCAAGCAGCATCAACTGTCGCTCAAGCAAATTGTCGGAAGTATGTTTTGGTTAAATGAAGAATGCCAAGTGGTATTGTTATGCCCAAATAGAACGGCCTATGCCGAGCTGTGCCGTATCATCACCAACGCGAGACGCCGTAGCAGCAAAGGACATTATCAACTCTCTGAGTGGGATATCATGTCAGCCAAGCACTGCTTCATTGTTTGGCTTCCTCAACAAAAAAATGAAGATGCACATTGGGGGCATTGGCTTTCCCAACATCATTCAGGCCGGCTGTGGATTGGCGTACAAAGACACCTAAAACAAACCGATCAGCAATACACCGACTATTGTGTCGAACTGTCACGCCATCACCACCTACCAATTACCGCTTGTGGTGGCGTGCTGATGCACAATGCTAATCGCTTACCGTTACAACACTCATTAACCGCAATAAGACATCAATGTCCAATAACAGAAGTGGGTAGTCACTTACTGGCCAATGCGGAGCGTTGTTTGAGGAGCATCAATAAGCTCTCTCACATTTTCAAACCAGAGTGGTTAGAAGAGAGCAGTCGAATTTCAGAGCTGTGCGATTTTGACTTAGACAGCTTACGTTACGAATACCCTAGCGAGCTCATTCCTCAAGGCGAAACACCTATGAGTTATTTGCATATGTTAGTCGAGAAAGGGAAACAAGCTCGCTTCCCGCGAGGCGTGCCTAACGACATTCAACAAATCATAGATAAAGAGATGGGGTTGATTGGTGAGCTCAACTACCCTTTCTTTTTTCTCACGATTCACGACATTGTCATGTTTGCCAAAAGCCAAGGTATTCTTTATCAAGGTCGAGGTTCTGCGGCCAATTCCGTGGTCTGTTACTGTCTAGAGATCACCTCTGTCGACCCAAGGCAGATTTCGGTACTATTTGAACGCTTCATCAGTAAAGAGCGCGATGAGCCGCCCGATATTGATGTCGATTTTGAACACGAACGCCGCGAAGAAGTGATTCAATACATCTATCAAAAATACGGAAGAGAACGCGCCGCGCTTGCCGCGACCGTCATTTCTTATCGCTTTAAAAGTGCGGTCAGAGATGTAGGCAAAGCGTTGGGGCTACAAGAAACCCAGCTTGATTACTTTATTAAGAACACAAATCGCAGAGACAAAAGCCTAGGTTGGCAAGCGCAGTTAACCCAATTAGGTCTTCAGCCTGACTCTTTAAAGGGTCAGCAGTTTATCCACTTGGTTAATGAAATTATCGGTTTTCCACGTCACTTATCTCAGCACGTCGGTGGCTTTGTCATATCCTCAGGGCCTTTGTATGAACTGGTTCCTGTCGAGAATACCGCGATGCACGACCGAACTATCATTCAATGGGATAAGGACGACTTGGAAACTCTGGGGCTGCTTAAAGTGGACGTACTCGCACTTGGAATGCTCTCTGCAATTCGTAAATGTTTCGACCTGATCCAGTCTATCCATGGACGATCACTGACCATTGCAGAGATCACTCGCCTTAAGGATGATCCTCAAGTTTACGACATGATTCAACGGGCAGACACGGTCGGGATATTCCAAATTGAGTCACGAGCGCAAATGAGCATGCTGCCAAGGCTTAAACCAACGGCCTATTACGACTTGGTGATTCAAATCGCTATCGTGCGTCCTGGGCCCATTCAAGGAGACATGGTACATCCGTTCCTAAAGCGTCGAGATGGTATTGAGCCCATCAGTTATCCATCCAAGGATGTTGAATCGGTATTGTCGCGCACCTTAGGGGTACCGATATTCCAAGAACAAGTGATTAAGCTCGCGATGGTCGCGGCAGGGTTTACGGGGGGAGAAGCCGATCAGCTCCGACGCGCTATGGCGGCTTGGAAAAAGAATGGCAACGTATTTAAGTTTAAAAACAAGCTCATCGAGGGGATGCAAAATCGCGGCTATGAGACAGAGTTTGCCGAACAAATCTTTAAACAAATATGTGGTTTCGGTGAATACGGTTTTCCAGAAAGCCATTCGGCCTCGTTCGCAGTATTAGCGTATTGCTCAGCTTGGTTGAAGTGTTACTACCCAGAATGTTTCTACGCGTCTTTGTTGAATAGCCAACCGATGGGGTTTTATAGCCCATCACAGTTGGTACAAGATGCGCAGCGGCATAATGTGGTAATCCTTCCTATATGTGTGAACGCTTCCCAAGATAATCACACGGTCGTCACTCATCAAAATGGATTGGCCATTCGCTTAGGATTACGACAAATCAAAGGGCTAAGCGAGCATGGTATTCAAAGCGTGCTCGCCAATCGCCCGCGTTCAGGTTACCGCCATCCAAGTCAGGTAAAGCAACTATCGATGAACAAAAAGGATATTGAACTGCTTGCATCGGCTAATACGCTGCACAATGTTTCAGGCGATCGATTTCAGACGCGCTGGGCGATTATGGATTCAGCCTCTGACTTACCCTTATTTAGCCATGTAAATGACTCTGCTGAGGATGTTTGCGCTGAATACACATTGCATCAGCCAAACGAGATGCAGGATCTACTCGAGGATTTTACCAGTGTGGGGATTTCCTTAAACAAGCACCCAATCACTTTGCTACAAGAAGCCAACCGATTAGGCCGCTTCACACATATGAAAGATTTAAAACAACAAAGACATAAATCCATGGTCACGGTTGTTGGGCTTGTTACTGGTAAGCAATCACCCGGCACTGCCGCAGGAGTTACCTTTGTCACGTTGGAAGATAACACAGGCAATATTAACGTTGTGGTATGGGGAGCCACTGCACGCGCACAGCAGCAAGCTTATCTGACAGCGAAGGCTTTAAAGGTACAAGGAGTCTTAGAGAAGGAAGGCGAAGTCGTGCATGTAATTGCGGGAAAGCTCATCGATATTACCGATGAAATTGTTGGCTTGAACACCAAGTCACGGGATTTTCATTAGCGATTCAAATAACCCTTTCATAAACACCAGAAAAGGAAAAGGGAGGCATCAGCCTCCCTTCAATTCAAATCGTTGAGTTATGACTCAACTTCAGCTTCCGTACGTCTTTTCTTAAATTCCCTATATAGTAATAAGCTCAAAGTCATTACAACTTTAGAAGTTAACCATATCATTAAGAGAAACTACCTTAGATTGTATGTGAAAAGTTACGCTAGTAGTTGAGCATATTTCGTTACGAGAAATATGCTCAATCAATATTAGCAAACGCTTTCCATAAGATCATTCAAAACAAACCGTACAGCAACATTAATTATAATAACTGACGCATTCTCTCTTGAGTTACTTCAACCAAGAGGTCAGGTTGGAATTTAGAAATAAAGCGGTTACACCCTACTTTCTCAACCATGGCTTCATTAAAACTTCCACTTAATGAAGTATTTAGCGTGATAAATAGATCATGCATTCTAGGGTCAGTGCGTACTTCGTGAGTCAGTTTATAACCATCCATCTCGGGCATTTCGGCATCAGTGATCATCAACAATATTTCTTGATTGATGTCTTTACCTTCATCACACCATCCTTTAAGTAAGGTTAGTGCTTCTAAGCCATCGCAACATTCGATAATGTTTAAACCAAGTTGCGATAAGGTGCCTTTAATCTGGTTACGTGCGGTTGAAGAGTCATCAACAATAAGCACGTTACGTCCAACCATTTCATTAGCTAACTGCTGATCTAAAACGCCCTCAGAGATAGACACATCGTAATCGATGATCTCAGCTAACACCTTCTCAACATCGATAATCTCGACGATTTTGTGCTGCTCTTCTTCTTGAATATGCGTGATAGCCGTCAGGTAGTTTGCACGACCCGTTGTCTTTGGCGGCGGTTGGATTTCAGTCCATGTTGTGTTCACAATATTACGAACTTGCCCAACTAAGAAACCTTGTACGGTTCGGTTGTATTCCGTAATGATCAAATTGCTTTCTTGAGACTCTGCACGTGATGGCGGAAAGCCAATCGCACTGCGCAAATCAATAACGGGAACGGATTCGCCACGCAAAGAAGCAACTCCGGTAATATGATGATGAGAGCCCGGTAAGCGAGTGAGTACTGGCACTTTTAAGACTTCTTTCACTTTAAATACGTTAATCGCAAATAGTTGACGACTATTTAAGCTGAATAACAAGAGTTCCAGGCGGTTTTCACCAACCAGTTTGGTTCTCTGATCAACTGAATTTAAAACGCCAGACATACAACACCTTAGTGACAAATAATAACTGTGGCTACAATAGCCTACTTCAATAGGTTAAAGCAAAGCGCCAATGCACAGAATACTTAAACTAAGTACAACAATTATTGTTATACAAAGTTTAAATACATGGAAAGGTTTAGGGTAGAGCGAGCAGAGGAGTAAAAGGGTTAACCTTCAATCACTTTCATTAAAAGCTGGCCATCATATAAGGCTTGTTTGATAAGCGCTGCACCTGGCATGGTCGCCTGCTTGTAGAATCGAGATTCCACCAACTCTAAATCTTGATGGTAAACCGACAAACTTTGCTCATCGATACACTTTTGAATCGCAGGGTATAACACGCTCTTTGCCTGATTGATAACACCACCAACCAAGATTTTCTCTGGGTTGAAAAGGTTAATTACAATCGCTATCGCGGCACCTAAGTAACGACCTAGCTGTTCAATCACCTCAACGGCTAGAGGATCTCCATCGGCAGCAGCAGCGCAAATCTGTTCAATAGTGACATCTTCAAACACCGTCAGCGTCGATGCTTCACCATTCGCCAGTCGCTCTTTCACTTGATCACGGATCGCCTGAGAACTCGCGACGGTTTCTAAGCAGCCTCGGTTACCACAATGACAAAGTTTGCCCTGCTTATCGATCTGGATATGCCCAAGTTCACCGATATTACCGTGGCGACCTTGCAACACTCGCCCGTCGAGAATGATCCCGGCACCTACACCATGGTGAATCGAGATAAGAACCGAATTATCGTTATCTTGTGAGTGACCAAACAACTTCTCTGCTAATGCCCAAGCTCGGGTATCATTAGCAATAAAGACAGGTAGACCCGTTTCTTTGTAAATCTCAGGACCCAACGCTAAATTTTTAACGTTGTAGTGAGGCATCTGCAACACAATACCTTGTTCAGAATTCACAAGACCCGGTAGGGTGATTGCGATACTCGTCACCCTGCCAAGCTGCTCAGCATAGGTTTGGAAAAACTCATCGATCTCATGAAGAAGGCGTGCAAGCACATCGTCTTGGTCTCGTTCGTGAATATCAATTTTAGTATCGATAAGCACGTCACCACCCAATTCATGAAGCGCGATCGTCAAATATCCGCGACCAAGACGCATCGACAGGAACTGCCAACCTTCGTTATTGGTTTGCAAACCGACGGCAGGACGCCCACGAGTCGTGGCTTCTTGAACCGTCGTTTCGTGAATGAGGTGAGCTTCAATGAGTTCACGGGTAATTTTGGTAATACTCGCAGGAGCCAACTCACTTTGCTTGGACAAATCGATACGAGAAATAGGACCTCTAAGGTCAATTAGTTTATATACACGACCAGCATTGACCTGTTTGATATGATCAATATGGCCCGGTTGAGCCATGTACATTTTACGCTCCAGAAATCATCAACAAGTTAATTTTTTTACTTTGCGAAGTAATTGTGAAGTCACTTGGTATATCGCCGTGACCAGTATCACGTATATACATGAATCTTTGTGTATCTAGTCAAATAGTTTGAGAAAAATTAACACACACATCGATAAATTGAGACTTAATTTTCAGAATAAAACATCGTCTTTTGGCTCTGAATTCAATAATTAGAGACAAATAAAGAAATATCTTCCTAGCTCCCAATAAATTATCAATTAATGCATATACTTAATTCAGTCTTTTGAAAGATTACTTGGCCTCACTCTAGGAGTATCCATGACAGCCGAATTAAGAAAAACGAAAATCGTCACAACGCTAGGCCCTTCTACTGATAAAGGTAACGTGCTTGAAGAAATCATCAAAGCCGGAGCTAATATCGTCCGTATGAACTTCTCTCACGGCACCAGCGAAGACCATATACAGCGCGCAGAAAAAGTCAGAGCGATAGCAAAAAGACTCGGTACTCAAATCGCCATTCTCGGTGACTTACAAGGTCCCAAGATTCGTGTGTCGACATTCAAAGATAACAAAATACAACTTGCCGTCGGTGACCAATTTACTCTCGACAGTAGCCTAAGTTTAGGTGAAGGCGATCAACACGCCGTCGGCCTTGATTACAAAGAATTACCTAACGACGTATCCGCTAACGACATCCTGTTACTTGACGATGGTCGTGTTCAACTGAAAGTCACCAAAGTAGAAGGCTGTCGCGTTCATACAGAAGTCATCATTGGCGGTCCGCTTTCAAATAATAAAGGCATCAACAAAAAAGGTGGTGGCCTTTCTGCTGAGGCGCTTACAGAAAAAGACAAGCGCGACATCATCACTGCAGCACAAATCAAAGTTGATTATTTAGCCGTTTCTTTCCCACGTAATGGCGAAGATATGCACTACGCTCGTCAGCTCGCACGAGAAGCAGGCTTAGAAGCTCATCTGGTTGCGAAAGTGGAGCGAGCAGAGACAGTCGCAACGGTTGAGAACATGGATGACATCATAATGGCATCAGATGTGGTCATGGTGGCTCGTGGTGACCTTGGAGTGGAAATTGGCGACCCTGAGTTGGTTGGAGTACAAAAACAGCTTATACGTCGTTCTAGAGCGCTTAACAGAACAGTGATCACTGCAACTCAAATGATGGAGTCGATGATCTCCGCGCCAATGCCAACTCGTGCAGAAGTGATGGACGTAGCCAACGCCGTGCTTGATGGAACGGACGCTGTAATGCTTTCAGGCGAAACAGCAGCAGGTGATTACCCAGTCGAAACCGTGAAGTCTATGGCGGAAGTGTGTATTGGTGCTGAAAAGATGGCGGGTATTAACAATCAGTCCAATTACCGAATTGACCGCACCTTTGTCACGGCTGAAGAAACGGTTTCTATGGCGACCATCTACTCTGCGAACCATATGGAAGGCATCAAAGGCGTAGTCACTCTCACCGAATCAGGACGCACTGCGTTGATGATGTCGCGTCTAAGTGCCGATATGCCTATCTACGCACTATCTCGTAACGAAGGTACGCTTAACCGTTGTACTCTGTACCGAGGCGTGACACCTATCTACTTTGAAACAGAAGCCGAAGACAGCTTTGACATCGCACTATCGACTCTTGCTTGCCTAAAAGAGAAAGGACACCTTAAGTTTGGTGACCTAGTGATCGTCACACAAGGGGATATTATGGATGTAGCAGGATCAACTAACTGCATGAGAATCTTGCCTGTCACTTAATTTCTGACTGCTAGGCTCTTATCTACACTTTAAGCTCTAAGTTTTAAGTTTTAAGCTCCTAGATTTAAGCATGAAGTTCAGCAAGCAAACAAAAAAGGGTTATCGAACCAAGTTCAATAACCCTTTTTTATATCTGAATATTGTTCGTTTAATTAACGACGCACCAACTTATCAACGTCGAGCATTACTTATCAGCGACACTGGTTGCCAATTGTGGCATGTATGAACTGCGAGCGTTTTCTGTGGCAATGTAAGTTTCTACAAATCGATAGCCTGCTTCTAAACCCAATTCGTAATCATACAGTAGATCTTCTTTGTCACTCATTAAGGAGTTCGATTTTAGCGGTTGGCTAGGGGCTATCTGAACCACAAACGCATCATCAGGAGGTGAATTAAGGAAGTCCTGAGTCAATGAGTAGGTTTGGTAGTGAACCATTAGCATATCAGCTAGCCCAGAATCAAATTTATCTCCAATCAAATGACTCAAGCGGTAAATATCATCAGCACCAAACAACCACCGACCACCGTTAAGAAGGTCTAAATGCACCCTATCGCGCTTCTGTTCTTTTGAGCTCAAGATTTGTTGATGGAAGAAAGAAGTCCAATCGGTTTTCCACTGATCCACTTTTTGTTGCCAATGACCTTGGACACTATCGAATGATTCACGAAACCATTCAAGTTCTTCTGCCGATATACGCTTTGGGGCTTTAGGTAACGTCTGTTTATTTTGAGCCTGAATCGACGTTTCATCACCTTGTTCAATCACGGGTTCCGTTCTAATTACTACGATTGAACGCGCCTGTCTTCGCCACGCCTCTTGAACTGGAATACAGGCAGATACACCACCATCCACATAAGCACCATCACCAATAAACACTTCATCGTTATAGAGACGAGGAATCGCACACGTTGCAATCATCACCTTGTACCAGTCTTCCCCTAGCAAGGGAAAATAATGATCGCGAAGATCTTTAGAGTCTGTTACCGCAGCAAAGAGTTGGCGATCGCCTAGGGTTTGTCTTCCCAAATCAAGATCGAGCTTGTATGGATAGGCCATGATTTGCTCCAAGGCCCACTCTAACCCCAAATTCTTTCGGTGTCGTATATAAGAAAAGAGATTAAAGAACTCTGGTGATGTGGTGAGGTCGAGAACAAAAGAACGACCTAAGCCTTTATCGCGACATAGATAAGCACACAAGTTGAGTGCACCCGCTGAAGTGCCAAAAAATTCGTCGAAGGGATCAAAATTAGAAAGAAGAAAGGCGTCTAACACTCCTGCAGTAAAAATACTTCTCTGTCCGCCACCTTGAGCGACCAGTGCTGTTTTCCCAGCAATAAACTTAGCGTAATAATCCAAGTCTATTGCTGTATCAATATTGGTTATAATCCCACTATTCATTCATTCTCTGAGTATGGAAACTCAGCCTCACGATAAATGGTATTAGCTACCAATCGCAATAAAGCCGAATGAAAGAATGATAGTGTAAATTAACACTGTTATTTGTAGAGCATTTTTCAGATTCTGGTCCATAGACACCTCTGGCTTATTATTAATTTGTCGAGTCTCTACTTAAGTATTATCAGGTGTGTGAAGTATCTTCAAGAATCGTCTAAATTAGTCGCACAATATTGATGTAACCATCACAATTAGTAAGTGTATGGATAAGGATATACTCATGAATAACAAAGCAAATATGATGGCGCTAATTACGCTTTTCTCAGTTTCAAGTGTGTATGCTTCACCGGAGATCATCATTACCCCTATGGTGGGTTATACCGGCGGTGGCAGTGTTGAAGACCAAGATGGTAAAACCTACGACATGCAAGGTTCGGAAAACTTCACCTTCGCGATTGAAACGCCGCTTGAAAAAGGACGTATCGGCCTTTTCTATTCCAACCAAAGCTCAGAGTTAGAATCGCTAGATCTTAGATCCTCAATCCAATACCTACATTTTCAAAGCAGTATTTACTACCCTGCTTCCTCTGTGTTGTCCGGATATCTAGGGCTAGGTCTAGGTGCCTCTTACGTTGATGTAGATTGGGCGAAAGACAAGTATGGGTTCTCTACCTCAATCTTTGGTGGCTTGGAATACAAATTTAGCGACCGCTTAGCATTAAACACCCAAGTACGCTGGCTAGGCACTGTTGTCGATAACGACACATCCGGAGTTTGTAACATACCGAACAATGGGCAAGACTGCATTATCCGTTTTGACACCGACTGGATGAACCAATTTCAAGCCAATGTCGGACTGAGTTTTACCTTCTAAGTCAAAAGCGCTTTTCGCCTCAAACGGCTTATCAAGCGAAACCACTTTCTGAGCGACATGATCTAACAGAAGATATGGATGTCTGATCAAACGAAAAAGCCAGCTCAACGCTGGCTTTTGACTGTAATTCGACTTTCAGTTCAGATTAGAACTTGTAGGTAACACCCAGGGCACCACCCACTTGCAACTCAACACCTTTATACATGTCTAGTTCAGGGTGAACTTGTGCGTAAGCATTCCAACCTTCGTAAAAATTCACTTTCACGCCTAATGGCAAGCGTAAGCCAAAATCGTCATTCCATTCAGCCCATGCGCCTGCACCTACATACCAACTCAAAGGCGCTTCAGTCTCAAATTGACCACGCTTAAAAATATAATCAAAAGCGGCGCCGTCATTACCAATCGTTGCACGATACTTCTGATCAAACTCCACAACGACACTTAAATCTTGATCAAGGGCTAAACCGACTTCCAAGTCTGGAGCTTCAGAAGCATTAGCCAATGAGGCACAGCTGCAACACATAAGGCCAATCAAGTAACGATGTTTCATAATATTCTCAAACTGTTTCAAAAAACGATAGGTTACTTGAATACCAAAGAGTGTTGTCATCATAACGTTAAACTCACTTTAGTATTTTTTAAACAGCAGAAAACAAAAAAGGAGGCCTTTCGGCCTCCTTTCAATTTATTGAATCAGTGAATTAACCGTTGTTACGGATCCACTCATCCATGTCTGTCTTAAGGTTGTCAGACTTAGTACCGAAGATAGCTTGTACGCCACCAGCTACAACAACAACACCGGCTGCACCTAGTTTCTTCAGTTTGTCTTGGTCAACAAGAGCTGTATCAGCTACTGCTACACGTAGACGAGTAATACAAGCGTCAAGACCAGTAATGTTAGCTTTACCGCCGAATGCAGCAACTAACTCACCAGCAAGCTCTGAACCAGTTGCAACGATCTCTTCTTCAGTTTCGTCTTCACGGCCTGGAGTTTTAAGGTCAAGTGCTTTAATCACAGTGCGGAATACGATGTAGTAAATTGCAGCGTAACCAATACCACATACAACCATTAGGCCCATCTTAGACGCGTTGCCAGATAGAACTAGGAAGTCGATTAGACCGTGTGAGAAAGATGTACCGTGTACAAAACCTAGAGTGTTCGCAAGAACGTATGCAGAACCAGCTAGTAGAGCGTGGATTGCGTACAGTACAGGAGCAACGAATAGGAATGAGAATTCGATTGGTTCAGTGATACCCGTTAGGAATGAAGTTAACGCAGCAGAAGCCATGATACCCATTACTTTAGCGCGGTTTTCAGGTTTAGCTGAATGTGCAATCGCGATTGCAGCAGCAGGTAGACCGAACATCTTGAACATGTAACCACCAGCTAGCTGACCGAAGCCATTGCCCGCTGCACGAGATGCGTCATCAGCAACTAGGTAACAAGTAAGAACACCGTTTTGAGTTTCACCAGCAGCGTTTACACAAGTACCAGCTTCAAAGAAGAAAGGTACGTTCCAAACGTGGTGAAGACCAAATGGAATCAGAGAACGCTCAACGATACCGTAGATACCAAACGCCACTTGTGGGTTTTGGTGAGCAGCCCAATCAGAGAACGCAGAGATAGCGCCGCCAACTGGTGGCCATACTACAGAAAGTAAGATTGCTAGACCAATCGCAGAGAAACCTGTGATGATTGGCACAGCACGCTTACCAGCGAAGAAGCCTAGGTACTCTGGTAGTTGAATACGGAAGAAACGATTGAATGCCCAAGCAGCAACACCACCGACTAGGATACCACCTAGTACACCAGTATCGATTTTATCAACGCCCATTACACCAGCCATTACGCCAAGTGTAGCAGTCATGATGCCGTAACCAACGATAGCAGCTAGACCAGCTACACCGTCGTTATTAGTAAAGCCAAGTGCAACACCTACTGCGAACAGCAGTGCCATTTGACCAAATACTGAACCACCCGCTTGTTCCATTAAGCTTGAAACAACTTCTGGAATGAAAGGAAGATCTGCCGCACCGACACCTAGCAAAATACCCGCAACTGGTAAAACTGATACTGGTAGCATCAGAGACTTACCAACTTTCTGCAGGCTAGCAAAAAGGTTCTTAAACATGTTTATGCTCCTGATAAAGATAAAATAATTATATGGGTCCTAACGGCACACCCCCGTAGCCTATAATGTTAGCACCCTGCGAAAATGTAACCATGTATTGCATTATATTTTCTGCCGCTAAATATATATTGATGGGGAACTAACTTTCTAGTCACTTACGAAATTTAGTTTCAAAACACGTCTTGGATCACATGTCAAATTTAGAAATGCAATGCTTTACACAGCCGTAATTAATTGAAAAATATAGATTTTTAAATCATAGCTTATTATTTTACTGGGTGAATAAAATAGGTGGTAATGTTATTTTTAGTAACAAAATTACAAATGTTGTAAATCACACTCTCAAGTTCAACATAATTAGTAAACATTAAAATAAAATGCATTTTTAGTGATCAAAAACACAAAAAGGGAGCTTTCGCTCCCTTTTACTGGCTAACTTAGATTTTCATCGCAAAAAAAGTTTTTGGTAATTTTTGGTTGTTTGTTCAGCAACCTCTTTCATTGACAGTCCTTTCAGCTGGGCAATATAGGCGGCAACTTCCACTACATAGGCTGGTTGGTTCTGTTTACCACGATAGGGAATCGGAGCAAGGTATGGGGAATCTGTCTCGATAAGTAAGCGATCTAGTGGCAAGTTTTTTACTACTTCTTTCAGTTCTGTGGCTTGCTTAAACGTCACAATACCCGAAATTGAAATGTAGAAACCTAATTCCATTGCAGCTTCAGCGAATGCTTGATCTTCAGTAAAGCAGTGAATCACACCACCACACTTGTCAGCACCGCCATCACGCAAAATCGATAGCGTATCTTCACGTGCATTACGTGTATGAATGATCAAAGGCTTATTAAGCTCAACGGCTAACTCTACATGTTGCTTAAATCGCAGCTGTTGTAACTCAGCCGTCTCAGGTTGATAGTGATAATCAAGGCCAGTTTCACCAATTGCTACGACCTTAGAATTGCTCGCGTACTCACGCATTCTTTCTAGACAGAAGTCACTGTCTACATCGAGAGGATGGACGCCACAAGAAGCTTTGACGTTATCAAACGGAGAGATCATCTCGAGCATGTTTTCAAACGAATCTAATGTCACACCAACAGAAAGCAGTTGGTTAACATTGGCTGCTTTCGCCTTGTTAACGACATCTTCTACACTTGTGTGTAAATCTTGGTAATCCAGTTTGTCTAAATGACAGTGAGAATCTACGAACATGTTTCCTCGCAAGTGGCAATCAGCCAATTCATTATGAGTAGCTCCGTATTGAGCCCAGGGTGTTGCTTTAACTGCTCAATCAATATCAACAGTTTATTCGATGCTGAGTAAGCACTTTGGTAAGACATCACCTCTAACAACGCTTTCGCGCTCGGTGTGATAGCTTGATTTTCTAAAGCAAAATGGAGTCTCTGTACATCAGAGAGTAGATGCCACAGCCAGCCAAGTTGAATTAAAGGGTCTTTGCTCAGCTCTGTCGAAAATTTCAATATATCAGGTTGAGTCCCCTTAATGATATTAACAAAACCATCGAGCACTTGGGACGATGTTTCAACACCACCTTGTTCAAACATCGCTTTGGCTTTTAAAGGCGCGTTATCATTGAGAGCTAAAATATACTGCGGTACCGCTTTACCCACTTCCCTATCTAACCATGTTGAACCAGCTTCTAGCTGCGGGCTTACCACATTAAATTGCTGACAACGGCTAAGGATAGTTGGCATTAAACGGTGACTGTTACGCGTCGAAAGAATGAAAATACAGTTACTCGAAGGTTCTTCTAATGTTTTCAAAAGTGCATTCGATGCCGATTCGTTCATTGCTTCAGCAGGATCAAGCAAGATGATACGTAAACCACCTAACTGTGATGACTGTTGAGCCCACTGGTTGCTAGCACGCACTTGGTCTACGGTTATCGATTTACCTTCTTTCTCTGGAGAGAGCACGTGAAAATCGGGGTGACTTCCCGACTTCATCAGTTCGCAGCTGTGACAAAAACCACAAGACTCACTTTCATAGTTGGTACACATTAATGCTGCTGTTAGTTGGTTAATCAGCGCATTAACGCCTAACCCTTCCGGCGCATTAACAATCACAGAATTAGGAAAACGCTCAGCATCGAGACTTTTTTTCCACTCACTCCATACCGGTGTGAGCCAAGAGTAAACTTCCGCCATGATTACCTACTGTTTGTCGAGCCAAGTACCAAGCGCTTGCTTAATATCAGCAGCCACTTGTTCGATCTCTTGTTGTGCATTAACCACAAGAACCGTATCGTCTTGTGTTGCAATTTCAAGGTAGCGCTCACGCGTGCGATCGAAAAATGAGATGTCCATCTTTTCAATTCTATCAAGCTCACCACGCCCTCTAGCACGTTCTAGTCCAACTCTAGGGTCTAGGTCCAAGTATAGAGTTAGATCAGGCTTAAAGCCGCCTAGCGTGGTTTCTTTCAGTGATTCCATAGTAGAGCGTGCGATCTGGCGACCACCACCTTGATAAGCTTGAGATGACATATCGTGTCGATCACCCAATACCCACTTACCATTACTTAATGCAGGCTTGATTACGTTTTCGACCAATTGAACGCGTGCTGCGTACATCAACAACAGCTCAGTCATATCTTGAAGCTTTTCGCCTTCGTGCTCTTCTTTAACCAACGAACGCATCTTTTCTGCCAAGACAGTGCCACCCGGTTCACGAGTATTGACGATGTCTTCAACACCAGAAGCTTTCAATGTCTCAACGATGGCATTGATTGCTGTGCTTTTTCCAGCACCTTCAAGTCCTTCGACCACGATAAATTTCGACTGATTCATAATTTGTTCTTTATTTGTTTTTTCTTAATTGTCTTAAGTAAGCTCGAACTGCACGGTTGTGTTCAGTCAAACTCTTTGAAAATACGTGACCACCGGTTCCACTCGCAACAAAATACAGGTAGTTACTCTTCTCTGGATTCAGTGCCGCGTTAATAGACGCTTTACCCGCCATTGCAATCGGCGTCGGTGGTAAACCACTCATTGTATAGGTGTTGTATGGCGTTGGAGTACGTAAGTCTTTCTTACGAATGTTGCCTTTGTAGCTATCACCCATACCGTAGATAACCGTTGGGTCAGTTTGCAGACGCATACGCTTGTTCAAGCGATTAACGAACACAGACGAAACACGCTCGCGTTCCGAAGCTACTGCGGTCTCTTTTTCGATGATAGACGCAAGAATCAACGCTTCGTATGGCGATTTAAGCGGCAGTTTATCAGCTCTATTTTCCCACTCATCATTCACCACATTCATTAGATCTCGGTGGGCGCGTTTCAACAAATCTAAATCCGTTGTGCCATAGGTATAGTGATACGTTTCCGCTAAGAAAAGACCTTCTAGCTTTTCATTTTCAATACCCAACTTTTCAGCGATCTCTTGTTCAGAGACACCATCCAACGTCTGCTGGATGAATTCGCTTTCTTGTAGCTGAACAAGCCATTCGTCAAAACGACTGCCTTCGACAAACGTAATAGTAAATTGGTGCTCTTTTCCTTCGACAAGTACTTGCAGGGCTTGCTCTAGCGTTAAACCCGGTTCGAGCAAGAACGTGCCTGCTTTTACGTCAACAAGCTCAGGATGTAACTTACGGATTAATTTCTCGTAAGGTGAAGCCTTGAATAACCCATCATCAATCAATTGAGCTAGAACACGATTGAAGCTACTGCCTGAAGCAACAGTGACGACCTGTGGCTTTTCTAATTGAATGACTTGTTTCAAGTTATCTTGAGCTTGGTTGTAAACATAGAACCCAGCAGCAGTGGTTGCGATTAGGCACAAGATAATAAAAATAAATAACTTTTTGATCACGAGTTTAGTTGTCCTTGAAGGCTACGAGTAACGGTTCCAATATCGAATTGGGTATCACTAATACGGGTAACGGGGGCAACCCCTACAATGGAGTTGGTCATGAAAACTTCATCAGCTTGCATGAGTTGAGATAAGCAATAGTCACTAATTGTAACGGAAAGTTCAGTTTGATTCAGCGCGGTTAACACTTGCTTACGCATAACCCCGGCTACGCCACTTTGCGTCAGTTGAGGCGTGTGAACAGTCTGACCTTTACGCCAAAAAAGATTAGCCATGGTGGTTTCAATTACATTACCCGAGATATCAAGAACCACGCCATCGACCTCACCAGCTTGATCCATTTCATCTTTCATCAAGATTTGCTCAAGGCGATTATTGTGCTTATGGCCAGCAAGTAAAGGGCTGAGTCCTAGAGCTTGACTACAAAGACCGAGTTCAACACCAAAATCTTGCCACACTAGGTAATGGTTAGGGTAATCAAACGTACTAACGGTTACCGTCGGCTTAGTAATATTCTTCGTACTGTAGCCACGTCCACCAGCCCCGCGGCTAATGTGCAGTTTGATCCCTGCTTTTACACCATGAAGCTTGTTTGTATCATTAAGCTTATTTGTACCATGAAGATTCTTTGGACCATAAAGATCGTTATCTTGGATATGTTGAAGCGCATTATCGAGCCAAAGGTTAACCACATCCCAATCAAGAGCAGGAATACGTAGCGCTTTAAGGCATTCATCGACACGATGTTGATGATCGTCAAAATGCGGAATCTGACTATCTCGGACAAGCATTGTCGTAAAACAGCCATCTCCGTACTGAAACGAACGATCCAAGATATCGATAGTTTGCTGGCTTTCTCCGTCAACCCAAAACATGTTTTTCTCCATAAAAAGAAACGGCTCAATGCTAAAGCATCAAGCCGTTTAAAAACAAGTCTAATTGTGACTATCTACGAGTGTTTATGTCTTTAATAAGATGATTAAATCTTTTTGAAGATCAAACAACCGTTTGTACCACCGAAACCGAATGAGTTACATGCAGCATATTCCATGTTGCTAACTTCACGCGCAGTATGAGGTACTAAGTCAATATCTAAGCCTTCTTCAGGATCATCTAGGTTGATTGTTGGTGGAACAATTTGGTCAACCAGAGACATAGCCGTGATAATAGCTTCAGCAGAACCTGCAGCACCTAAAAGGTGTCCAGTCATAGATTTCGTAGAAGAAACCAATACTTGCTTACAACCTGCTTCGCCAAGAGCACGTTTGATGCCCTTCACTTCCGCTACGTCACCTGCAGGAGTCGATGTACCGTGTGCATTAACATAACCGATTTGTTCACCAGTAATGCCGGCATCACGCATCGCAGCTTCCATAGCTAGTGCGCCACCGGAGCCATCTTCACTTGGAGATGTCATATGGTAAGCATCACCCGACATACCGAAGCCAACTAACTCACAGTAAATCTTAGCGCCACGAGCTTTCGCATGTTCGTACTCTTCTAGAACCATCATGCCTGCACCGTCACCAAGAACGAAGCCGTCACGGCCTTTGTCCCATGGACGAGAAGCTTTTTGAGGCTCATCGTTTCGAGTAGATAATGCTTTAGCTGCACCAAAACCGCCCATACCTAGAGGTGTAGATGCTTTTTCAGCACCACCCGCTAGCATTGCATCAGCATCGCCGTAAGCAATCATACGAGCCGCATGGCCAATGTTATGTAGGCCAGTCGTACATGCCGTAGAAATCGCGATGTTTGGACCACGTAGACCACGCATGATAGACAAATGACCCGAAATCATATTCACGATCGTCGACGGTACGAAGAACGGACTGATCTTACGAGGGCCTTTTTCAGTTAGAGCCTTGTGACCGGCTTCGATCAAACCAAGACCACCAATACCAGAACCGATAGCAACGCCTACACGTGGAGCGTTTTCTTCAGTAATAGTTAGGGCTGAATCATCTAAAGCTTGAATACCTGCTGCGACGCCGTATTGGATGAACAAGTCCATCTTACGAGCATCTTTTTTAGTCATATACTCTTCGCAGTTAAAGTCTTTAACTAGACCTGCAAAACGAGTTGAGAAATTGGTTGCATCAAAATGATCGATATTAACGATACCACTTTGACCAGCTAGCAGGGCTTTCCAAGAAGATTCTACAGTGTTGCCTACCGGCGACAACATACCCATGCCAGTGACAACTACACGACGCTTGGACACGATATTACACTCCGGGGATTGAGGTGATTTAAGATGAGGATAGATGAGTTAGATAAAACACAGGCGGTCGAGGTGACCGCCTGGGAGAGATTATTACTGAGCGCTAGTTACGTAATCGATAGCAGCTTGAACAGTAGTAATTTTCTCAGCTTCGTCATCTGGGATCTCAGTGTCGAATTCTTCTTCTAGAGCCATTACTAGCTCAACTGTGTCTAGAGAATCTGCACCTAGGTCATCAACGAAAGAAGCTTCGTTTTTAACTTCAGCTTCGTCTACACCTAGCTGTTCAACAATGATTTTCTTTACGCGTTCTTCGAGGTTGCTCATTTTTTCTTTTCCTTTACAGAGTTCGCTTTATGCGATGTTTTCCGTAGTTTATTCAATCTATTGAAAGTTGCAAGGTCAACTTTTCTGGTCAAACCACAATTTTCACGATTTTAACCGAAATTACGTATGATCTTGACTTAAATCATGCACAAATGTTGCACATAATTTACACCATGTACATACCGCCATTGACGTGAAGTGTTTCACCTGTGATATAAGCTGCCGCAGGTGACGCCAAAAATACCACAGCTTCAGCGATTTCGCGAGGGTCACCTAGTCGACCTGCCGGTACATTCGCCAAAGTTGCTGCACGTTGGTCATCATTTAGCGCTTTAGTCATGTCTGTTTCGATGAAACCAGGCGCTACAGTGTTCACTGTAATGCCACGAGACGCAACTTCACGAGCCATTGATTTAGTAAAACCAATTACGCCAGCTTTTGCAGCTGCGTAGTTAGCTTGACCAGCGTTACCCATAGTACCAACTACAGAACCAACGTTAACGATACGGCCTTGACGTTTCTTCATCATGCCACGCAATACAGCTTTAGACATGCGGAAGATAGGCGTTAGGTTAGTATCAATGATGTCATTCCATTCGTCGTCTTTCATACGCATAAGTAGGTTATCACGAGTGATACCTGCGTTGTTAACTAGAATGTCAATCGCACCAAATTCATCGTTGATGGTTTTCAGTGTAGCAGCAATTGAGTCTACGTCAGTTACATTAAGAGCAAGACCTTTACCGTTCTCGCCAAGATACTCACTGATTGCAGCAGCGCCGCCTTCAGAAGTAGCCGTACCGATAACTTTAGCACCACGCTCAACTAATAGTTCAGCGATTGCACGACCGATACCACGGCTTGCGCCTGTAACTAGTGCAACTTTGCCTTCTAAATTCATCATAACTTCTCTATTAAGTGTTTATTTACTTAGCAGCTTCTAGTGATGCAGTGTCATTAACCGCAGCAGCTGTCATAGTTTTTACGATTCGCTTCGTTAGGCCAGTAAGAACTTTACCAGGGCCTAATTCAAGTAGCTTTTCAACGCCTTGTTCGTTCATTGCTTGTACACCTTCAGTCCAACGAACTGGGCTGTAAAGCTGACGAACAAGTGCGCTTTTAATTTTTGCTGGGTCTGTTTCAGCAATAACATCAACGTTATTGATAACAGGCAGTGCTGGCGTATTGAACTCTAGAGCTTCAAGAGCAATCGCTAGCTTGTCTGCTGCAGGCTTCATAAGTGCACAGTGAGATGGCACGGAAACCGGTAAAGGAAGTGCACGCTTTGCGCCTGCTTCTTTACAAAGTGCACCAGCACGCTCGACTGCCGCATTATTACCCGCGATAACAACTTGACCAGGCGAGTTGAAGTTAACTGGAGACACAACTTCATCTTGCGCCGCTTCTTCACACGCTTTCGCAATCGCTTCATCATCTAGACCGATAATTGCGTACATTGCACCAACGCCCGCAGGAACTGCTTCTTGCATTAGTTGGCCACGTAGCTCAACCAGCTTGATCGCTTCTTTAAAGTCGATAACACCGGCACACACTAGCGCAGAGTATTCGCCTAGGCTGTGGCCTGCTAGGTTTACAGGCTGTTCTAGACCAAGCTCTTGCCATACACGCCAAATTGCAACAGACGCTGTTAGTAGAGCCGGTTGAGTGCGGAAAGTTTCATTTAGATTTTCTACTGGACCATCTTGAACCAATGCCCATAGATCGTAACCAAGTGCTTCTGAAGCTTCAGCAAATGTCTGTTTAACAACATCATACTGTTCGCCTAGGTCAGCAAGCATACCGATAGCTTGAGAGCCTTGGCCTGGGAATACGATAGCAAATTTGCTCATTGTAATTTTCCTTTAAGCAAAGCAAAAAATTGAATAAGGCACATAAGTTATGTGCCTTGTTTGTTGATTATCGCTTGAGGTTAGAATTTAACTAACGCAGAACCCCAAGTGAAGCCGCCACCAAAGGCTTCCAGTAGAAGCGTTTGGCCACGTTTAATTCGCCCGTCACGAACAGCCTCATCGAGTGCCGTTGGTACGGTAGCTGCAGACGTATTGCCGTGCTTATCAAGGGTAATCACCACTTGATCAAGCGACATTGTCAGCTTTTTAGCCGTTGCAGAGATAATACGGTAGTTGGCTTGGTGTGGAACTAACCAATCAAGCTCTGACTTATCCATGTTATTCGCCGCTAATGTGTCTTTAACTAGCTTAGAAAGCTGAGTTACCGCCACTTTAAAGACTTCATTACCCGCCATGTGCAGCCATTTGTCCGCATCACCGCCACGCTCTGGCACTTCTAAGCTTAGAAGCTCACCGTATTTACCGTCAGAGTAAATATGAGTAGACAAAATACCTGGCTCTTCGCTTGCGCCTACAACCACCGCGCCTGCTGCATCACCAAACAGGATGATAGTAGAGCGGTCAGTCGGATCACAGGTTTTTGACAGTGCATCAGCACCAATAACCAAAACGTTTTTACACATACCAGTCTTGATATGTTGATCAGCAACAGACAATGCGTAAACAAAGCCAGAACACGCTGCGGCCAAATCAAACGCAGGGCAGCCTTTGATACCAAGCTTACCTTGGACCTGACATGCCGAAGACGGGAATGTATGGCTACTGCTGGTTGTCGCAACGATGATTAAATCAATATCTTCTTTGTCGATTCCTGCCATTTCAATGGCATTCTCAGCAGCGTAAAACGCCATATCAGCAACGGTTTCGTTTTCCGCTGAAATACGACGCTCTTTAATACCAGTTCTAGCAACAATCCACTCATCGCTAGTCTCTACCATTTTCTCTAAATCTGCGTTAGTACGCACCTGAGATGGCAAGTAGCTGCCAGTACCTAAAATTTTGCTATACATGAAGACTAATAATGCCTCTCGAGTAAAACCGCTTCCAAACGATCGCTAATGCGGCTGGGGACTTGTCGTTTGACCTCGTGTACTGCTTCACCAATCGCGTTGACGACTGCAGACACATCAGCACTTCCATGACTTTTAATGACAATGCCGCGCAATCCTAACAAACTTGCGCCGTTATACTGGTCGGGGTTCAAGGTTTTTAATTCAGTAAATAGCTCAGAAAACCACATTCTGGCAATCCAACCCTTTATTGTTGAAGCCATCATGCGCGTTTTTAGCTTATCAATAAAGAGCTGAGCTGTACCTTCGCACGTTTTTAAGCAGACATTGCCCACAAAACCATCACATACGACGACATCAGCTGCATCTTGAAGTAATTGATTACCTTCAATATAGCCTATAAAGTTAACAGACTGAGTATTAGACAACATTTCAGCACATCGTTTAACAAGATCGTTGCCTTTAATTTCTTCCGCCCCGATATTCAAAATAGCGACACGGGGAGCACGACCTAAATGTTGTTCTGCTAATGCACTGCCCATCACGGCAAACTGAAAGAGTGAATCCGCATCACTAGAAACGTTCGCCCCTAAATCAAGCATCCATGTACGGTTACCTGACGCAGTAGGCAAAGCTGAAACCAATGCAGGTCTATCAATACCAGGAAGAAGTTTGAGTCTGAAACGAGATAAAGCCATCAGTGCACCAGTGTTACCACCACTCACACAAGCATCAGCCTGTGATTCGGCAACCAGATCGATAGCGACACGCATAGAGCTATCCTGACTATTACGTAAGGCTAGTGAAGGTTTTTCAGAATTGGAAATAACTCGGTCACAATGCTGGATACTCAAACGAGAATCAGGCATTCGGCCTAATGAAGATAATTGAGATGTGATCGCATTTCGATCACCTATGAGAATGACTTTTAGCTCTGGGAAATACGACAGTGCCTGCACGGCGGCAGGCACTGTTACACGAGGACCGAAGTCCCCGCCCATTGCATCAAGCGCAACGGTTAGATTTTGCAAAGGTCAACCTTACTTGTTGATAACCTTTTTGCCGCGGTAGAAACCTTCGGCAGTCACGTTGTGACGTAGGTGAGTTTCACCTGAAGTTGCGTCTACAGAAAGTGCAGCTGTAGTTAGTGCATCGTGTGAACGACGCATGCCACGCATTGAACGTGATTTCTTGCTCTTTTGTACGGCCATTGACCCTACTCCTATGTAAATTCTTAAAGATACTTAATAATAAGTTACTTCTTTAAGTTTTTTAAAACATCAAATGGATTCGGCTTTTTATCTTCCTCAATTTCTTTAGGAAGTTCACCAAACACCAAGTTATTTGAGTTAACGCTACATTTCGCATCGTCGTGCATTGCTATTTGAGGCAATCCAAGGATGAACTCGTCTTCAACTAATTGAATCAGGTCTAACTCACCGTACTCGTTCAGATCTACCAAATCGTACTCTTCCGGTGCTTCCTCTTCACTTTTCTCACTGTAAACAGGAGTATAAGTAAATTGGACATCGCACTCATGTGCGAAAACCTCATTACAACGTTGACACTCTAAATCGACTTCGACGTTAGCTTTACCAGAGATAACGACTAATCGTTGTTCATCAAGCTCAAATGACATTGAGACTTGCGCGTCACGTTTTACGCCTTCAGTTGTTTCGGTTAAACGCTTTAAAAGACTTACTTGAATGATACCATCCATACTAAGTCGTTTTTGAGCCGTTCTTGCCGGATCAACTGTACGCGGTATTTTTTCCTTTTGCATAGGGCGCGAATCTTATCTTCCAAATCATGTTTAGTCAAAGGAAATGGCAAAAAAAATGTACTTTCCTACCTTTCCTATTCAGAGCATTATGAATAGCAGGACAAGTTACGTTATCCTGAGATAAATGCTTCCGTGAATTGTAAATTAAAATGAGAAATTACCAACTAGTTTTAGCCTCTACATCCCCATTTAGGCAAGAGATCCTCAAAAAGCTACACTTAGACTTCGTCACAGCCAAGCCTGACTGCGATGAAACACCACTTCCAGAAGAGACACCTCAGCAGTTAGTGATGCGCTTGGCAGAAACTAAAGCTAAATCTTGTCTTGTCGATCAACCGAGCTTAGTGATTGGTTCTGATCAGGTTTGTGTCATTGAAGGAGAAATCATTGGTAAGCCACATACTCGTGAAAAAGCCATCGAGCAGTTGTCTCGCCAGAGCGGTAAGAGCATCACTTTCTATACAGGAGTAACCGTATGGAACAGCGAAAATAATAAAGCCGACACCCGTTTAGATACCTTCGTTGTCCACTTCCGTGATCTAACAGAGCAGAAAATCATTTCCTATGTAGAGAAAGAACAGCCGTATTACTGCGCAGGTAGCTTCAAATGTGAAGGTTTAGGCATTGCGCTATTCAAGCAAATGGAGGGTAAAGACCCAAATACGCTGATCGGCTTACCTCTGATCGTTCTGGTCGATATGTTAGAAGCGCAAGGAATGAGCGTACTATAACGGATACTCTCTCTTTGTTAGAGATTCCCTACTCCTTCCTTCGTCAGTCTAGGGAATGACGAAGATAGCTACATTATCCATCAGCTCATGATGTAAAACCTGACTTTAAAAAGTCGTCATCCTCAAGAGCTAGGAACGAGCGAGTTGGGGATCTTCTACAACAGATGAAAACAAAAAAGGTTGACGATATTCGTCAACCTTTATCATTTGCGGATAACTGATACTGAATCCTGAATCCTGAATCCTGAAAGAGTTATCTCTTTCGTATCTCGTATCTTCTTAAAGTTAGAGCTTACGTAAGCCAGTCAGTGCTTTTTCTAATCTTGCTTCCATTGGCGCTGAGATATCCATCTCCTCTTCACTACCCGGATGAGTAAACTTGATGTTTGCCGCGTGTAAGAACAAACGATCAAGACCAACCTTACCAGTGTAAGCATCGAATCGACGATCACCATAGCGATCATCCCACGCAATTGGATGACCAGTGTATTGTGCGTGCACACGAATTTGATGCGTACGACCAGTAATCGGGCTCGCTTGAACCAAAGTCGCATCTTGGAACCTTTCTAAAACCTTAAAGCGAGTTTCAGAAGCTTTACCGTTCGGGTTTACGCGAACAATACTATTTACTTCATTTTTCAATAAAGGTGCATTGACCACTTTACAGCTGTTTTTCCATTCGCCCATTACTAAAGCGAAGTAATATTTTTGAACCGTTTTTTCACGGAACTGTGCTTGAAGATGTCTTAGCGCTGAGCGCTTCTTAGCTACAAGCAAAATGCCAGACGTATCTCTATCAATACGGTGCACTAACTCAAGAAAACGAGCGTCAGGACGAAGTGCACGTAGCGCTTCGATTGCACCAAACTTAAGCCCACTACCTCCGTGAACGGCAGTACCCGACGGCTTATTAAGAATTAACATATGATCATCTTCATGAATGATACATTGTTCTAATTCCGAGACCTTGTTGAGTTTCGTGCTTGGCACGTTCTCTTCTGTTTTCTCTTCAATCGTTACTGGCGGAATACGAACTAAGTCACCTGCTTTTAGTTTGTATTCAGCCTTGATGCGTTTTTTGTTTACGCGGACTTCGCCTTTACGCACGATTCGATAAATCATGCTTTTCGGGATGGTTTTTAATTGGTTGCGTAAGAAGTTATCAATACGCTGACCAGCCATATCTTCGTCGATGTCGACAAACTGGACTTGGGTTCTAATTTCGCTCATGCAGCTATTGTATCACTGTCACTTTTGATAATTGACTTTTTCTTGGCACTATTCCGCACTAATTTATCCTTAATACTCTCGAATCCATCACTAAATCATATTCAAAACCCTATATTTCTTTGATTCTTCGAACAAAAAAGCATCAAGATTCCTGCAAATTAAAATATCAATTGATAAATTATTTATAGACAGTGAGTTAGAGCTATCAAAACCCAAACAAAAACTGTTTTTTTTACAGCATTCCGACAAAGCAGATTGCTGTGTTTACCGACCGCTGCTATAGTTCAGAGCTGCTATTAGTGGTTTGACTATTATTTATACAGCCAACCATTCATAAGCAAGTAAATGAGTAGATAACTCAGATTAGACAGTGCTGCAATCGGCGTAAGACACGGTCAACTGAGTTCCTTATCGCTCTACTCACGTACCTCATGTTGAGTATTCACCGCCACATCGCGGATCATAGGCCAACTCCCTATGATGACTGACGTGCCCCAGAGCATCCCTCTCCAGCCGGGAGGCTGCACCGATAAAGCCATGGGATCTGGCACCATGAGAAACGAAATAAAGCGATAAGAACAATGATGAAAATAAGAAAAGACAATGAGAATTTCTAAATGAAAAGAATGTTAATTAACGCAACTCAAAAAGAAGAGTTGCGTGTCGCTTTGGTTGATGGCCAGCGACTGTTCGATCTTGATATCGAAAGTCCAGGTCACGAATCAAAGAAAGCGAATATCTACAAAGGACGTATTACACGTATTGAACCAAGCCTAGAAGCGGCATTTGTTGATTACGGTGCAGAACGTCACGGTTTCCTCCCTCTTAAAGAAATTGCCCGCGAATACTTCCCTGAAGGTTATACATACCAAGGCCGTCCTAGCATTAAAGAAGTGCTAAGAGAAGGACAAGAAGTAATCGTACAAGTAGAGAAAGAAGAACGTGGTAGCAAAGGTGCTGCACTGACAACTTTCATCTCCTTGGCTGGTAGTTACTTAGTTCTTATGCCTAATAACCCTCGAGCTGGCGGTATTTCTCGTCGAATCGAAGGTGATGAACGCACTCAACTGAAAGCAGCATTAAGCACTCTTGAGCTTCCTCAAGGTATGGGCTTAATCGTGCGTACAGCGGGTGTTGGCAAAAGTGCAGAAGAGCTAGAGTGGGACTTGAATGTTCTATTGAATCACTGGGGCGCTATCAAGCAAGCTTCTGATTCAAATGCAGCGCCTTTCCTCATTCACCAAGAAAGTAACGTTATCGTTCGTGCGATTCGTGACTATCTACGTCGTGATATTGGCGAGATTCTAATCGACAGCAACACTATTTTTGAACGTGCACAAGCGCACATTCAATTAATACGCCCAGATTTCATGAATCGCGTTAAGAAATACGATGGTGAAGTGCCACTATTCAGCCATTACCAGATTGAAAGCCAGATCGAATCAGCTTTCCAACGTGAAGTTCGTCTTCCGTCTGGTGGTTCTATCGTGATCGACCCAACAGAAGCTCTAACTTCTATCGATATCAACTCTGCTCGTGCAACAAAAGGCAGCGATATTGAAGAAACAGCGCTAAACACTAACCTAGAAGCAGCCGATGAAATTGCACGTCAATTACGTCTACGTGACCTAGGTGGTCTTGTTGTTATCGACTTTATCGATATGACGCCGGTTCGCCACCAACGTGAAGTAGAAAGCCGTCTACGTGATGCCGTTCGTTTAGATCGTGCACGTGTTCAGATTGGTCGCATTTCTCGCTTTGGTCTTCTAGAGATGTCTCGTCAACGTTTGAGCCCATCACTAGCAGAAGCAAGCCACCACATTTGCCCTCGTTGTACAGGTACTGGTGTTGTTCGTGATAACGAATCTCTAGCACTTTCTGTTCTACGTTTGATTGAAGAAGAAGCTCTAAAAGACAACACAGCACAAGTACTTGCTGTTGTGCCTGTTCCAATCGCCTCTTACCTTCTGAACGAAAAACGTCGCTCAGTAAACCACATCGAGAAGAACCAAGAAGTTAAGATCACTGTTGTTCCTAACTCTGACATGGAAACGCCACACTTTGAGGTTATCCGTGTTCGTGAAGGTGAAGAGTTCGATCTACTCTCTTACTTGCTGCCTACCAAGCTAGAAGCTTTAAAAGAAGCAGAAAGCAAAGAACCAGCAGAACAGACTATTCGTCCTAAGAAGATCGAAGAGCCTGCTCTGAAAGGTTTCGCGGCTCCAGCTCAATCAGCACCGACTCCAGCTCCAGCTCCTAAAGCTGTTGAAGAGAAGAAAGTTGAACCAGCTGCAACGCAAGAACCTAGCCTAATTGGTCGTTTCTTCAAAGCTATTGGTAGCTTCCTATTTGGCTCTTCGACTCAAGAAGAGAAACAAGAAGAGAAGCAAGAAGAAGAGAAACCTAAGAACAACCGCAACAACGGTAACCGTCAACGCCGTGACCGTAACGATAATCGCCGTCGTAACCAACGTGGTGAACGTGGCGGTGAACGTGGCGAACAGCGTAATGAACAACGTGGTGAGCGTAGCGACAATCGTAACGAAACCCGTGACAACAAACGCCGTCGTAAACCTGTACGTGATGAGAAACCTGAAGAGCAAAAAGAAACAGCTCCACAGCAAACTCGTCAGCCTCGTAAGCCTAAGCAAGATCGTCGCAATAAGCCACGTGATGAGCAGAAGCAACAGGAAGAGCAAGTAGTACCATCGAAATTAGCAGAAGAAGGCCTACAGTTAGCTGCAGAAGCGCAAGCTGATAAGCCAGAAGCGCCGAAGGCTAAGCCTGAAGCTAAAGCTGTTAAGATCAAAGAGCGTCGTCAACGTCGTAAGCTGAACAAACTAGTTCGAGTTAAAGACCAGCAAGCTCAAGCAGAAACAGATACCAACGCAGACAGTTCTTTAAATGAACAGAAAGCGCCATCTGCGACTCAAGAACAAGCAGTAGCTAAAGATCAGTCAGTAGCACAAGAGCAGAAAGTTGCAGAACAAGTAGAAGCAACTCAAGCAAGCTCTGAGCAAACTGAACAGGAAGAGCCGAAACAACGTCGTAACCGTCGTTCTCCACGCCATCTACGTGCAAGTGGTCAACGTCGTCGTCGCGGTCGTGACCGTCGCCCTAACCCATTCCGCCTACGTAAAGGTGGTGTAGCTTCTCCTGAGATGGCTATGGGTAAAGTGATGCCTCGCTTCATTCCAAAACCTTACCACAATCAGACAAAACCTGAAGTGGCAGAAGTTCAAGTGGCTGTTGAAACTCAAGTTGCAGTAAATGCACAAGAGCAGAGCACAACTCAAGAGACTGCACCGCAAAGCAACGTAGCTATGACCGGTGGCTTTGCATGCCCTGAGCTTGCTATGGGTAAAGTGATTGTCCGTCGTGAAGACGCTGTTGCTGAAGCTCCTGCAATAGCTGAAGAAGCTCCTGCAGCAATTGAAACACCTGTGGTAGTTGAAACACCTGTAGTAGTTGAAACGCCTGCAGTAGTTGAAGCTCCTGCAGCAATTGAAACTCCGAAGGTAGAAACACCTGTAGCAAGCACTCCAGTTGAAACTGTTAAAGCAGAAGAAACCGTTGTTGAAGCACCAGTTGTGGAAACTGAAGCAGTTGAAGTTCCTAAAGCTGAAAGTGTAAAAGTTGAAGAGGCTCCTGTTGTAAAATCAGAAGCTCCTAAAGCAACACCAAAAGCAGCGGTAGCTAAGAAACGTGCGGGCTCACCAATGACTAAAGCTCCTGGTCCTCAAGAGATCAAAGAGATTCAAGTTGTTGCAGCTCCATTCCGTACTGAACGCTTTGTACCGAAAGGTGCAGGTAGCCAAGCAGCGTCTAACAAAGCTGGCGCAGGCATGACTAAGCCTCAATACTAATCGGTTTCTCGGATTAATCCGTAGGTAACCCCTAAGGGCCACTTCTTTATAAGTGGCCCTTTTTATATCTATTCTTCTGATAATTTATAATAGATATATTACTCAAAATGGGGTTCAACCTTGAACTTAGTCACATTTTTGGGTAGCATTCGCGCACTTATCTTTTCGACACTCCGCTATTGCCGCTCTTTTCCATCACCGTTTGGCTACGCAATACACCCGTGTCGGTAAATCCATCTTAAGCATAGCTGAGCAAACATGTTCGAATTCCCACAATTTTCAAAGCACTCTGTAAAGAATGATGTGCTTTCAGGTCTTACAGTAGCCTTAGCTCTGGTACCTGAAGCCGTAGCATTCGCCTTTGTTGCTGGCGTTGACCCAATGGTTGGTCTTTACGCAGCATTCATCGTAGGTTTAATCACTTCTGTCTTTGGCGGTCGTCCAGGTATGATTTCTGGTGCAACTGGCGCAATGGCTGTAGTAATGGTAAGCCTAGTAGCAACCCATGGCGTTCAATACCTATTTGCGGCCGTTATGTTAGCCGGCCTTCTGCAAATTGCAGCGGGTGTGTTCAAGCTGGGTAAATTTATCCGTATCGTTCCGCACCCAGTAATGATTGGCTTCGTGAACGGCTTAGCGATCGTTATCTTCTTAGCACAGCTTGGCCAATTTAAAGCGCCTGATGTAACGGGTGCATTAACTTGGTTACCAAGCGGTCAAATGACACTGATGTTAGGCCTAGTGGCACTGACAATGGGTATCATCCACTTCCTTCCTAAACTCACAACAGCAGTACCATCTTCGTTGGTTGCTATTGTGACGGTAACGGCTTTGGTTGTTGGCCTTGATCTTGAAACTCGTACGGTTGTCGATTTCTTGCGCACGATGTCTGGTGATGAAGCCGCGACACTAGCGGGCTCTCTACCAACGTTCTCGATTCCCGCAGTTCCATTTTCATTCGAAACACTGCAAATCATCCTGCCATACGCAATTATTCTGGCGGCTATCGGCCTGATCGAATCTCTACTAACACTAACGGTACTTGATGAGATGACGAACACTCGTGGTCAATCTAACCGTGAATGTGTTGGTCAAGGTATGGCTAACGTAACGTGTTCTGTATTTGGCGCGATGGGTGGTTGTGCGATGATCGGTCAATCGATGATCAACGTAAACTCAGGCGGTCGTGGTCGTCTTTCTGGTATCGTTGCTGCAGTAGCACTACTGATGTTCATCCTTTTCGGCTCTGCACTTATCGAGATGATTCCTCTAGCTGCGCTAGTGGGTGTAATGTTCATGGTTGTTATCGGTACATTTGAATGGGCAACCTTCAAACTGGCTCGCCGTGTTCCTAAGCAAGACTTCTTCGTTATCGTTCTTGTTACGGTTGTAACAGTACTAACCGACCTTGCTGTAGCTGTTGGTGTGGGTGTAGTTGCTTCTGCATTAATGTTCGCATGGCAACATGCTAAACACATCTATGCAGATACATCTGTAAACGCTGAAGGCTCAAAAGAGTACAAAGTTAACGGTCCAATCTTCTTTGGTTCAACGGCTAACTTCCTGGAGCTGTTTGATGCATACAACGATCCACAAGATGTTATCGTTGATTTCGCAAACTCACGCGTTACAGACCACTCAGCGATTGAAGCGATCGATACTATCGCTGACCGTTACGCGGTACTAGGTAAGACACTTCACCTTCGCCATCTAAGCAAAGACTGTGTTGCTATGCTGCACAAAGCCGGTAGTTTAGTTGAAGCGAACGTTGCAGAAGACCCAATCTACAAAGTGATGTCTAAGTAATCTTAGTCACTGTTTTAAGCTAGATTGAAGAGGCCGACATTAAATGTCGGCCTTTTTTATGTCTATCACCTAGGCTCTAAGCTCTAAGCTCTAAGCTCTAAGCTCTAAGCTCTAAGCAAGAGTATCCGAGCTAAATTGACTTCAAGATAGCTTCGCTAGACTCTTCGATTAAATCCAACACCAATTCAAAGCCATTTCCCACACCATAATACGGATCGGGAATTTCTTGATATTGTGACTCTCCAAAGCTTAAAAATAGCACAAGCTTGTATTGGAGATGAGTAGGACACTGGCTCATTAAATCGTCTAAATTTGCCTTATCAGCTGCCAGTATCAGGTCAAACTCTTCAAAGTCATTCATGACTACTTTACGAGAGGTTATCCCCTTAAAACTGTAGCCTCTTTTCTCTCCTGCAGACTTTGAGCGTGAATCGGGTGGATTGCCTTTATGGAACCCAATTGTCCCGGCAGAATCGACCACCACATCAACATCTAACTGCTGCGCTTTCTTTCTTAGCACCGCTTCACCTGTGGGTGAACGACAAATATTGCCCATACAAACAACGAGTATCTTTTTCATCCTTAATCACCTGTTCTTCCGATGGTTTTTGCTATCGTTAAGTTAGGCTATGATAGGTGCAATCACAACTTAAAAGGATTTGTTATGTCGACCGAAGACAACAAAGAACAACGCCACAAAGCAAGACAACAGAAAGTAAAAGAACAAGTCGATGCACGTGTCGCAGCAGCGCAAGAAGTGAAGGGCCTATTGCTGGTTATCACTGGCAATGGTAAAGGTAAATCAACATCCGGTTTTGGTACCATCACTCGTGCCGTCGGTCATGGTAAAAAATGCGCCGTTGCTCAATTTGTTAAAGGGACTTGGGATAACGGTGAAAAGAACGTTCTTCAAAAACTAGATGTAGAATTCCAAGTCATGGGTACTGGTTTTACATGGGAGACCCAAGATAAAACAAAAGATATTGAAGCCGCACAACGTATTTGGAAAGAATGCCAGCGCATGCTAGCGGATGAGTCAATTGATGTAATTCTATTTGATGAACTGACTTACATGGTGAGCTACGGTTATATCGAGTTAGATGAAGTGGTAGAAGCACTGAATAATCGTCCAAAGATGCAGTCTGTAATCATTACAGGCCGCGGCGCACACCGAACTTTAACTGAGATGGCAGATACCGTGTCTGAAGTTCGAAATGTGAAACACGCTTTTGAATCTGGTGTCAAAGCACTGCAAGGTGTCGACTGGTAATCTTCTTTAACTAGAGGTTCCCGACTCAGTAACTCTCCCCTATCTAAAATGACGACACTCGAAAGTTATCAGTCTAAGCTTGTAATTCCCTAGAACGAGGCACGAGCATCATAGGGAATCTCTCTTGATTATTATCAGCGCCCAAACAAAAGCGCCATTCCTACAACAGGAATGGCGCTTCTTTTATATGCGAGTTAAGTAAAGATTAATTAAAGAAACCTTTCAACAAACCATCAACCGCTTCTTTAGTCTTCTCGTCTTTGATCTTATCCGTTAGCTTATTCACACCACGGTCAATCTCTTTCTGCGCTTTCTGTTTCAACACATCATCAAAAACAAGGGCAAATTTCGGATCAGCCCACTGGCCAGTGATTTTGATTGGGATAGTCACATCTTTCAGGTCATCAATGTTTTTACCACCCTGACCTTCTAGCGAACCAACCACGGATGTTCTCACAAGGAAGTCGACCGTTTCGTTGATGAAGTTTGCTTTACCTTGACCTGTCACGCGTAGCAATGGTGACTGTGCTGTTAAGTCATTAGTTGAAACCCAACCTTTATCTACTTTCAGTGTCGCTTTCATTGCACTGAAATCAGTTTTTTGAGCCTCATTTTTACTTTCGACTTTTTCGCCTTTGATCTTAGCGTAGTTTTCTCGAATCAGTTGAGCAACGTTGATACCATTAACTGCACCATCTTCAAAGTTAATCACAATGGTACCGACTAGGTTTTTCTTGATGCCTGTTGGCGTTAAGCTCTTACCTTTAACGTTAACATCAATATTACCGGTACCTTCAAGCATATCGTTATCAGCGACATCAACCAATAATGGTTGAACCTTCACGCCCTTGATCTTCTTCTTAGCCGTGTAAGTCGCTGGTGTTTTACGGGCATCTAATCGTGCTGTCGCCGAAATAGAGCCATCATAAAGGTTCGATGTGAACGACGTTAATTCAGCAATACCACGGTTAACCGAGAATGCTGTTTTAACGTTCTGCATTTTCGCATTGCTCGCCTTGAACTTATCAATCGTGATGTCACCTTTGACATCTAGCGTTTTCAGTGCCGAAAGGTCAGGTTCCACTTCTTTCGCAGGATCGGAGTTACCAGCACTTGAGGTTGAGCCACTAGCAGAGTCTGAAGGCGCAGTGCTCGCCGTCTCAGTTGTTTTGCTTAAACCTAAGAACTCATCTAAATCGATATTAGGGCTATGGAGAGAGAAACGAACTTTTGGTATTTCAGATAAAGTCACATCTGCTTTACCGTCTAACGCAATAGTATTAGCCTGCAACTTCTCTAACACAAAGCTCAAGTGGTTCTTGTTAAGATCAAAGCTTAAATCAGACAGCATATCTACTTTCATTGGTGACTGAGGAAGCGTATCGCCTTTGAATGTTGAGTCTAACGTTAGCTTGTTCAGTGTTACTTTTGAAATCGCACTATCAACCGTTAGCTCACCGCCACCTTTAAGATCAAGATCAAGACCAGCAGCATTACCAATCACAGCGTAAGTTAGTTGGTTAACCTTATCGAACTCAAACGTATTCAAGCCAATCTTCGCCGACTCAATTGACGTTGCTGGATCATTGAACTTGGCATTAAGGTCAATATTGCGCAGGGCGTAACTTACGAAACCTTCCGCTAATTTAAACTCAGCACTACCTTCTGCAGAGAACTTCTGTTGATTGTTTTCGCCAGAGGCTGCAAAGGTTGCTGTTGTCCATGTATCAACGGCGAACTCAGATAAATTCAAAGACACATCGTATAACTTGGTAAATGAACCCGCTTGCTTGTCATCCATTTCAAACAATGCGTTTGAGACAGTGACGCCTGCAAGGTTTATCGTCCAACCTGATGCTTCTGCAGTGCTTTGCTCCTCAGGAGCAGGCGCTGATTCAGAGCTGGTATCTGGGGCAGGCTCAGACTCTTGAGGCGTTGAGGCTTGTGTTAACGCATCAATATTCTTACGACCATCTTTAAGCGTTTCTAAATAAAATTCGGCACCATCCAGAGTAACGTTGCCGATCTCCAATTGGTTACTAAATAGAGGAGTAACAGAAACATCGACACCAACGTTATCGACCTTAAATAGGTTCGGTTGGGTAAATCCTTCGGGGTTACGTAATTCAGTTTGACCAAGAGCAAAGCCAATAGATGGGAAAAATTGCCAGCTGATATCACCCTCGATCACGAGCTCTAGGCCTGTGTGTTTTTGGGCTTGTTCGACAATTAATGGCTTAAATTGGTTGGGATTCACTAACAGCACTAGTGCCAGAATTGCTGCAATAACAACAAACACTGGTACAGCTATGAAAATGAGTAGTTTCTTCATCCGCATATTCCTTGCTTAGATTCCAAAAGAAAGTGGCACTATAAAAGTGCCACTGATTCGGTAAAAAATAAAGCTAAGTGAGTCACTTAAGCAAAATTTTATTCGATTAAGACTTCAACAACTTCGCAATGTGCGCTTTTAACACATCAATCGCAATACGGTTTTTACCACCACGAGGAACGATGATGTCTGCATGTTGTTTTGAAGGCTCGATAAACTGCATGAACATTGGGCGTACTGTTTCTTGATATTGCTTGAGTACAGTGTCCATTGTACGACCACGCTCTTCTACGTCTCGCTTAACACGGCGTAATAGACAAATGTCTAACGGTGTATCCATAAACACACTTGCGTGCATTAGGCTACGTAGACGTGGGTCTGTTAATAGCAGGATACCTTCTAAAATGATCACTTTCTTAGGAGTAAGTGTAGTCGCTTCAGATGTACGTGTGTGTTCGGTGTAGCTGTATTCAGGAACTTCTACTGCGTTACCACTCATTAGCTGCTGTAGATGTTCACATAGAAGATCATGATCTAGTGCATTTGGGTGATCGTAGTTAGTTTTAACACGCTCTTCCATACTCAAGTGGCTTTGGTCGCTGTAATAGCAATCTTCCGTGATAACACCAATTTGATGGTCGCCTACTTTTTCGCGCAATTCATTATAAATTGTACTAGCAATCAGACTTTTTCCTGAAGCTGAAGCGCCAGCGATACCTACGATGACACATTGATTATTATCAGACATTAATTTTGCACCCGATATGGTTTGGTGGTGGGAAGAGATAAACCGCCTGATTATAGGGGCTAAACAACATAGATTCTAGTCGCCATTCTAGCTAATTGCAGTCAAATTGATGATATCAATGCATTTAATGAATACAATCGTTTGCTTTCAAATAACTTCCCTACAACTATTTGCACAACCCCAATGGTGATTAACCCAAATCCAAAAGCTTTTTAGCTAGCTCAGACCGCTATTTTCCAAATAACGTCAGCGATCATCACGGCCGAAGCATTATTTGTACGACTCTGAGATAGGCTCGCGCTATTCAACCATCGAAAAGTTAATCGCTTCCGGTCTCGCTTTTCCCGTCCAGAACATTTTTGCAGCGACATTTTCAGCAAGTTCTAGATAATGACGCGTGTGTTCGCTATCTGGACGGCGTATTACCGTCGGGCAACCTGCATCGATGTCTTTACGTACATCAATGTGAAGGGGAATTTGCGCCAAAATATCAAGGAAAAACTCTTCTGACATAGCCTCTGCGCCACCAGCGCCAAAGATATGCTCTTTCTCACCACAGTGGCTACAAATATGGTAACTCATGTTTTCGACTAAACCCGCCACAGGCACACTCACTTTATCAAACATCGCAACGCCTTTGCGCGCATCTGCTAATGCTAGATCTTGAGGAGTAGTCACCACTATTGCACCCGTCACTGGGATCTGTTGTGACAAGGTTAGTTGAATATCACCGGTACCCGGTGGCATGTCGATGACAAGATAATCTAACTCAGGCCATACTGTTTCGTTAACTAACTGACCCAGAGCCTTAGCCGCCATTGGACCACGCCAAATGGCAGCATCATCTTTCGACACAAGATAGCCGATAGAATGAGTAAAAATACCATGCGCCTCAATTGGCATCATCCACTTGTTATTTTGCACTTCGGGTTTTGCGTCTAGCTGACCAAGCATCATAGGCACAGATGGGCCGTAGATATCTGCATCTAATAATCCGACTTTTGAGCCAGACTTAGATAAAGCCAGAGCAAGATTTACAGATGTTGTGGATTTACCCACCCCGCCCTTTGCAGACGTTACTGCAATAATATTTTTCACGCCTTTCAATGGGGTAGCAACCGTGGTTTCTAACGCCGACGGCTTCACATATACTTCAAATTGGAAAGCACTCACCAGTTGCTGTTCAATTTGAGAGTGGATCCACTGTTCCAGTTCAACCGCGAGCTGATTGGCAGCAAAAGGCAAGGTAATAACAAATGATCCACGCGGATCAACCGATACAATATTTTGGTGTAGCGCCCACTCTGGTATGAGGATTGGTGACTCGAACTCATTCAACCATGAACAGAAATCTTGCTTTGAAGTAAAGTTACGCATTGCGGCTCCTTTTTTATTTATGCTATCACCAGCGAGAGAAAGACTGAACCCCTAAAAAACTAAGGGAATCCTGTGTCTGATACCTTGGCGTGACACACGTTATAAAGTAGTATTACCCATCAAATTTATACCTATCAATAAAAGCGAATATTAAGTATGGCAAACGATCCAAGAACTCTTGATCCAAGGAAACTACTGGTTACTTGTGCCCTTCCGTACGCTAACGGTTCGATTCACCTAGGTCACATGCTTGAGCACATCCAAGCCGACATCTGGGTTCGTTACCAACGCCTGCGTGGCAACACTGTAAACTTCATCTGTGCTGACGATGCTCATGGCACACCAATAATGCTTAAAGCACAACAGATGGGTATTACACCAGAAGAGATGATCGCTGCAGTAAGTGAAGAGCACCAAAAAGACTTCGCTGGCTTCGATATTAGCTTTGATAACTACCACAGCACACACAGTGAAGAGAACCGTGAACTGGCTTCTCATATCTACCTTGAACTTAAAAAGAACGGTTTTATCTCTAGCCGTACTATTTCTCAGCTTTTCGATCCTGAGAAAGAAATGTTCCTACCAGATCGTTTTGTAAAAGGTACTTGCCCTAAGTGTAAGTCAGAAGACCAATACGGTGATAACTGTGATAACTGTGGTGAGACATACAGCCCAACTGAACTGATTAATCCGAAATCAGCAGTATCTGGCGCAACTCCAGTAATGAAAGACTCTGAGCACTTCTTCTTTGACCTGCCTCAGTTCGAAAGCATGTTGAAAGAGTGGACTCGTTCAGGCTCTCTACAAAATGAAACTGCAAATAAAATGCAGGAATGGTTCGAGTCTGGCCTGCAACAGTGGGATATATCACGCGATGCACCTTACTTCGGCTTCGAGATCCCTGGTGAGAAAAACAAATTCTTCTACGTATGGCTAGACGCTCCTGTTGGCTACATGGCTTCTTTCAAGAACCTATGTGACAAGCGTGACGATCTAAACTTTGACGAATACTGGAAGAAAGATAGCACAACTGAGCTTTACCACTTCATCGGTAAAGACATCGTTTACTTCCACAGCCTATTCTGGCCTGCAATGCTAGAAGGCGCTGGTTTCCGTAAGCCAAACAACGTATTCGTACACGGCTACGTAACGGTGAACGGTGCGAAGATGTCTAAGTCGAAAGGCACATTCATCAAAGCAAGCACGTACTTAAACCACCTAGACCCTGAGTGTCTACGCTACTACTACGCTGCGAAACTAAACAGCCGTATTGATGACTTAGATCTTAACCTTGAAGACTTCACTCAACGTGTAAACGCTGACGTAGTAAACAAGATTGTTAACCTAGCTTCTCGTAATGCAGGCTTCATCACCAAGCGTTTTGAAGGCAAGCTTTCTGCTGAATTTTCGGAACCAGAGCTTTACAACGAATTCGTAGCAGCAGCTGAGCGTATCGGTCAACTGTACGAAACTCGCGAGTTTAGCCGTGCTATTCGTGAAGTAACGGCACTTGCTGACAAAGCAAACCAATACATCGACGAGAAAGCACCTTGGGTTCTTGCGAAAGAAGAAGGCAAAGAGAAAGAGCTTCAAGAAGTCTCTTCTGTTGGTATCAACCTATTCCGCGTACTAATGGCTTATCTGAAACCTGTAATGCCAGAGCTTGCGGCTCGCACAGAAGCTTTCCTAAACGAAGAGCTAACGTGGGAAGGCATTGCAACGCCACTAACTGATCACGAAATCACTAAGTTCAAAGCGCTATTTAGCCGTATTGATCCTAAGAAAGTGGAAGCCATGATCGAATCTTCTAAAGAAGACGCAGCCGTTGAAGCAGCAGCGAAAGAAAAAGCGGAAGCTGAAAAAGAACAAGCAAGCCAAACTGAGCTAGACAAAGAGCCAGTTGCAGAAGAGATTGAATTCGATGCATTTGCAGCGGTAGATATGCGCATTGCTCGTATCATCTCTTGTGAAGAAGTACCAAAAGCGAACAAACTGCTGAAGTTCCAACTGGACATCGGTGGTGAAACTCGCCAAGTGTTCTCTGGCATTAAATCAGCTTACAAACCTGAAGAGCTAGAAGGCAAACTAACGGTAATGGTAGCGAACCTAAAACCGCGTAAGATGAAGTTTGGTATGTCTGAAGGCATGATCCTAGCGGCAGGCCCTGGTGGCAGTGATCTATGGATTCTTGAGCCACACGAAGGTGCTCAACCTGGTATGCGTGTAATGTAATTCTGACCTTAGTCAGGTAACACAACATTCATAATGAAATCCCTGATGCACTTTTAACTTAAAAGAGTTAATAAGCATTAGGGATTTTTTATATCTACCGAAAAAATGCGTTCTCTGTTAGAGTCGCCGTCAACTATGCTATGTAGAGTGGAAATTGGCTTGTCGATGATAACAGGCTAAAACCAACACCTCTTTACTCTACAAACCCTTTTTAGGAATCCCCAGTGACTAACAACGAAATCTTGCGTCGTATTCAACACGCACTAAACCTTAAAAATGCACAGATCATTAAAGCTATCGAGCAAGCTGACGTGACCATTGCTCATGACCAAGTGATTAACTGGCTAAAAGACGACAACGACAAGTCATGCTCTACAATGAAAGATAAAGAGTTAGCGGTATTCCTAAATGGTTTCATCAACCTTAAGCGTGGCAAAAAAGAAGGTGTTCAGCCTAAACCTGAAGTTGCTCTGACCAACAACATGATTTTCATGAAGCTACGTATTGCGTTAAACATGAAAGCAGAAGATGTACTAGACGTATTAGAAGTCGTTGGTGTAAGCCTAAGTAAGTACGAAATTGGTGCTTACTTCCGCAAACCAGAGAACAAAAACTATAAAGTGTGCGAAGACCAACTATTGTGCGACTTTCTAAATGGTGTGCAGTTTACTAACCGTCCAGATTCGGAAGAGTTCTCAGGTTAATCAAAGCTTGGTTTTTGCTTAATGCTTAACAGTAAAGACCATTCAGGCTTACAACTGAAAAAATAAGCTTAATTAAACAAAAAAAAGCGGCGAGATAATCTGATTATCTCGCCGCTTTTTTCGTTTTATTTGCGTTACGTTACTGACTGAATAGATCTAACAATAGCTAGTTGAAAGCTTAACTGTCGTCTTCAGTAAAGTTAGTTGGCAACGTCGTTTTCATTTCATTCCAAACTTGCGCACTTGCAATACCGTAATTACGGATCACTAATGGCAAGTTTTCACGTTGGCCGCTCTCACATATAACGAACAACTCTTTATAGAAGTCCATAGCTAAACGTCGTGCTTCTGGGTTAGAGAAGTAGTAGCTACCCACTCGGTCATAAAGTTTACGTACACCGTTAAAAATCAGGCCGTAAATTTGGTTACCTGAATGGAATGCCAAACGTTGGAAAAGCATATAATCATAGAAGTTGAAGGTCTTCGCGATTAAGATCGTTTGGCGTTTCGCTTCGTCTTTTTCTACGTTTTCTTTAACAGCTTGTTTAATCTTGTCAGCATAAGGAGAAGATTCTAAAAATTCATCCCACGTTGGTGCCGCTAATAGAGCTTCACAAGATTCAATCACGTTAGTGATCGTGCGTTCAGAAGCTTCTTTGTTTGATTTAAAAGCATAGCGCATAAAGATCGGGCTGATATTAGTTCGAGCTGCAAGTAAGTCTTCTACCATTTTGCTCGCATTATCAACATCCAACGTCATCAACGTATCTAGGATATGAAGACCTGAGGTTTCCATAAACTGGTTAACTTTAGTTGGTTTACCGTGCTGGATTGTCAACCAACCATCACGAGCAAGGCGCTGAAGCACTTCACGAAGCGTGGTGCGTGTTACACCAATCAATTCAGAAAGCTCACGCTCTGCGGGTAAAATAGAGCCAGGAGCAAAACGGCCATTCCAAATACTTTCAATGATATACTTTTCTGCAAAGCCTGCCGGGCTCTTCGCCTTAATGACCATCTACACTTCAATCCAATTTAATTATTCTAATTTACTCATCATACCACTAGTCACTCCTAGCGGAAACACCCTCAAAAACTTTACTCACCCAAAACCACCAGTAGAGTTAAAGCTCTAAAGTGCAGCACACGTTTGCCCCTTAAGTTTAGAAAGCAAGCGACTATAAATCACCATTTCAACAAGTTGTTAACACAACAAATTTTCTTTAAAATCAATGAGATTAGTCATAATTTTAGAATTGCGAATTTGCAATGTTAAGTTGTAATAATCATATATAAACCGTCCTTATCATGTTAATTTCAATCATTTCGCTGAAATATTGATTCTAGTCGGTTTTTATCACATTTTAAGTGGTATGCTTGCGCTACTTTGATCGCGTTTCTCAACAAAAAATAGGTATTTTTAGAGCTACGGGGCTTTTCCTGTTGACTAAATGTTATCTAAGAGTAGAGTTGCGCTCAAAAATAAGCAGTGCTTGAGTTTCTAAGGGAGTGACTTGGCAAGACCACAGAACATTACATGGAATGTAGTTTTTCTAAGTCACTGTTAGTTATAGTTTTTAACAATTTTATAACTCGATTCTCAAAATGTTGTATTGCTTGTCTATTCATAATCAACATAAAAGAGTATTAACATGCCGATGTCTCTCGGAAACGCTTTTATCAAGAACTTCCTTGGTAAAGCTCCTGATTGGTATAAACTTGCCATCATTTCCTTTTTAATCATCAACCCGTTTGTTTTCTTCCTAGTTGACCCATTTGTTGCGGGTTGGCTATTGGTGGTTGAGTTTATTTTCACTCTCGCTATGGCTCTAAAATGCTACCCTCTTCAACCGGGTGGTTTATTAGCAATTCAAGCTGTCGCCATTGGCATGACCAAACCAGAAATGGTTTATCATGAGCTACAAGCAAACCTCCCTGTATTACTCTTATTAGTATTCATGGTTGCTGGCATATACTTCATGAAAGAACTGCTTTTGTTCATTTTCACGAAGATCCTGCTCGGTATCCAATCTAAAGTATTGCTTTCTGTTGCCTTTTGTATTGCAGCGGCCTTCTTGTCTGCCTTCCTAGATGCGCTAACAGTAATCGCCGTAGTGATTAGCGTTGCGGTTGGCTTCTATTCTATCTATCACAAAGTAGCATCAGGCAAAGGCACAACGTCTGCACACGATCATACTCATGATGAAGAGCTCTCTGAACTTACTCGTGATGACTTAGAAAACTACCGTGCTTTCTTGCGTTCATTGCTTATGCACGCAGGTGTTGGTACTGCACTAGGCGGTGTAATGACTATGGTAGGTGAGCCGCAAAACTTAGTGATTGCTAAACAAGCAGGCTGGGAGTTCGGTGAATTTATTATCCGCATGCTGCCAGTAACACTGCCAGTATTCATCTGCGGCATTATCACTTGTGCACTTGTGGAGAAATTCAAAGTATTTGGCTACGGTGCAGAACTGCCAAATAACGTTCGCCAAATCTTAGTTGAATTTGACAACAAAGAACGCGCAAATCGTACAAAACAAGACGTAGCAAAACTATGGGTTCAAAGTGCAATCGCAGTTTGGCTTATTGTCGGCCTTGCACTTCACGTCGCTGAAGTCGGCTTGATTGGTCTTTCAGTTATTATCTTAGCAACGGCGTTTACTGGTGTAATTGAAGAGCACTCGATGGGTAAAGCCTTTGAAGAAGCGCTACCATTTACTGCACTTCTTGCTATCTTTTTCGCGGTTGTTGCTGTAATCATTGACCAGGGACTATTTAAGCCAGTGATCGATGCGGTACTTCACGTTGAAGATAAAGGTGCACAGCTTGCATTATTCTATGTGGCCAACGGTATCTTATCGATGGTTTCGGATAACGTGTTCGTAGGTACGGTTTACATCAACGAAGTGAAAACTGCACTTGTTGAAGGCATCATCACTCGCGACCAATTCGATCTACTTGCTGTTGCGATAAACACAGGTACTAACCTACCTTCGGTTGCTACGCCAAACGGCCAGGCTGCATTCCTATTCCTATTAACATCAGCACTTGCTCCGCTAATTCGACTGTCTTACGGCCGTATGGTTATCATGGCCCTACCTTACACAATCGTCTTAGCACTTGTCGGCCTTGCAGGCATCGTGTTCTTCGTAGAGCCGATGACAGCGTGGTTCTACGATGCAGGCTGGATCATTCAGCGTACTGGTGAAGTTGTTGCTCCAGTGATCTCAGGTGGTCACTAAGCTGACTTTGTGTTGCAAAGGGCAATAAGTGTATCTAACTAATCAAAAATATTAGTTGATTAGGAAACTTATCCAAGATAAAGAGCTCTGAGTATTCAGGGCTTTTTTATTTTATAGACAGGATTAAATTCGTGAACTTTTTTGTAATGCTCAAAGACTTCTCTAAGGGACGTTTATCTTGGCTTTTACTGCTGGCTTTTATTGTATTTTTTGAAGCATGTGCTCTTTTCTTCCAGCATGTGATGATGCTTGGTCCTTGCGTGATGTGTATTTATGAACGCGTTGCCATGCTTGCTATTGGCGTCGCTGCTATAATTGGTGCTATTGCTCCGAATAACCCAGTATCACGTTGGTTAGGGCTCGCTGGTTGGGGGTTTGGTGCCTACAAAGGTTTGATGCTTGCGTTACAGCACGTTGATTATCAGTTCAACCCTTCTCCTTTCGCAACTTGTGACTTATTCGTGACCTTCCCTAGTTGGGCACCATTAAACCAATGGGCACCGTGGATGTTTGAAGCTTACGGTGACTGTAGCAAAGTTGTATGGCAACTCTTAGAGCTTTCGATGCCTCAATGGCTAGTGATTATCTTTGCCGGTAACTTAATTGCTTGCGGATTTATTGTTATTTCTCAATTTGCTAAATCAAAAAAAGACTAACAACTAACTTTTACAATTAGAACAAAAAAAGTCGACCATAAGGTCGACTTTTATCATTTAGATTTTGTTTATTCGCAATTCTACTCGTTAGCTATTAGCTTTTTTTACCGCAACATTGCTTAAACTTTTTACCACTTTCACATGGGCAAGGGTCGTTACGACCGATATCTTTAAATGGGTTAACACTCTGTGACTTATTACCCAACATCGCCTCGTCCGCAGCCAACGCTACTTCTGAAATCATCAGGTCAACCTGACCGACCAAATCTTCGAGTGATGGCGGATTTTCCAAACCGACAGCAATCATTTGCTGCTGAGTGTGTTCTTCATCAATCGCTAACATCAGTGTTGTCAGAAGCGCTTGTAACATACGCAAAGTGCCATCAGCCATCGTCACTGTTTGCCATTGCTCTTCAACTGTTGGCCAAACCATCATGAAACCTTCAGCAAAACCTGCGAATTGCTCATTAAAGTCGCCATCAGCAAACACGTCTGTCAGTAAATATTCATTACGCTGAATTAGGTTATGTTGACGATTAATTTGTTCAGTGGCCATTGAAACGAGCTCTTTACCTGCTTCAGGAGCAACGACAGCTAGCCACGCTTCTGGATCTAATGGCTTAGTCGCTAGGTTAGAAGCAAGGATTGCACCTTCGATAAATTGAGGCGTAATATCAGTGACTGATTCTGGTAGGTTTAATAATTGGTATGTCATGAAAGCTCTGGATATTGGGGCATTTTCGTTATTATAACGCCATCCCTCCCCAGATGTCGCCAACCACATCTCTCTGTTTTGAAATCAACAAGCATACGCAAACCATTGCTATTCAAATGTCATTAATATTTCACTTATTTCGCTTTGATAATCAGAGCCCTGGGTGTAAAAACCAGCTCAAGCATTCAGTTACATTTAGGCGTATTCAACATGAAATTAAAAGCACAAGGTTTTACATTACTCGAACTTGTTGTTGTGGTCGTTATTTTGGGCGTATTGGCAGTAACCGCTGCGCCTCGTTTTCTTGGTGTTCAGCGAGACGCTCATGAATCCTTAGCGCAAGGTGCGTTTTCTGCATTTAGAAACAGTATTGATATGTATCATTCACAGTGGCTTGTCGATGGTGAGCAAGGATTTGATCAGGTAGTGGATTATGGTGAAGGCGATGTGTACCCGTCGGAAACTGGTTTTCCAATTTCGGTTCTTGATACACCGCCAACAGAAGCGCCGAAAGTTGAAGGTGACCAATGTGTGGCACTTTGGAACTCTTTAATTGATTCCGATTTGGTCGCTCGCTCTCAATACGACACTGGCTTTATTCTCCCTTCGAATGAGGCCATTGTTAGTTGGTATACTGGAACACCTGAGTGTTATTACTACTATACTCCAAGCTTTACGACCTCTGAGCGTTTACCTATTCTCTATTACTCACCAATTACAGGAGAAGTAAGAATAACCAGAGAAATGGCGAATACCGCTCCCTAGTGACAAGCTAAGTAACACACCGTACAATCACGCCTCTTAATTTTCGGTACACCCAGTTTCGGTAGAACAATATGCGAGTAATACTTGGCCCAATGGAGGGCGTTCTAGATCACCTAATGCGTGAAATTCTCACAGAGATCAATGATTACGATCTCTGTGTCACAGAATTTGTACGTATCGTTGATCAACTTCTTCCTCCGCATGTATTCCACCGTATTTGCCCTGAGTTACATCAAGGCTCTCAAACCATGGCTGGTGTACCTATTCACCTTCAACTTTTGGGGCAACACCCAAATTGGATGGCTGAGAATGCCTTTCAAGCAGCCAACTTAGGCGCTAAAGGTATTGATATTAACTTTGGGTGTCCTGCGAAAGCAGTAAACAAAAGTAATGGTGGAGCTTCATTGCTAAAAGAGCCTGAACTCATCTATCAAGTGGTGAAAGCCTGCCGAGAAGCGGTACCTGCACATATTCCGGTATCCGCAAAAATTCGACTGGGCTGGGAACATCCTGAGGAGTGTTTTGAGATTGTCGATGCCATTGAACAAGCGAAAGCTAACGAACTGACTGTGCATGCGAGAACTAAAACAGGTGGTTACAAGGCTAGTGAAATCAAATGGGACTACATCAATCAAATAAGAGAGAAAACCTCTCTACCGTTGATTGCGAACGGTGAAATTTGGAACTATGAAGATGGTCAAGATTGCATTAAAGCAACAGGAGTCGATTCATTGATGGTCTGCCGCGGCGCTTTCAATATTCCAAACCTTGGTAATGTCGTTAAGCACAACCACCAGAAAATGCCGTGGGATAAAGTCATTGAACTTTTACTGCGCTATTCAGAGTTTCAAATTAAAGGGGATAAAGGCATGTACTACCCCAATAGAGTGAAACAATGGTTTGTCTATTTAAGCAAAGGCTACCCTGAAGCGAACGAACTATTTAAAGAAATTCGTACTTTCAAGAAAGCGCCACCCATTGTAGAGCGCCTACAACGTTACCAGGATCAGCGCTGCCAATCCGTTTAGCTCGCATGCACGTTTCCACTCGAAAAACGCGTTAACTCTTTCCTAATCCTAAAAAACGCTTATTCAATAGCGCGGTTAAAATACAAGACGGTCTTTACCCGTCGTTTTAGCCGCGTACAACTTTTCATCGGCGTACTTAAATATCTCTTCAAAGTTAAGCTGGCTTTGCTTTGTTTCAACAATACACACACCGCCAGACACCGTAAATCCATTCGGGACAATGTCGGCTGATTTCGCGCAAATCGCATTTTTTACACGTTGCAATGTCCTAATCATCGTTTCCCGGTCATCACCTTTCAGATAAACAACAAACTCTTCGCCGCCAAACCTTGCGGCAACGTCACTGCTTCGAATACTGCTACTTATCTGACGCGACATATAACGAATCACGTCATCGCCTTTATCATGGCCATAGGTATCGTTAATTGACTTAAAGTCATCAATATCAAACACCGTTAAGGTAAATAATTGATCATGCTCTACGCTGCGCCAAAACGCTTCTAAGCCACGTCGATTCAATAATCCTGTCATCGGGTCTTTGGCAGCAAGTTCTTTGAAATAACCGCGTTCAATATTGGAATTGACGTAGAAAAAGATAGTGACAGAGAACAGGTAAACGATAACAGCGACAATTAAACTGTCTTTTTCATAAATAAAGAAATGCTCTATTTCCTTTTCAAGATCAAAGTCATAGTACATTGCATGATGTGATGCGACACCTTCTAAGACGATCTCGCTATAAAAGGTTGAGGAGTCGCTTGGAACCGCCAAGGTTGTATCAATGATGTTCACTTTGCCGGCTAAATGTTGATTAGAAGCCCCCAGTAATTTGCCAGCGTCAATATCTACCGAGAGCATCCCTTGATGCACCCCTTGATTGAACACAGGAATTGTCATACTGATTATTCGATCAAGGGAGTCAAATCGGTATGCCGGCCCAGAGAGCGTCAATTGATCCGGATTATTGGCGGTTTTTTGCCAATATGGGCGACTTTTTATCGTAGAGAGCAGTTCCTTCCCTAGCCCTTTAGCGAAGTCTTCAGGTGACGAAATCACATAACCGCGGGTATCAATAAAATGCACACCATTGTGGTATTCATCAAGTTGAGACAAGAATGAAAGGATAGGTGCCAAGGCGATTTTCTCGGAAGCACTTTTGTAGCTATCACTGGTTTCAGAGCACAACGATTCTTCACCGACCAACATATAATCGATATCAACAGAAGGAATGTCGCCTGTTTTACCATCAGCGAGTAGTAGGACATCGATAGGCCAAATACGACAAAGACCATTGACCACCTGCTTATTATGGTCAAGAAAAAGTGGATTTCCGGATTTATAATAATTCGAGAAGCTGTAATCTAAAGCAGTGACAACTTTAGTGGTTCCAGCGAAAACCTCTTCGATACGATGAAACTCACTGTTGATGTCTTTTTTTACCGCATCAAAATGGTTCTTACCAATTAGGCCTAGCAGCATTAAAGCGATCACCGCTGGGAATCCGAAGATAAAACTAAGGCTAAAGTGCCTGTTTACTTTCATATAATGTGCTCTTAGCGCTCAACTATTTTCATTTATACCATTAATATTATGACATTAATCAACAGTCCTCTCGATGTAAAACAATGTAAATTGATATTAACGGTATGAGTAATGGTTAGATAACTGCTTAAAAATGAATAAAGTAGAGAGAAAATAGCATTTAGAGTAAATTTTTTTGTTCATTAAATGTATTAAAGCACTGTTAACAAAGTAACTTATAGATAGTCCGTCAATTGAAACCTAATGTTGTTCAACGACTGACTATTGCACGATCAATTACGGACTTTGGCAATGTCACTCCTAGCTCACGAGCCGCCTCAAGGTTCACGACCAGCTGAGAGCTCTGTGCGGTTTTGACACTCAGTTTCCCCGGTTTTTGCCCATTCAGAATTGCAGCGACATAATCTGCGGTTTGAATACCTACGTCATAATAGTCTAACCCAAGGCCCGCTATAGCGCCTTTTCCTACATAAGACGTCGCTCCGGCAACCACTGGCGTTCCAGCTCGGTTAGCAGCTTCTATAAGCCCTTCGATACCACTTGCAACAGTGTTATCTGTCAATGCGTAAATAACATCAGACTTCTTAGCAATGGATTCGGTTTTTGATTCTACATCATCGATGGTTAGCACTTTTTCAGTGTACAGAGTAAAACCAAAGTCTCGTGCAGACTTCTTTAATAGCCCAACTAACGCGACGGCATTTGCTTCAGCCGGATTATAAACAACCCCAATTGAGCTTGCCTGAGGAAGGAGCTCTTTAATAAGAGATACATGTTGAGAAATCGGAGACAAATCAGAAAGGCCGGTAACGTTTCGTCCCGGTTTATCCAAGTGTTTGACCAGTCTCGCACCAATTGGATCAGTAACCGCGGTAAACACAATAGGAATAGATCGCGTTGCAGAAACCAAAGCTTGCGAAGTAGGTGTCGCGATACCCACTAATACGTGGGGGTTTTCGCTGACTAACTCTCTGGCAATTTTTGCGGCTTGCGCCGGGCTACCATTAGCCATTTCATAAGAGAACTCTAAATTTTTACCCGCTTCATAGCCTTTAACTCTTAACCCTTCGATGAGTCCTAAGCGTGTCGCATTCAGATCTGGATGGTCAACAACTTGTGAAACCGACACTTTGGCGACGTTCGCCATTACATTGCCAGTCCATAGCAACAGCAGACAGCTTAAAACCGCTGCCAATATCTTTCTTACAGAACTCATTATCGCTCCCTAAATCAAGCTCTACTCGTTATTACTCGATCGAAGAGAACAACATCAAAAATCACTATTGACATTATTACCAGTAACTATTGATAACTTGAAGTGATATTTAACAAAAATACAACAAGGTTCGAATTATGTGGGGATAAGCGGGTTTGTTGGATTTAAAAGGTAAGAAACTCAATGAATACAAGATAAGCTCGGCAAATAAAGGCAAAGCTAAATGAATAAAGACTAAGTGAAGCGATTAGAAGAGAGGATCAAATCTGAGAACGAGCTATCGATGATGTATGACTGTTCTCAGACTAGAGGGAGATATAGGACGACCTTTTAGAACCAACGTTCCATTGAAGATTTGTCTAGCTGACGAAATGCGCGATTTAAAATGATCGCCAACTCTTTGTAACGAGGGCGTGGCTTCATTGGCTCTAATGCAAAACCCGTTTCGGTGATCTTTTCATGCAATTCACGGTACCAAGATACTAAGGCCGGCGGAAGCTGAGTTTTTGAACGATTACCTAACCACCACATACCTTGAAGCGGCAAGCTGATCGCAAACAATGCCATAACCACAGCCTGTGGCATCGCTTGGTAATTGTTAAAGACCATTTGCGTAAGGACGCTTATTGCAGCTATTGCGGGCATCACCTTAACACCAAAACGCGTCGCTTTGATGATGCGTTGCTCAGGGAAAATAGCGTTTAACTCTTTTCGAACAGGCCAGAGATCCATGTACTTTTGGCCATCTTTTAAACTGCTAGCTAAACCAACTCTATTACTCATATGAGTCTCCCATTAAAAAAAAGTTGAAATCATCAACTAAATACACAAAAATTTGACGAAAAATAATATTCTTTCAAATTTTTTTGTTATATTTGCACAATATCGCTATTATTTGCAGACCTCAATCTCATTGTTGCCCTTATTTACAATTTAAGCAACTTTGGGACGACTTCTGCAAGGAATGCAAAAGCCTCTTTTCTTAAAAGTGCGCTTTCACTTTAATACGGAAATTAACGTTTTTTTGACCAAGGTTAGTACGCAAGCAATGGTGCTTCGTCTATTCTTGAGATTAATTTTCATCCTTAACTGATTTCGATCAGAAAAATAAACAGGTAGTCATTAATGTCTAAGCTAGTTTTAGTTTTAAACTGTGGTAGTTCTTCTCTTAAATTTGCTGTTGTTGATGCAGAAACAGGTGCTGAGTACCTAACTGGTCTTGCTGAATGTCTTGGTCTTCCAGAAGCTCGTATGAAATGGAAACTTGACGGCAAGCACGAAGCACAACTAGGTGCGGGCGCAGCTCACGTAGAAGCACTATCTTTCATGGTAGAAACTATTCTTGCTTCTAAGCCTGAGCTTAAAGCTAACCTTGGCGCTATCGGTCACCGTATCGTTCACGGTGGCGAGCAGTTCACTTCTTCTGCACTTATCACTGATGAAGTTCTTAAGGGTATTCAAGACGCTGCAACTTTTGCACCTCTTCATAACCCAGCTCACCTTATCGGTATCGAAGCGGCTCAACAGAACTTCCCTGGTCTACAAAACGTTGCTGTTTTTGACACTGCATTCCACCAAACAATGCCTTCTGAGTCTTACCTATACGCTCTACCGTACAACCTGTACAAAGAACACGGCATCCGTCGTTACGGCATGCACGGTACTTCTCACCTATTCATCACACGTGAAGTTGCAGGCCTACTAAACAAGCCAGTTGAAGAAGTTAACATCATCAACTGTCACCTAGGTAACGGCGCTTCTGTATGTGCTATCAAGAACGGTCAATCTGTAGATACTTCTATGGGTCTTACTCCTCTTGAAGGTCTTGTAATGGGTACTCGTTGTGGTGACCTTGATCCTGCGATCATCTTCCACCTGCACGACGCTCTTGGTTACTCTGTTGAAGAAATCAACAACATGCTAACTAAAGAGTCTGGCCTAGCAGGTCTAACTGAAGTGACTTCTGACTGTCGTTTCGTTGAAGACAACTACGGTGAGAAAGAAGAAGCAACTCGTGCAATGGACGTGTTCTGTCACCGTCTAGCTAAGTACGTTGCTGGCTACACTGCTACTCTAGAAGGTCGCCTAGACGCAATCACTTTCACTGGCGGCATCGGCGAGAACTCTGGCCCAATCCGTGAAATGGTTCTTAACCGCCTAGGCATCTTCGGCATCGAAGTTGACAGCGAAGCTAACCTTAAAGCACGTTTCGGCGGCGAAGGTACTATCACTACAGCTAACAGCCGTATCCCTGCAATGGTTATCTCTACTAATGAAGAGCTAGTAATTGCTGAAGACACTGCGAAACTAGCAGGTCTTTAATTGATTTTCCTGACTAGCTTCACTCGAAGCTAGTCAGTTTTTCATATCAAGAAAATGGGGCTCAACTTCTATTCCTACCCCAATTTAAATATCGGTGGGAATAGCAGTTGAGCTTTTTTTATTTCCAATAGTTAAAGGTGTCCGTCAATGTCCCGTACTATTATGCTTATCCCTACAAGCGCTGGTGTTGGTCTTACTAGTGTTAGCATGGGTGTTCTTCGCGCTATGGAGCGTAAGGGCGTAAGTGTTTCTTTCTACAAGCCAATCGCTCAACCTCGTAGCGGTGGTAACCAACCAGATTTAACGTCTACTATCATTAGCACAAACAGCGACATTAAGATTGGTGAGCCAATCGCAATGACTAAAGCTGAAGCTTTGATCGGTAGCGAAAAAATGGACGAACTTCTTGAGTCAGTTGTTGAGCAATACAACAAAATCAATAAAGACGCAGAAGTAACGCTTATCGAAGGCTTAGTTCCTACTCGTAAGCACCCATTTGCAAACCAAGTAAACGCGGAAATCGCGAAAACACTTGGTGCGGAGATCGTATTCGTTGCGACCCCTGGTACATACAACCCTATTCAGCTTAAAGAGCACATCGAAGTAGCATGTTCTAACTTCGGCGGCACTAAAAACAAGAACATCAAAGGCGTGATCATTAACAAGCTTAATGCTCCTGTTGATGAAGCTGGCCGTACTCGTCCTGATCTATCTGAAATCTTTGACGATGCAGATAGCGCTCAGCAAGCGAACGTTGAAGTAATGCAAATCTTCAACTCTAGCCCTATCCGTGTTCTTGGCTGTGTGCCATGGAGCATCGACTTAATCGCAACTCGTGCGGTTGATATGGCTAAACACCTTAACGCTGAAATCGTTAATGAAGGTGAAATCTCAACTCGTCGTATTAAGAGCATCACTTTCTGTGCACGCTCTCTACCCCACATGATTGAGCACTTCAAACCAGGTTCACTACTGGTTACTTCAGCAGACCGTCCTGACGTTATCGTTGCTGCAGCTCTTGCTGCGAAAAACGGTGTTGAAATTGGCGCAATCCTACTGACTGGCGGTTACGACATTCCAGAAAGCATTGCTAACCTTTGTGCTCCAGCATTCGCTTCAGGTCTACCGATCTTCAAGGCTCAAGGTAACACTTGGCAGACGTCTCTTAACCTACAGAGCTTCAACCTAGAAGTACCTGCAGATGATAAAGAGCGTATCGAGTTCGTTAACGATCACGTTGCTAGCCACATCGATGGCCCTTGGATTGATTCTCTATCTGAAGGTACTCAAGGTATTCGTCGTCTAAGCCCACCAGCATTCCGTTACCAGTTAACTGAATTTGCTCGTAAAGCGGCTAAGCGCATCGTTCTTCCTGAAGGTGATGAGCCACGTACCGTTAAAGCAGCATCTATCTGTGCTGAGCGCGGCATCGCAACTTGTGTACTTCTTGGTAACCCTGAAGAAATTCGTCGCGTTGCTGCACAGCAAGGTGTTGAGCTAGGCGCTGGCGTTGAGATCATCGATTCTGCATCCGTTCGCGAAAACTACGTAGCTCGCCTAGTAGAACTTCGTGGCGCTAAAGGTATGACTGAAGTTGTAGCTCGTGAGAAGCTAGAAGATTCAGTATTCCTAGGCACTATGATGCTTGAAGCGGGTGAAGTTGACGGTCTAGTTTCTGGTGCAGTTCACACAACGGCGAACACAATCGTTCCTCCGTTCCAGATCATCAAGACGGCTCCTGATGCATCTATCGTATCTTCAATCTTCTTCATGCTTCTGCCTGATCAAGTGCTTGTATACGGTGACTGTGCGATCAACCCAGATCCAACAGCTGAACAGCTTGCTGAAATCGCTATCCAATCTGCAGATTCTGCTGCGGCATTCGGTATCGACCCACGTGTTGCTATGATCTCTTACTCTACTGGTGAATCTGGTAAAGGTGCAGACGTAGATAAAGTACGTGAAGCAACAAAACTTGCTCAAGCAAAACGTCCTGATCTAGTGATCGATGGTCCTCTACAGTACGACGCAGCAATCATGGAAAACGTAGCCGCTTCTAAAGCGCCTAACTCTCCAGTTGCAGGTAAAGCGACAGTATTCGTATTCCCAGATCTAAACACGGGTAACACGACTTACAAAGCTGTACAGCGTTCAGCTGACCTAGTATCAATCGGTCCAATGCTTCAAGGTATGCGTAAGCCAGTAAATGACTTGTCACGTGGCGCTCTAGTAGACGATATCGTTTACACAGTAGCTCTAACGGCTATCCAAGCGGATCAAGCAGAACAAGCTAAAGAGAAAGTAATTAACTAATCTTAATTCCCTTTTCTCTAATAAAAAAGACACGCTAAATTAGCGTGTCTTTTTGTATCTAGCATTCGGCTTCTGAATCTGACCGTGCAACAGCCAATTAGCTATGCGGTGGTCAATTAACTATGCGGTAGTCAATTCGCTATGCGGTGATCAATTAACCATGTAGCTAATGAGTTAACCATGCAGCCAATGATAAGCGCTTATATCAAGTCACGTTGATGCGGCGAATCAAGGCCAAGTTCTGGACCTTTGGGTACAACTTGTGTTGGATTGATGCCTGTATGGCTGTAATAGTAATGTCGCTTGATATGGTAAAAATCGGTCGTCTCTTTAATGCCTTCGATCTGGTAAAGCTCTTTTAAGTAGCCCTGAATATGGACGTAGTCTGAAATTCGCTGCTTGTTACACTTGAAGTGGCCAACATACACTGCATCGAATCTAACTAGAGTGGTAAACAACCTCCAATCCGCTTCTGTAATCTCGTTACCCGCTAAGTAACGATGTTCACTAAGATGAGCGTCTACTTTATCTAAGGCACCAAATAGAGAATCATACGCTTCTTCGTATGCTTCTTGCGTCGTCGCAAAACCCGTTCGATAAACACCGTTATTGATATTCGGATAGATATAGTCATTCCATTCATCAATCTTCTTGGCCAACTCCCACGGGTAGTAATCATCCGTGTTACCTGTTAACTCATTAAATTCGGAGTTAAACATGCGGATAATTTCAGAGGACTCGTTACTCACGATGGTGTTGGTTTTCTTGTCCCATAATACTGGAACCGTCACTCGACCTGAGTAATCAGGTTTGGCTTGAGTATAGATTTGGTGCATACGAGTGTGACCAAACAGAGGCTCAGGTAAACCCATTTGCCACCCTTCACTCATCATGTCTGGGCAGACTACCGTCACGTCAATATGATTGGCCAGACCTTTAAGCTCACGGAAGATCAAAGTTCGGTGCGCCCAAGGGCAAGCTAATGATACGTATAAATGATAACGGCCGCTTTCTGGCTGGAATTGTGCGCCCGACTTGTTCTCTACCCAGCTTCGAAAGCCAGCATCTTCACGAAAAAATTTGCCGCCACTTTCCTTAGTGTCGTACCAAACATCATGCCAAACACCTTCAACTAACTTACCCATATCCAAACCTCTGTCATCCAAACTTTTACTTAGTATAAAAAAAGCCCACTTTTTCAAAACTAGAAGAAGTTGGCTTAGTTGTTCGAATTATTTGATGAAGCTTGTTCGGCGTGAAAGTTTAGGTACAAAAAAAGCGCAACTCATAAAAAAGTTGCGCTTAAGCCTGTCACAGGCTGAACCGGTTTAAATAGGTTCTAGACTTGTACGTGCAAGCAAGATACTGCGTGTACGTCATTGCCTTGAATTGTGGGTTTCGTTTGAGCACAAGCCTCAGTTGCTTCAGGGCAACGAGTACGGAACACACAACCTGATGGTGGATTAATTGGCGATGGTAGATCACCCTCCAGCATCTGAATGGTTTTACTGCGCTCTAAGCGAGGGTCTGGAATAGGAACGGCTGACATCAATGCTTTGGTATATGGGTGCTTAGGATCCGAGAACAAGGCATCTGATTCGCCTAGTTCAACTGCATTACCTAAGTACATCACCAATACACGGTCAGAGATGTGTTTCACAACCGACAAATCGTGCGCGATGAATACCAAAGACAAACCTAACTCTTTCTGTAGTTCCATAAGAAGGTTTACTACTTGAGCTTGGATAGATACATCCAGAGCAGAAACCGGCTCATCACAGATGATCATCTTAGGCTTCAAGATAAGTGCACGTGCGATACCGATACGTTGACACTGACCACCAGAGAATTCATGTGGGTAACGGTTGATTACGTTTGGTAGTAAACCAACCTTTGCCATCATCTCTTTAACTCTGTCTTTCACTTCCTGTTTAGAAAGCTCAGGATAGAAAGTTTGTAGAGGCTCAGCAATGATGTCTCCAACTGACATACGCGGGTTAAGCGATGCAAGTGGGTCTTGGAAGATCATCTGAATCTCTTTACGAGTCTCACGACGCTTCACTTCCTGCATCTTAGTCAGGTCTTGACCTAACCACATAACCTCGCCTTCAGTTGCCTCAACTAAACCAATAATTGCGCGCGCAAATGTTGATTTACCACAGCCAGACTCACCTACTACACCCAGAGTCTCACCTTCGTAAAGGTGAACATCCACACCATCAACCGCTTTAAGGTTTGATGGTTTCGCCCAAGGCCAAGCTGACTTAGCCGCAATGCTAAAGTGAACTTTAAGGTTTTTAATATCTAATAGTAATTCTTTACTCATTTTGTCCAAGTCTCCCAATCAGAAAAACAAGCACGCTGACGATCTTTCGCAAATGGCTGCAAAATTGGTGCTTCTTGCTTACAACGGTCCATTACACGGTGACAACGGTCTTGATAAGGACAACCGGTTGGTAGGCGAAGTAAGTTAGGTGGGTTACCTGGAATCGTCGGTAGAATTTCACCTTCGGTATCCAAACGAGGAATTGCTTTAAGCAGGCCTTCCGCATAAGGGTGGCTAGGCTCATAGAAGATTTCGTCTACTGTGCCGTATTCCATGGTACGGCCAGCGTACATCACTAGAACTTTGTCACAAGAACCGGCAACTACACCCAAGTCATGGGTGATCATGATGATTGCTGTATTGAACTCATCTTTAAGCTCGTTCAGCAATTCCATGATTTGTGCTTGAATAGTTACATCCAACGCTGTTGTTGGTTCATCAGCGATAAGTAGTTTCGGGCGACATAGCAGAGCCATTGCAATCATCACACGTTGACGCATACCGCCAGAAAACTCGTGTGGATACATGGTAATACGTTTACGCGCTTCAGGGATTTTAACCGCTTCAAGCATGCGTACGGATTCTTCAAATGCTTCTGAACGACCCATACCTTTATGTAGCATGAGAACTTCCATCAACTGATCACACACTTTCATGTAAGGGTTCAGTGATGTCATTGGATCTTGGAAGATCATCGCGATCTGTTCAGCACGAACTTTGTTCAGTTCTTTCTCAGGTAGATTGAGAATTTCATTGCCTTCAAACTTTGCACTGCCTGAGATGATGCCGTTCTTAGCCAGCAGTCCCATCAGTGCAAATACCGTTTGAGATTTACCCGAACCTGACTCACCAACAATGCCCAGCGTTTCACCTTGGTTAAGTGAGAAGTTCAGGTCGTTTACTGCGGTTACGATACCATCTTGCGTGGTAAATTCGACGCGCAGATCTTTGACATCTAATAAGCTCATTATTGCTTCCTTAATCTTTTATAGCTTTTTTTGCTATTTAATTATCTGTCTTTTGGATCAAGCGCATCGCGCAGACCATCACCTACGTAGTTAAAGCAGAACAGCGTAACTACCATGAATGCGGCTGGGAATGCCAGTTGCCAAATAGCAACTTCCATTGTTTGCGAGCCTTCTTGTAGCAGCGCGCCCCAACTTGTCATAGGTTCTTGAACACCAAGACCAAGGAAAGATAAGAATGATTCTGTAAGGATCATGCTTGGAATAAGTAGCGTTGAGTAAACCGCAACAATACCCAATACGTTCGGTACGATATGACGTGTAATGATTTTCCATTTGCTGACACCACATACGTGAGCAGCTTCAATGAACTCTTTACTACGTAAACTCAACGTTTGACCACGAACAATACGCGCCATGTCGAGCCAAGCAATAGCACCGATAGCAACAAAGATAAGTACGATATTACGACCAAAGAACGTCACCAGTACGATCACTAGGAACATGAATGGTACTGCGTATAGGATCTCTAGGATACGCATCATCACTCGGTCAGTGCGACCGCCAATGAAGCCTGAAGCCGCACCGTAAAGCGTACCAATCAGTACCGCTACGAATGCGCCCATCACACCAACCATAAGAGAAATACGGCCACCAATCATCGTACGAACGTATAGGTCACGGCCTAAACTGTCAGTACCAAACCAGTGATCAGCATTTGGGCCTACGTGCATTGCGTACCAGTCAGTATCATCGTAAGCATGTTCTGCCAACATAGGTAAGAAGATTACCGATAACACCATGACAATTAGAATGAACAGGCTGATCATTGCCGCTTTGTTACGCATAAAACGAATACGCGCATCCTGCCACAAACTACGACCTTCAATTTCCAAACTCTCAGAGAATTTTTCGATCGCTTCTAAGTTTTCTTTTTTCTTCAACATAACCATGCGTCCCTGCTAGTAGCGAATTTTCGGGTCTATAAGCGCTAGTAAAATATCAACGATTGCGTTGAATAAGATGAATAGGAAACCAATCAAAATGGTTACTCCCATTACTAACGAATAGTCACGGTTAAACGCGGCGTTAACAAACAGCTTGCCGATACCCGGTAGGCCGAAGATAGTTTCAACGACAACAGAACCGGTAATGATACCTACGAAAGCAGGTCCCATATAAGAAACGACAGGAAGCATTGCTGGTTTAAGAGCATGTTTAAGAACGATATAACGGTAACTTAGACCTTTAGCACGAGCTGTACGGATAAAGTTACTGTTTAGGGTTTCAATCATGCTACCGCGAGTAATACGAGCAAAGGTTGCTACGTATAGAAGAGACATCGCGATAACGGGTAGGACGATGTACATATAAGTACCACCGTGCCAACCACCTGCAGGAAATATATGCCAGTGCAGTGAGAATAGGTAAATAAGCGCTGGTGCCAACACGAAGGATGGCATCACCACCCCGAGCATCGCGGTCGACATTATGGTGTAGTCGATCCAGGTATTGTGCTTCAAGGCGGCAATGGTTCCGACCGTTACCCCCATAATCAAGGTAAAGATAAAGGCAACAAAACCTACCTTCGCAGAAACTGGAAGCGCAACCGCGATCAACTCATTTACTGTGTAATCTTGATATTTGAAAGACGGACCAAAGTCTCCCTGAAGGATGTTGGTCAGGTACGTGGTGTACTGTTCAAATACAGGTTTGTCTAAGCCATATTTAGCTTCGATGTTAGCCATAACTTCTGGCGGTAATGGACGCTCGCTTGAAAACGGGTTACCCGGTGCGAAACGCATGAGAAAGAAAGATATAGTGATCAACACCAACATAGTTGGAATCGCTTCAAATATCCTTTTCATAATGAATTTAAGCATAAACTCACTCTTTCAGTCTGTGACAATTAAAATTAGAAAGACGCTACATGCGCGCTCTGCGCATGTAGTGTCGGTATCGTTATAGTTATATTAACTTTTTAGAATCGAAGCGTTTATTATTCAGCTTTGATGTATAAGTCTTTCGAGAAGATCTTATCTTCCGCGTTGTTTGTTGGGAAACCACCAACATGCGGATTAAGTAGACGTGATTTCACGTATTGGTAGATAGGAGCGATAGGCATATCGTTCGCCATTAGCGCTTCAGCTTCAAGGTAAAGTGCTTCACGCTCTTCTTCTGAAGTAGAGTTAAGTGCTTTATCAATGATTTGGTCGTAAGCAGCGCTGTCGTAGTGAACACCACCAGTCGTGTTGTTACTCTTCATTAGCGTTAGGAATGACGACGCTTCATTGTAGTCACCACACCAACCAGCACGTGCTACTTCAAAGTCACCAGAATCTTTAGAAGATAGGTAAGTTTTCCACTCTTGGTTTTCAAGCGTTACTTTAAGACCCAGTGTTTTCTTCCACATAGAGCCTAGCGCTACAGCAATCTTCTTGTGGTTTTCTGAAGTGTTGTAAAGCAGGTTGAAGCTTAGTGGGTTATCTCGGCCGTAACCCGCTTCTTCAAGAAGACGTGCCGCTTCAGCGTTACGTTCTTTCTGAGTCATTTTACCGTACGCAGGAAGCTCAGGATTGAATCCTGCTGTAATCTCAGGAGTCAAGAAGTACGCTGGTTTTTGACCTTGTGCAAGGATCGCGTCACTTACGATATTACGGTCAATTGCGTAAGAAATTGCTTTACGTACACGAACATCATCAAATGGTGCTTTCTTTGTGTTAAAGATGTAGTAGTAGGTACATAGGTTACCCGCTACAGATACATCTTCCGCATACTCTTTCTTAAGACGCTTGAAGTGCTCAGTTGGAAGTTCGTTTGTAAAGTCGATTTCACCAGATAGGAAACGGTTCATTTCCGCAACTTGGTTTTCGATTGGTAGGAACGTTACTTTATTAAGAACAGTCTTATCGTTGTTCCAGTATTGCTCGTTACGCTTTAGTACTAGGCGTTCGTTAACAACCCATTGATCAACAGAAAACGCACCGTTACCTACAAAGTTACCCGGCTTAGTCCACTGGTCACCAAATTTTTCAACAGTCGCCTGATGTACAGGCTTCATTGTTGTGTGGCCCATCATCATTACGAAATATGGTACCGCTGTATCTAGTTCAACAACAAGAGTGTTTGCATCTACAGCTTTAACACCTAGCTCACTCTTGTCTTTCTTACCCGCTACGATGTCTTTCGCGTTCACCATCTTGGTATATTCCATGTACCAAGCATATGGAGAAGCAGTGGCAGGATCGACTGCACGTTGCCAGCTGTAAACGAAATCTTCAGCTGTTACAGGATCGCCGTTAGACCATTTTGCGTCTTTACGCAGGTGGAAAGTGAATGTTTTGTTGTCTGTCGTTTCCCAGCTTTCGGCTACACCTGGGATTGTATTACCTTCGCCATCTTGGTTCACTAGACCTTCTAGAAGATCACGAATTACGTGAGATTCTGGTACACCTTGAGATTTGTGTGGGTCGATAGTCGCAACTTCAGTACCGTTACCGCGAACAAGCTCCTGAACTTTTGCAAGCTCGGTGCCTGCTGGAACTTCAGCAGCGATAGAAAGGGTAGAAGTGGCAGCCACTGCCAAACCAGCACCTAGAAGAAGGGCCTGAGTGATTTTATTCTTGTACATTCAATAAACTCCAAGTTTTTTGTATTGCATCCATGACTTCTTTGCTCAGCTCACTGAACGGCAGTGATTTAGATTTATTTAGCTCAAAGTTTAAGCATAAAAATCTAAAACCTTACAAAGATTGAGGCACACACTATCAACCATTGAAGTAATTTGCCATAAACAAGTCGCAAAAAATCGGATAATTCTCCGAATCATTCAAGGTATCAGTGTAAATCTCTAATAAAAACCTAATGAATAGTGAGTTATATATAGGGATTTATTAAAAAACAGCCTTTAGTGTTGATGTATCTGAATTGATACTTTTTTTTAGCATCTTATGCTAGAACACTGCCGGCAAATTAACATTAATGCCACATAAAATCTAATTGCACATCACATATCCCCTAAATAGACTGCACTATTTGTGAGGATTATCACTTTATACAAAACAGCATAATGCGCTGCACCAAAACAGATGTAGATGTGCACCAAGACAGACAAAATTATGTATCGAATTTATATGCAACCTGAGCGCTTAACCATTTATTAAAAAGCCTTCTATTTATAAATAGCTTTGTAGCATGCACAAAAAAGCCGACGTTCAACGTCGGCTTTCTTATTATTTGCGTCCCAACCTGTCATGTATTTTCACGTTAAGGAAGAAACACGATCTGGGATGGATTACTTTTCCCAACGATCCGCAGCTTTAGTATCTGAATCGCGAGAATCAACCCAGCGGGTTGTTTCTGTGGTACGTTCTTTTTTCCAAAACGGCGCTTTGGTTTTCAGGAAGTCCATAACAAACTCACAGGCTTCAAAAGCAGCACCACGGTGTGCACTTGACACACCAACGTAGACAATCTGGTCACCAATATCTAGGTCACCCACGCGGTGAATAACTCGCATCTTCTCAATCGGCCAGCGCGCTTCAGCTTGATCGCAGATCTCGCTCAGCGACTTCTCTGTCATGCCTGGATAATGCTCAAGAGACAAACCAATCACGTTGTCACCAAGGTTCATGTCGCGAACTTTACCAACAAACGTCACTACCGCTCCAGCGGCTGTACCTTGAGCCAAATAATCGTATTCGCCACCCACAGAAAAATCTTCAGCAGTCACTAATACTCTTGGATCAATAACTCGAGAGTCATTCATGGTTAACCTCCAGTAACTGGTGGGAAGAAAGCCACTTCGTCGCCGTCTTTCACTTCAGTCGTCAAAGGTACAATTGATTGGTTGAGTGCTGCCAGCAGCTTGCCCTCTTCCAATGCGATATCCCATTTGCCTTCTTGTGTTACAAGGTGGCTGCGAATCGCTTCAATAGTATTGTATTGCGCATCGATCTCTAGGCTATCAACACCGACAAGTTCACGAGTTTGTGCAAAGAACAGTACCGTAATCATGATTCCACCTTGAAGTGACCTGACTTACCACCGGTCTTCTCTAACAAGCGTACATTCTCGATAACAATGTCTTTCTGAACAGCTTTACACATATCGTAAATAGTTAGTGCAGCAACAGAAGCAGCCGTTAGCGCTTCCATTTCTACGCCGGTCTTACCAGCAAGCTTACATACAGATTCGATTCGAACCTTACTTTCAGACTCGATAGCCTCAAGCTGAACTTCAACCTTAGTCAGTAGCAAAGGGTGACACAGTGGAATCAAGTCCCACGTCTTCTTCGCTGCTTGGATACCAGCAATACGTGCCGTTGCGAAAACATCACCTTTATGGTGGCTGCCAGAAACAATCAGCTCTAGCGTTTCTGCTGACATTTGAACGAAAGCTTCTGCTCTCGCTTCACGTACTGTCTCTGCTTTAGCCGATACATCGACCATGTTTGCTTCGCCAGACGCGTTAATGTGTGTAAATTGGCTCATGCTCAAATCACCTTATACAGAAAGATGTGGCATGAAGTTACAAGGACGGTGACTTGCATCTATCTGCTGCTTGATGATCTTAGTCCAACCTGTACGGCATGCACCTGTAGAACCAGGCATAGCAAAGATAACCGTATGGTTAGCAAAACCCGCAATCGCACGAGATTGAATCGTAGAAGTACCAATTTCTTCGTAAGACACTTGACGGAATAGTTCGCCAAAGCCTTCGACTTCTTTATCGAATAGTGGCTTAAGTGCTTCAGGCGTGCTGTCACGAGATGTAAAACCCGTACCGCCAGTGATCATGATAGCTTGAACGCTTTCATCCGCGATCCACTTAGAGACAATCGCACGGATCTTGTACATGTCATCGATAACGATTTGCTTATCAACCACATTGTGGCCAGCTTCTTTAGCATGCTCCGCTAGGTAACCACCTGACGTATCGTTTTCTTCTGTACGAGTATCTGACACCGTTAATACTGCAATGTTTGCTGCTTGAAATTTGCTTTCTGCGTGACCCATTTGTTCACCTATTTAAAATTTTTCAATGATTAGACTTATTCGCCCAGCTTAAAGAAGCTGAGCGATAAAATGCTTTAGAGTATATAGCGAGTTAACCGCCGATTGACGCCAAGTTTGGAGTCATGCCGCTGTTGCCATCGTGTAAGAAGTGGCTAACGGACTTGGTTTGAAGCTGAGCCTGAATTCGATCAATGAGCTCTTGCTCTTGTTGATCTTCTTGAATTAGATCTCTCAGTTCAACACCATGGTCGCCAAACAGACATAAGTGAAGTTTACCGGTCGCAGAAACACGCAGTCGGTTACAACTCTCACAAAAGTCTTTCTCGTAAGGCATGATCAAACCAATTTCACCCTTGTAGTCTGGGTGGACAAACACTTGCGCTGGGCCATCGTTAACTGCTTTGACTTTTAATAGCCAACCATTAGCAATAAGCTGGTTACGAATCGCAACGCCAGACACATGGTGTTTATCGAACAACTCGTCCATCTCGCCAGTTTTCATTAGCTCGATAAAACGTAATTGAATAGGTTTGTCTTTGATCCAATTAAGGAAGGCTGGTAATTCCTGACTGTTGAGGTCTTTCATCAATACGACGTTGACTTTGACTTGTTCAAAGCCAACCTCAAACGCTTTATCAATGCCTCGCATAACCTCAGTAAACTTGTTCTCACCAGTGATCTGATGAAACATGCGCGAATCTAAGCTATCCACGCTCACGTTTATATGGGTTAAACCAGCATCACGCCATTGCCCTACTTGTTTCTCCATGCGGTAGCCGTTAGTTGTCGTGGCTACTTTTTCGATGCCTGGAGTAGAAGCAACGGTGTGTATGATTTCAGGAAAGTCTTTACGCAGGCTCGGCTCTCCGCCTGTAATGCGGATCTTTGAGGTACCACAATCTGCAAACGCTTTTACAATACGTTTGATCTCGGGAACACTTAAAAAAGACGAGTTTTTTTGCCCTGACGGTTTATAACCATCTGGCAAGCAGTAAGTACATTTAAAGTTACAGACGTCTGTAACCGACAAGCGCAAATAATAAAATTTGCGATGGAATCTATCTTCGAATTGTTGCGCCACGGAACACCTTTCCAAACACGGGAGGCATAATCATTTCCAATTAAGCCCTTGTGACAACATGTCACTGGCTCTTGATGCGTATCGGTACAGCAAATACCACTGTGCGACTTAGCATGCGAGAGCTCGGAGTTATGGCAACTGCACGTTATATTCACACGCGCAGTAGCTGAGTAATAAAATACTTAATATTTGTACGTGAATCTAGCTCTGATGACAAAAAACGGGTCACATCGGCAAAAAAAACGTATCAAACCCTCAAAATAACTCTTGTTGAGTATCTGATGAGAAGCATTTAACCTAAATTATAGTTGGTAATAATCTAACAAGAACAAAAAATGAATATTTACTCTTCAAAGAAAGTCGTAGCAATCGGTGGGGGCCATGGCTTAGGTCGCATGCTAGCTGCATTAAAAGACTTTGGTAACAACGCAACTGGCATTGTTGCGACCACAGATAACGGTGGCTCAACCGGAAGAATTCGAGACTGCCAAGGTGGTATTGCTTGGGGAGATACTCGTAACTGTATCAACCAATTAATCACAGAACCTTCAATTAGCTCGATGATGTTCGAATACCGCTTTCGCGGTCAAGGTGAACTCGATGGTCACAACTTAGGGAACCTAATGCTAACGGCGCTAGATAACCTTTCCGTTCGCCCATTGGAAGCAATTAACCTAATTCGAAATATGCTCAAGGTCGATGTCAATATCGTCCCGATGACCGAACACCCTTCAGACCTCACGGCCCTCTCAATGGATGGTCGTTGGGTAACCGGTGAAACCAACGTAGATGATATGACAGAAAAGCTGCGCATGATGGACTTATCACCGGAAGTACCCGCCACCAAAGAAGCCGTTCTAGCCGTTGAGCAAGCGGATTGTATTGTCCTGGGTCCAGGAAGCTTCCTAACCAGTGTTATGCCTCCGCTGCTACTTCCTGAAATAGGAAAAGCCATCGCTGACAACACCAAAGCTAAAGTAATTTTTGTTGAAAACCTGTCGCCGGAACACGGCCCAGCAGGAAAGATGACGCTTCAAGAACAATTAGAATGGTGTGAGCGCACCTGTAAAGCGAGAAAAATCGATGTCGTGCTGGGTAATGCGCCCCACCCTGAACTTGAAGGACTATGGAACTGTGTAACCACTGATCTTGCATCTCCTAATCGAGATTGGCGACATGACCGTTTAAAGCTCCAGCAAGCGATTAGATCCCAACTGGTCTAGTGCCAAATTTCTGATATAAAAAAGGAGCATCATGCTCCTTTTTTAATACCTGTCTCTGGTATATGTCGTCATCAACCGTTTTAGATGTCTGTCATCAACTGCTGATATTCTTGATACGTTGTTAACAAAAGTGCCTGCATACCTTGAAAGTCTACGTCTGTCACTGGCAAGGCTTGTTTTACTTTTGCGTCCAAGCTAATCGCGAAGCTACACAATGAGTCTGCGCCAAAACTCGCTGCACTACTTTTGAGTGCGTGGCTAATATCAGCCAAGTACTTGGAAGTATCATTAGCTTTATTGAGCTCTAGATGCTCATAGTAACCTTTCAATTCACCTAAAAATATATCCAATAAAACTGGAACATTCTCTTGCCCTATTTCACCGGCAAGCTCATCAACTTTTTGCTGATTTAATACTTTCATCATTGTTCTTTTCTTATTGTTTGGTGATTACTGCTTCGCATTCCACGTTTGCAATTTACGATATATCGTCGATGGACTGACATCCAAAAAACCGGCCGCACGGGGAATGTTACCATCACACGCTTTTATGGCCTGTTCGATAGCCGTTTTCTCAGTGATCCACAATGGGAAAATATCTTTCACGGTAATATCTTCGTTCTGCTTCTCTTTCAATCGCAGACTGTTTTCAATCGGCTGATTCAAAGGGGGTGGAAGCATGTTCAGAGTAATCTCTTTACCATTATTCAGTACCACCACATTTCGCAATACGTTTTGTAACTGACGAACGTTACCCGGCCACTCGTATTGATTGAAGCGATCAAGCACCTCTTGAGCAAAACGAACAAACGCTTTGCCCTCTTCAACTGACATGTAACCCAATAGCGAGTATGCAATCTCGATGACATCCTCGCCACGCTCACGCAATGGCGGTAAATGCAAAGGAATCACATATAAACGGTAGTACAAATCTTCTCTAAAGCGACCTTCTTGAACTTCTTTCCAAGGGTCACGGTTGGTTGCACAAACAAAACGCACATCCACACTCTTCATCTTCGAAGAGCCTACTTTTTGAAAAGTACCGGTTTGAATAAAGCGAAGAAGCTTGGTTTGCAGCTCAAGATCCATCTCGCACAACTCATCGAGAAACAGAGTTCCGCCGTCAGCCAATTCAGCAGCACCTTGGCGATCGGTGGCAGCGCCAGTAAAGGCGCCTTTAACGTGGCCAAACAGTTCACTTTCGATCAAATCTTTAGGAATAGCCGCACAGTTGATCGCGATGAATGGCTTATCGCCACGTTTACTCGCAGCATGGATAGCTTCTGCACACACCTCTTTACCGGTTCCACTTTCACCCGTGATGAAAATACTGGCTTTACTCGATGCAGCAGAGTCGATAGTTCGGTAAACCTGCTGCATGGTTTGGCTACTACCAATGAACCCTTGGTAGTTTTGATTTCCAGGATGTTCAGAGCTGTTCTTCAGCTTGGTCGCTTTGCGTATCGCGTTATTCACCGTAATACGGAGTCGATCGGCTTCACACGGTTTGATCAGGAAATCTTGAGAGCCATGACGCATTGCTTCTACGGCGGTGTCAATAGAGCCGTGAGCGGTCATGAAAATAACTGGAACTTCAGGGTATTTTTGTTTTACGGCAAATAGCACGTCCATACCCGTCATATCGGGTAAACGTAGATCTAATAAAATGAGATCTGGGATTCGATGATTCAAACTCTCAATTGCATCACGACCAGTGCCGACAATGTTGATATCAATTTCGAGCGGTGTAAGATACGAGCGATATAAAGCCGCTACCGAAGCCGTATCCTCTACCATCAACAAATACTTTGATTTGTTATCTAGCGTTTTTGATTGCATATCCTAGCCATTTATAATTTGCATTTCTTATTATAGTCGCATTCCGCTTTGCATTATGCAAATTGGCCACAATATTTGTATTGTATTCCTATACCAGCTTCAAATAATCAATGAATTAGCTACATGGCACGAACGATGCAGTGTTCTATTTGACCTTCGGGTCACCTAGCCAACTGACGTTGTTAGTGGACTCAGTGTTCACAAACGTAAGCCAGTAGAAAATTTACTACTGGCTGTTTTTTTGCCTAAATTTTCCCTCAAGTACGTTCCGTATCAGCTATTCGTAATAAACTGCTTTCTCAACTGTTCTATCTCATCACGTTTTTGCGCTGCCAACTCAAACTCCAAATTTTGAGCATGCTGATACATAGCACCTTCTAATTTACTGATCTCTTTATCAAGCTGCTGTGGAGTAAGCACTGTGTAATTTTCAGAATGCTCAGCAACTTTAGACAGTGGTACTTGCTTAGATTGTCGCTGTTGTTTTGACTTAGTTAGGTCGCCCAGCTCCATAATATCTTTGATACTACGTTTAAGCGCTTGAGGCGTAATACCCTGTTCTTCATTGTAAATCTGTTGTTTCTCTCTACGACGATCCGTTTCATCAATCGCTTTTCTCATCGACTTAGTAATTGAGTCTCCGTACAAAATCGCTCGACCTTCTAAGTTACGTGCCGCACGACCAATAGTTTGAATAAGAGAACGTTCAGAACGTAAGAAGCCCTCTTTGTCTGCATCAAGAATCGCCACCAGCGATACTTCAGGCATATCCAAACCCTCACGAAGTAAGTTAATGCCCACTAACACGTCAAACTCACCTAAACGTAGGTCCCGAATGATTTCTACACGTTCGACAGTATCGATATCTGAGTGCAAGTAACGCACTTTAACACCATGTTCACTTAGGTATTCGGTTAAGTCTTCCGCCATTCTTTTAGTCAATGTTGTAACCAACACTCGCTCTTCTTTGACTGAGCGAATTCTAATCTCAGACAATAAGTCATCAACCTGAGTCGCCACTGGCCTTACTTCAATAATAGGATCGAGCAAGCCAGTCGGACGCACTACTTGGTCAGCGATTTCGCCATCTGATTTTTCGATCTCATAATTTCCAGGCGTTGCTGACACAAAAATGGTTTGTGGAGAGATAGACTCAAACTCTTCAAACTTCATCGGTCGGTTATCCAACGCAGAAGGCAGCCTAAAGCCAAACTCCACTAAGGTTTCCTTACGAGAACGGTCACCTTTATACATAGCGCCGATTTGCGGCACAGTAACGTGCGATTCATCGATGATCAGAAGACCATCATTAGGTAAGTAGTCAAATAACGTAGGAGGCGCCTCTCCTTCCGCACGGCCACTCAAATATCGTGAATAGTTTTCAATACCCGAACAGAAACCAAGCTCAGTCATCATCTCGATATCAAACTGAGTTCTCTGAGAGATACGCTGTTCTTCTAACAGTTTGTTGTTGTCTTTTAGGTATTGAGCTCTATCCCGTAGTTCATCCTTAATTTTCTCAATCGCTTCAATGATTTTCTCTCTTGGCGTGACATAGTGAGTTTTTGGATAAACAGTAAATCGAGGTAAGTCTCTTTGCTTAATCGCGCCGGTAAGTGGGTCAAAGATGCTAATGCAATCCACTTCATCATCGAACATTTCAATTCGAACCGCATCTTGGTCAGATTCAGCGGGAAAGATATCAATCACCTCACCACGAACACGGAACTGCCCACGCTCAAACGCGACATCGTTTCTCGAATATTGCAGTTCAGCCAAACGGCGCAAAATATCTCGCTGGTCCATAACCTCACCACGACTCAAATGAAGCATCATTTTTAAATAGGACTTAGGATCACCAAGACCGTAGATAGCCGATACAGACGCAACAATAATGGCATCTTTTCTTTCTAACAAAGCTTTGGTGGCTGAAAGTCTCATTTGCTCAATATGAGCATTTATCGACGCATCTTTCTCGATGAAGGTATCCGTGGTTGGAACGTAGGCTTCCGGTTGGTAATAATCGTAGTAAGAAACAAAGTACTCAACGGAGTTATTCGGAAAGAAAGATTTCATCTCGCCATAAAGTTGAGCTGCCAACGTTTTGTTAGGGGCTAACAAAATTGCAGGTCTTTGAGACTGAGAAATGACGTTGGCTAACGTAAAGGTTTTACCAGAGCCCGTAACCCCCAATAGAGTTTGATGTGCTAAACCAGAATCCAATCCATCTAGTAATTTGGTTATCGCAGTCGGCTGATCTCCGGATGGGCTATAGTCCGATACCAAGTCAAAGAGTTTACTCATAGGTCGCCATTTCCATACTGTTTTTATAATCAGGTCATTGTCACTCTAGGAGGAGTGTTGTTGCAACTATTATCTAGAGAAATGCATCTTAAGATTAGAGATCAGTTATAGCTTTTAGTTTTAGAACTTGGTATTATCCGTGCCCCTGCAAAGTTTCCTCAGCTAAATTACTCAAATTTTAATCCACTACTTTTCCCCAAAAAATCTAAAAATACCGCTTGTTCTACTGTTCCCTTTATAATCTAAAAAAGTTATACAACCGTGATATTTTGATACAAATCCTTTAAATACATAATCTTAGTCGTATTTTTTGCATTTTCAGATTTATGCCAATTATTGTTGTTAAAGTTTCGCACACATACTTATCCACAATTTTGGTGGATAACTAAAGCAAAGCTAAATCCGGTAAGGCGTTCAAGAAAGTAAAGTTTTTTATCTTACTTTTTTCTTCTATTTTTTATTGACAGAAAATCGGACTATTATTAGAATTCGCGTCGCTAACAAGCAATTCCCCTTTAGTTCAGTTGGTAGAACGGCGGACTGTTAATCCGTATGTCGCAAGTTCAAGTCTTGCAAGGGGAGCCAAATTTAAAGAAGCCGCATCACTCGATGCGGCTTTTTGCGTTTTAGTGCTTTGGGAGCGTATTCGACTCGCCTCTTTCCTTCTCTTTTTGATAGTTCTGAGCACAAAATCCACAAATATGACCCTATTCGCAGGAAGCAGATCGAGTTCAATTCAAGAATGATCTTATGAAAGATCCAGAGCAACTCCCCCTATAAACTAGTCTCACGAAGTAAAAATTGGCCGTCTATACTTACCGTAACTTTAATAATCAAACGATTACCTGATGATTTTTTCACCAAGCACCTAAATCCCTAGTGATCCTTGGTTGTTATTAGGTGAGCAAAGCAGGATAATATCGGGATCGGAATCTCAAGAATTAATCCATTATGACCGAATACCTTTTGTTGTTGGTTGGCACAGTGCTGGTCAATAACTTTGTGCTAGTGAAGTTTTTAGGGCTATGTCCGTTTATGGGAGTCTCCAAGAAACTGGAGACCGCCATTGGCATGGGCCTCGCGACGACTTTCGTTCTGACGTTAGCGTCGGTATCAGCATACCTAGTAGAAACCTACATCCTTACCCCTCTGGGTATTGAATACCTGCGTACCATGAGTTTCATCTTGGTTATCGCGGTGGTCGTTCAATTTACGGAAATGGTTGTTCACAAAACAAGTCCTACTCTATATCGCCTATTGGGTATATTCCTGCCTCTTATCACCACCAACTGCGCGGTGTTAGGTGTGGCACTGTTGAACATTAATGAGAACCACAACTTCATTCAGTCGATCATCTATGGTTTTGGCGCAGCGGTTGGTTTCTCTCTCGTGTTGATCTTATTTGCTGCAATGCGTGAGCGTATTACGGTAGCTGATGTACCAATGCCATTTAAAGGCGCATCAATCGCAATGATTACAGCTGGCCTAATGTCTCTGGCATTTATGGGCTTTACTGGATTGGTGAAGTAGGCATGAGTACCATCTTAATTGCGATCATTGCACTCGCTGTTTTAGCGGCCGTTTTTGGTGCTATTTTGGGCTTTGCCTCTATCCGCTTTAAGGTAGAAGCCGATCCTATCGTTGATCAAATCGACACAATATTACCGCAAACTCAATGTGGCCAGTGTGGCTACCCAGGCTGTCGCCCATACGCAGAAGCGATTGCCAATGGAGACAAAATCAACAAATGTCCTCCTGGCGGCCAAGCAACCATTGAGAAACTAGCAGACTTGATGGGCGTAGAAGTTGAAGACTCCGCTCATGACTTAGATAACAAAGTAAAAACCGTTGCCTTCATTCATGAAGATATGTGTATTGGCTGTACCAAGTGTATTCAAGCCTGCCCTGTTGACGCCATTGTTGGTGGCACTAAAGCGCTACACACAGTAATCAAAGATGAATGTACAGGTTGTGACCTATGTGTTGCACCTTGTCCAACAGACTGTATCGAAATGATTCCAGTGGCAACAACGACTGAAAATTGGAAATGGCAGATGAACATCATTCCTGTTACTGATATCACTAACCAAGCGACTGATGCGACCGCGTCAGAGCCTAAAGCATAGGGTTAGTATGATCTCTTTAATTGAACAAATTCGCACGGGCTCTATTTGGAACTTTCCGGGCGGCGTGCACCCTGCTGAAAACAAGAAACAGTCGAATGCTACTGATATCGTTCATGCAAGGCTCCCTGAAGAAATAGTTCTTCCTGTGAAACAACACATCGGTAAGCCCGGTAACCTACTGGTTGCTATTGGTGACACAGTACTAAAAGGTCAGCAACTCACGGCTTTAGATACTGGTTTCACTTTGCCGGTACACGCACCAACATCGGGTGTAATTACCGAGATCGAGCCAAGAACCACCGCTCACCCTTCAGGCTTGAGCGAAGTTTGCGTGGTTATTAAACCTGATGGACTAGACACTTGGGTTGAAAAACACCCTGTTGAAGACTTTTCATCAAAAACATCTGATGAACTGCTTGATGTGATTCGCCAAGCTGGTATCTCAGGCATGGGCGGCGCAGGCTTCCCCACAGCTAAAAAGCTTCAATCAGGCTTAGGCCGTACCGACATTTTGATTGTCAACGCCGCTGAGTGTGAACCTTACATCACCTCTGATGACAAGTTGCTTCAAGAGCATGCCGACGAAGTATTAAAAGGCATCGAAGTAGTTGAACACATCCTTCAACCAAAGCTAACCGTGATCGGCATTGAAGACAACAAACCTGATGCGATAAAAGCACTTGAGATTGCAGCGAAAGACAAAGACATCGTCATTCGCGTTATCCCAACCAAATACCCTTCTGGTGGTGAGAAGCAGCTTATCAAGATCCTCACCAACAAAGAGGTTCCTGCTGGCGGCATTCCCGCGGATATTGGTGTTTTAGTTCAGAACGTCGGCTCTCTTTATTCTATTAAGCGAGCGGTAATTGACGGCGAACCGGTGGTTAACCGCGTTGTGACTTTAACCGGTAAAACCTTTAAGCAACCTCGTAACGTTTGGGCGCTACTAGGCACACCAGTACATGAATTGCTTGAAGAGTTTGGCTACAAAGCCGATAAAAAACTGCCACGTTTGATTTTGGGCGGCCCTATGATGGGCTTCACCTTGCCACATGCCAATGTGCCAATTACCAAAACATCGAACTGTATTTTAGCGCCAACACGCCGTGAGATTTCACCAAGCACTTACGAGATGGAATGTATTCGATGCAGTGCATGTGCCGAAGCTTGCCCCGCATCACTACTTCCTCAACAACTGCAATGGCATGCAAAAGCCAACGAGTTGGATAAGTGTGAAGAGCTAAATATTAAAGACTGTATTGAATGTGGTGCTTGTGCTTTTGTCTGCCCAAGTGAAATCCCGTTAGTTCAGTACTATCGCCAAGCAAAAGCAGAAATCAAAACAAGAAAAGATGAAGCGACAGCCGCAGAACGCGCCAAGATTCGTTTCGAAGAGAAAAACGCTCGTATGGAGCGTGATAAAGCCGAGCGTGAAAATCGCTTCAAAAAAGCCGCTGATAATCGTCGTAAAGACATGAAGTCCGCTGACGGTGACGATGCAATTGCTGCTGCTATCGCACGTGTTAAAGCGCAAAAATCAGCAGCAGACCAAACACCAAATGCAGAACCAGCCGTGAAACCTGCGGTTGCTGCTGCGATTGCCAAAGCAAAAGCGAAACAAGCTGCGGCTCAGAAAGCGAACGACGCCGGACCTGATAACTCTGAAATGTCTAAGTTACGAGAAGAGCGTAAGAGACAAGCTAGAGAGCGTAAGGCGCAACAGGCTGCAACTGATACTCCAGCAGAGAACTCTGGCGACGCTAAGAAAGATGCTGTCGCAGCAGCCATTGCTCGTGCTAAAGCCAAGAAAGCACAGCAAGCGGAATCAGCTTCTGACACTCCAGCTGAAAGTTCTGGCGAGACTAAGAAAGACGCCGTCGCTGCAGCTATAGCTCGCGCTAAAGCGAAAAAAGCACAGCAAGCAGAATCAGCTTCTGACACTCCAGCTGAAAGTTCTGGCGATACTAAGAAAGATGCCGTCGCTGCAGCTATCGCTCGCGCTAAAGCGAAAAAAGCACAGCAAGCGGAATCGGCTTCTGAGGCTCCAGTTGAAAGCTCTGGCGACGCTAAGAAAGATGCCGTCGCTGCAGCCATCGCTCGCGCTAAAGCAAAGAAAGCTCAACAAGCAGAATCGGTTGCTGAAGCTCCAGTTGAAAGCTCTGGCGACGCTAAGAAAGATGCCGTCGCTGCAGCCATAGCTCGTGCTAAAGCAAAGAAAGCACAGCAAGCTGAACTGGCTTCTGAAGCTCCAATTGAAAGCTCTGGCGACGCTAAGAAAGATGCCGTCGCTGCCGCCATTGCTCGTGCTAAAGCAAAGAAAGCTCAACAAGCGGAGTCGGTTGCTGAAGCTCCAGTTGAAAGCTCTGGCGACGCTAAGAAAGATGCTGTCGCTGCTGCGATTGCTCGTGCTAAAGCGAAGAAAGCTCAACAAGCTAAGCAGGCCGAGACTAAAGAAACCGCTTCTGAACCTGAGATTGAACCTTTAGTTGAAATAAAGGCTGAGACTCAACAAGAGTCCGTCGACCCGAAAAAAGCTGCCGTTGCCGCTGCAATAGCTCGCGCTAAAGCAAAGAAAGCACAGCAAGCGAAACAGGACGATACAACTGAAACACCAGAACCAGTACTTGAAGCTGAAGATCAACAAGAGCCCATCGATCCTAAAAAAGCTGCCGTTACCGCTGCAATAGCTCGCGCTAAAGCAAAGAAAGCACAACAAGCTAAGCAAGACGAGTCAGCTGAAACGCCTGAATCTGTAGTTGAAGTAAAGGCTGAAACTCGACAAGACCCCGTCGATCCTAAGAAAGCAGCGGTTGCTGCCGCGATTGCTCGTGCTAAAGCAAGAAAGGCGCAGCAAGAGCAAGACAAAAAGAATAATGAGGAGAAAGAGTAGTGGCCTTCTTTATCGCCAGCTCACCGCACGCGCACAATCGTAGAAGCACCCCAGATCTCATGAAATGGGTCGCTATTTGTGCATTGCCTGGTCTACTAGCTCAAGCCTACTTCTTTGGATGGGGTACGCTCATCCAGTTAGTATTTGCTATTGCACTTGCTGTTACTTTTGAAGCGGCAGTGATGCTGCTAAGAAAACGCCCGCCAGTAATGGCATTGCGCGATTACAGTGCTGTTGTGACCGCTTGGCTACTCAGCGTCGCGATTCCCCCACACTCTCCATGGTGGATTATCGTTATAGGTATGTTCTTCGCTATCATCATCGCAAAACACCTTTATGGTGGCCTTGGGCAAAACCCATTTAATCCTGCGATGGTGGCTTACGTTGTTTTGCTGATCTCATTTCCAGTTCAGATGACCAGCTGGAATGCACCTACTAGCTTAACGGCTGAAGCGACTAGCTTTGTTGACTCATTCTTGATGATCTTTACTGGTTTCAATAATGAAGGTTTGTCTCTACAACAAGCTCGCCTTGGTATTGATGGCACCACCATGGCAACCCCACTTGATGCATTCAAAACGGCATTAACGGCGGGCAACACCGCTTCTGAAGCACTGTCTCAACCTCAATTTAGTTGGTTAGCTGGTGTAGGCTGGGAATGGGTTAACCTAGCTTATCTAGTTGGTGGTTTGGTACTGATCAAACAACGTGTTATTCAATGGCATATCCCAGTAGCATTTCTGGGCAGTTTGACCCTATTTAGCTTAGTGTTCTTAATATTCACACCGGGTGAAACTGCTTCGCCAATCATTCATCTATTATCTGGCGCAACCATGCTTGGTGCATTCTTCATTGCAACCGATCCGGTTTCAGCCTCGACGACAGTGAAAGGTCGCTTGGTATTTGGTGCTCTGATCGGTGGCCTAGTATTTATCATCCGCAGTTGGGGTGGCTTCCCTGATGGTGTGGCATTTGCTGTATTATTAGCCAATATGTGTGTTCCACTGATTGACTACTACACCAAACCTCGTACATACGGTCACTAAGGAGCGGATACCATGCTAAATGCAATTAAGAAAAACGGCCTTGTACTCGCTATTTTTGCGTGCGCTTCGACAGGTTTGGTAGCGGTAACTCACTACCTGACCAAAGATCAGATCAAGCAGCAAGAACAGGCTCAGTTACTGTCTGTACTTAACCAAGTGATCCCGCATGATCTGCACGACAATGAGCTGTTTTCAGCCTGTACTCTGGTTCAAGCAGAAGAACTGGGGACTGAGCAAGCGATGCCAGCTTATATTGCTACACTCAACGGTGAACCTAGCGCGATTGCGATTGAAGCCATCGCACCTGATGGCTACAACGGTGCAATCAAAGTGATTGTAGGAATGGAAATTGACGGTACTATTTTGGGCACTCGTGTTCTTTCTCACCGCGAAACACCAGGGCTTGGCGATAAGATTGACCTTCGAGTTACGGATTGGATACTCTCATTTTCGGGTAAACAAGTAACCGAGTCGAATCTTGATCGTTGGAAAGTTCGTAAAGATGGTGGTGACTTCGACCAGTTTACCGGTGCAACCATTACGCCAAGAGCCGTCGTTAAATCAGTAAAACAAGCGGTTCAGTACGTTAACCAAAACAACCAAGCATTGCTTGCTCAACCTCTAAATTGTGGTGGTGAATAATGAGTGACCATAAAACACTAATTAAAAATGGCATGTGGGCCAACAACCCCGCCCTAGTGCAACTTCTTGGCTTATGTCCGCTGTTGGCTGTCTCTTCGACTGTGACTAACGCTCTTGGATTAGGTATCGCTACCTTGCTTGTGTTAGTCGGTTCGAACGTTTGTGTCTCTTTGGTGCGTAACCATGTACCAAAAGAAGTTCGAATCCCAGTATTCGTGATGATCATCGCTTCACTGGTAACCTGTGTTCAACTTCTGATGAATGCCTACGCGTACGGACTTTACCTATCTTTGGGTATCTTCATACCACTGATCGTAACCAACTGTATCATCATTGGCCGAGCGGAAGCCTTCGCTTCAAAAAATGCAGTGTTACCTGCTGCTCAAGATGGTTTCTGGATGGGCCTTGGCATGACATCAGTGCTGGTTGTATTAGGTGCGATGCGTGAGGTTATTGGTAACGGAACCTTGTTTGATGGTGCAGACCTGCTACTTGGTGACTGGGCTTCAGTGTTACGAATCCAGATATTCCAATTTGATAACAGCTTCTTGTTAGCTCTACTTCCACCAGGTGCCTTTATTGGTGTGGGTTTCTTGATTGCTTTGAAAAACATCATCGACAACCAAGTAAAATCTAGACAACCAAAGCAAGAAAAACCAGCCATTGAACGCGCTCGCGTTACCAATGCCTGATAAGTTACTGTAACTTAAAACCCTGCTGAGTAGCTCAACCGCTTAGCAGATATAGATTGACCAAGTACACATAATAATGACGCTCATAAGAGCGCGTAACCGATGATAAAGCCTGAGTTTTACCGAACTTGTTATATAGAAACTAGTTAATTCAAGTTAACGATACTCAAGCCCTAACTATTTGAAAGTAATGTCGCTATGAATAATGTAAAACGAGTAGAAATACTTGAGCGTTTAAGAGAAAACAACCCAAAGCCCGAGACTGAGCTTAACTGGAATAGCCCTTTCGAGTTGCTGATTGCCGTGCTCTTATCTGCACAAGCAACCGATGTCAGCGTCAACAAAGCCACTGATAAGCTTTACCCAGTCGCCAACACTCCACAGTCTATCTTCGACCTAGGCGTTGACGGCTTAAAAGAGTACATCAAGACTATCGGCCTGTTTAATTCGAAAGCTGAGAACACGATTAAAACGTGTCGTATGTTACTTGACCTACACAATGGTGAAGTTCCGGAAGATCGCGCGGCATTAGAAGCCCTTCCCGGTGTTGGACGAAAAACAGCAAACGTAGTATTGAACACAGCCTTTGGTTGGCCAACCATTGCCGTTGATACTCACATCTACCGTGTATCAAACCGCACTAAGTTAGCGATGGGTAAAACGGTCGACGATGTAGAACAAAAGCTATTAAAAGTCATCCCAAAAGAATTCAAACTAGACGTCCACCATTGGCTTATTCTTCATGGGCGTTACACCTGTGTGGCGCGTAAACCGCGTTGTGGCAGCTGTATCATTGAAGATTTGTGCGAGTTCAAGGAAAAAACAGACGTCTAAGCTCATAAACTCTAAACCTTAAGCTCTAAGCTCTAAGCTCTAAGCTCTAAGCTCTAAGCTAAGAAGCTAAGAAGCTAAGAAGCAAAAAATTTAAGAACTAAAAGCTAAACATCGCCGCGGTTTTTAAGCGGTATAAGACAAGAATTACAAAAACGTACACATAGTTAATGCTAGGAGCAAATCATGTCAAACGGTCGTCTTTTACACACCATGCTACGAGTTGGTGATCTAGATAAATCTATTGAGTTCTACACCAACGTAATGGGCATGCAACTGTTACGTAAGAACGAAAATAAAGAGTACGAATACACACTGGCTTTCGTTGGCTTTGGTGACGAATCTCAAGGTGCAGTTATTGAACTGACTTACAACTGGGGCACAACAGAATACGATCTTGGCTCAGCTTTTGGTCACGTGGCTATCGGCGTCGACGATATCTACACAACGTGTGACGCGATTAAAGCCGCTGGCGGTAACGTGACTCGTGAAGCTGGCCCAGTAAAAGGCGGTTCAACTCATATCGCATTCGTAAAAGACCCTGACGGCTACATGATTGAACTTATTCAGAACAAGCAAGCAAGTGCAGGACTAGAAGGTTAATTGCTAACCACTACAATTCTAGGCTTTTAAAGCAAAAGCCAAACCAATTAACAAAAGAAGCGAGCACTATGCTCGCTTCTTTTTTATGTTTCCACGCATGAACAATACTCCTCACCAATTATTATTAACAATCTCACCAATGAAACTTTACATGATAATGATTATCATTTAAATTAACCACCTATTGATTAGTGAGGTAATATAATGATTAGCGAATGGGAAAAACACACGTTACTTGCCGATACTGCATTGCAGCTCGACGATCCTGTACGAAGTATTCTTCACTATCAGCAAGCACTAAACTTAAGCGAAGAAATTACTGAACGCACCGATATTCAGGCCGATGAACGCTTACTGATTTCGGTTATCTCTTGCCACAATCTCGCACAGTTTTGGCGTTGGGCGGGCGATACTGACTATGAACTTAAGTACCTTCAGCTTGCTTCAGAAAAAGTACTGACACTGATTCCGCAGTGCCCGAATACACAATGCTCCAGCTTTATAGATTCTATTGGTTGTTGCAAGAAGGCCCTTATCGATTTCATGAAACGCCATCCAAACCCTAAAATTGCCTCTATGGTGGAAAAAATCGATACCGCGACTAACTGTGAAATGATTGCGCGTTTCCGCCTGAATTAATGGTTGTCTTGAATAACCACATCAGACCAAAATCGACATATTATCCAAAAAAAATGCCCGTCACGTAGATGGGCATTTTTATCTTTACCTTTATCTAGACAAGCTATTCAGCTCAAACCTGCGTGCGACCTAAAGAGATCACAACACGTCGGTTTTTGTCTTTACCAATTGGCGAGTTGTTGTCGGCAATTGGGCGACGCTTACCATAGCCTTGCACTTGAATGCGGTCTTCCGGCAAACCCAATGACTTAAAGTATTCTCTTAACGATTCCGCTCTTCGTTCTGACAGGTTCTGACTAATGCCTTTGCTGTCGGCAGAGTCGGTATACGTTGCCACTAACACAAGATCGATATCTTGGTTGTAGCGAACATAATCAGCAATCTGGCTTAGCCTGTTACGCGACGACTTGTTCAACTGATCGCTGTTACGATCGTAGTGCAAAATAGTAAAAGAGATATCTTCAAAGCTGTAAGGCAACAAATTGGCGATACAGTCACTAAACACATTGTACTTCTCTTGGAATAGCACCGACGACAACGACACTGCAATGCGCTGATCTCGGCTCTGCCACTCTTGGTAACTGAATGTCGGGTAGCGCCCTTTCTCCAGTTCGCTCAAGATCCCCCAAGCTGTTTGACCACCTACATAGCCGTCAAATTGTTGGAAGAATTTGATGGTTGTCATACGATCAGCACTTTCGCCCGGGCGCCAGGGTGGCGGCATAGAGATCAAGCTTACATTACGTGTCGCCCCCATTGGGCGACGCATTTTGAGCTCAAAGTCCAAAATGATTTTTTTGCTCGCACGAGATGAGAACTCAGCATCACCGAAATTTGGGATCGGATGAACTAAACGACATTCGAGTGGTGTATTGGCCACCATCTCCCATGTCGACTGTTGAGGAGATGCTCCGTAACGCTTTTCTTGTGCCAATACCGATGACGACATAAGTAGCGAAAATAGCATTGAACCTGTTATGAGTTGTTTCTTCATAAAGTGGAGTATCTCTTAAGCAATTCGTTTAACAATGCAGCCAATTGCCGCATATTTCTATCGAGTTTAAATATGCAAATATCAAGCCGCAATAGGATAGCTAATTTACTAATTATTGCCGTTCCCTAGTTTTTATCACTGCTATTATCTGCAATAATGCAGCCCTAATCACACTTATTTGGGCTAACATGACTGTAGAAAACGAAGCTCTGACCCTAAAAAAACGCTTTCGCGGCTATTTTCCAGTGGTCATCGACGTGGAAACCGCAGGGTTTAACGCAGAAACCGATGCATTATTAGAGATCTGTGCCATTACATTAAAAATGGATGAGAACGGAGATCTGCACCCTGCATCAACGCTTCATTTTCACATTGAACCTTTTGAAGGCGCAAATATAGAGCAGGCAGCATTAGACTTTAACGGAATTAAAGACCCATTTAGCCCATTACGTGGTGCTGTGTCGGAACAAGAAGCCCTTAAAGAAATCTACAAGCTAGTGAGAAAAGAACAAAAAGCTTCAGATTGCAGTCGTGCAATCATGGTCGCTCACAATGCTACATTCGATTTAAACTTCGTAAATGCAGCAAGTGAGCGTTGTAAGCTTAAACGCGTCCCTTTCCATCCATTTGCAACTTTTGACACTGCAGCTCTTAGTGGTCTTGCCTACGGTCAAACCGTTTTGGCTAAAGCTTGCCGCACTGCAGGGATGGAATTTGACAACAAAGAAGCACACTCTGCTTTGTATGATACGCAAAAAACCACAGAGTTATTTTGCGGCATAGTAAACAAATGGAAAGCCCTTGGTGGTTGGCCTCTTGTTGACGAAGAATAAAAATAGAGTCGGTAAACGTTCGCTCGTATTGCCTTCATAAAAAACACAACATCTCGAGAATAATATGAATCCTGTTGTAATTTCAGTTTGCATCATGCTTGTTTTAGCATTGATGCGCGTAAACGTTGTCGTGGCTCTCACGTTCAGTGCAATTATCGGTGGCGTAGCCTCTGGTATGAGTGTGAACGACGCAGTAGCGGCTTTCGAAAGTGGATTAGGTGGCGGTGCAACTATCGCTCTTAGTTATGCAATGCTTGGTACTTTTGCTGTTGCTATCTCTCGATCTGGTATTACAGATCTGCTTGCTCAAAGCGTTATTAAGCGTATTCATGGCAAAGAGAACAGTGCGGCATCAAATGGTCTTAAATACGGCATCCTAGCGTCTTTGATCTTAGTGACCATGTCTTCACAAAACGTGATTCCTGTACATATCGCCTTCATCCCAATCTTAATCCCACCTCTACTTGGCGTATTCGCAAAAATGAACTTAGACCGCCGTCTAGTTGCGTGTGTACTGACTTTTGGTTTGATTACCCCTTACATGGTATTACCGATCGGTTTTGGCGGTATCTTCTTAAACAACATCCTGCTTAAAAATCTTCATGACAACGGTCTTGAAAATGTTGTAGCAAGCCAAGTACCAATGGCGATGTTATTACCTGCAGCAGGTATGATCTTCGGCCTTCTTACGGCGGTGTTCTTTACTTATCGTAAACCGCGCCAATACAAAGAAACGTCACATACTGTTGTTTCTACAGAACTCAAAGAAATCAACAAGAAGCACATCCTAGTGGCTGGTGTTGGTATTGTTGCAGCACTTACGGTTCAACTATCGACGGGCTCGATGATCATCGGCGCACTCGCTGGCTTCATGGTATTTACCTTCGGTGGTGTGATTGCTTGGAAAGAGACACACGATGTCTTCACTAAGGGCGTTCACATGATGGCAATGATCGGCTTCATCATGATTGCAGCAGCAGGTTTTGCAGCAGTAATGAAGCAAACGGGTGGCGTTGAGTCTCTAGTTGAAGCACTTTCAACAAGCATCGGCGACAATAAACCTCTAGCGGCTCTGCTTATGCTAATCGTTGGTCTGTTGGTAACAATGGGTATTGGTTCTTCGTTCTCGACGATTCCAATCCTTGCGACTATCTACGTTCCACTAGCCGCAGCGTTTGGTTTCTCACCAATGGCGACTATCGCACTAGTTGGTACAGCAGCAGCGTTAGGTGACGCGGGTTCTCCGGCTTCTGACTCAACATTAGGTCCAACATCGGGTCTTAATGCTGATGGTCAACACGAGCACGTATGGGAAACCGTAGTACCAACGTTCTTGCACTACAACATTCCACTGATTGTATTCGGTTGGATTGCTGCAATGACGCTGTAGTCAAAGACTTAAAGAATCTGTTCGCTAGTAAGTGCTAGCTTTCAATTGGATAGATATTCAATTAAAAAATTAGCACTTACAAAAAAGGCCGTTATCTCTCGGTTACTACTAAGAATTAGTTGATGACTAAGTACTTAGAGTAAGACACGGAGATAACGGCCTTTTCGATCGTATTAAGGCGGCAATTAACCTTGCGTTAAGCTCGCCTCTAAGACATTTCGAACTGAGTGTAATGTCGCTTCAGTCGACTGGTAATCGAGCTCGACTTCAGTGAAGATGCCATTGACCTCAAGCATTAAAGTCGGGTAAGAGTGCACACCAATTGCTTCTTTAAAGCCTAACTGGTCATCTAATTCACTTTCCAATAATTTGCTAGAAAGGTCATTTTCAAATTGTTGTACGTTCATACCTAACTCTTCAGCTAACTGCAAATGAGTCTCTTGGCTATGTGGCAACATCGCACGAAGGTAATATGCATGTTGAATCGCTTCAAGCATCGCTTCATAGTGATCTTGAAAACCAGCGGCTATCACAGCGCGACATGCAGGATAAGTACTGCGAACAGGCTGACACTCGGTCCAAAATTCATGGTTGAACTCAGTACCTAGCTTTGCTTCGATCTGCTTCCAGATAGCTTGAAGCTTACCTTTCATTTCTTCAGACATCGGCTCGTCTGAATCTGGAGCTAAACCACCAACAACATAGTTAAACTCAATACTTGCTGGTAATTGTTGTTTTAACAACTCTAGCGTTGGCTTGTATCCCCAACACCAGCTGCACATTGGGTCATGTACATAATGAAGTTTTACGTTCATTGTTCATTCCTTATCGAGTCAATTGTTCAAACAAAAAAGGAGCCTAATTAAGGCCCCTCATTTTATCTATTCAAGCGTAAAAGCTAGAACTTATTCAGCGTCATCGCCAGCAACTTTAGCCGCTGCTTCTTTAACGATTGGCTGAAGTTCGCCTTTTTGGAACATCTCAAGAATGATGTCACAACCACCGATTAGCTCACCGTCAACCCAAAGTTGTGGGAACGTTGGCCATTGTGCGTAAGCTGGAAGCTCTGCACGGATGTCAGGGTTTTGTAGGATATCTACGTAAGCAAATTTTTCGCCACACGCCATTAGTGCTTGAGATGCTTGAGAAGAAAAACCACAGCTTGGCAGCTTAGGAGAACCTTTCATGTAAAGTAGAATGGTGTTTTCTTCAATTTGCTGTTTGATTTTATCGATAGTTTCCATTGCTTCCTCGTTAATGGATTACGGCTTTTATTGCCTTTATTCTACCCCAAACCAAAAGAATAAAAACCATATAAAAAAAGCGGTTTACGAGCTAAGCTAACAATTCACACAAAAGTGATGAAATAAGCTTTTAATAAAGTAAAAACTTGCTAAACTATATCGCAAGTCAGCAAATTGACCGTGGTTGGCCGCATAGCGAACCATGAATAATAATATCACTGGAAGCAATCGAAAGAGTTAACTCTTTCATATCAATGGAGAATTGAGCAATGGCATTTGAACTACCGGCTCTTCCTTACGCGAAAGACGCGCTGGAACCACACATCTCAGCTGAAACGCTAGATTTCCACCACGGTAAGCACCACAACACTTACGTTGTTAAGCTAAACGGTCTTATCCCAGGTACTGAGTTTGAAGGCAAAACACTAGAAGAAATCGTTAAGACTTCTACTGGTGGTGTTTTCAATAACGCTGCTCAAATCTGGAACCACACGTTCTACTGGCACTGTCTTGCTCCTAAAGCAGGCGGCGAACCAACGGGCGCTGTTGCAGAAGCTATCAACGCTGCATTCGGTTCTTTCGAAGAGTTCAAAGCGAAATTCACTGATTCAGCAATCAACAACTTCGGTTCTTCTTGGACTTGGTTAGTGAAGAAAGCTGACGGTTCTCTAGACATCGTTAACACTTCTAACGCTGCTACTCCTCTAACAGAAGAAGGTGTTACTCCACTTCTAACTGTTGACCTATGGGAACACGCTTACTACATCGATTTCCGCAATGTTCGCCCTGACTACATGGCTGCATTCTGGAACTTAGTAAACTGGTCTTTCGTAGAAGAGAACCTAGCTAAGTAATCATTTACTTATGCTGCGCTATTTATAGCGAGTGACTTATTGAAAGCTCATGCCTCGGCGTGAGCTTTTTTGTATCTACCATATTTAGTCTTTAGTCTTTAGTCTTTAGTCTTTAGTCTTTAGTCTTGCAACATTGAAAATCAAGCCGGTTAATAAAGCGTGCTTTTCAACCGATATCACCGTTTTTCCCTAGTCTAAAAAAATCCCCATATCAGCGCCGCGTAAATTCTCTACTTGCCTGTAATTAAACACTAAAGTTTGCCGACTCCATGCCGTTAAAGGTGTATCAAATGAGAGGCGACATGCAAATACACACTTTAGACAAAGCAGGAATCATCAACGAACTTAAGTTCGGCATCGGGATCAGCCAAGCGGTTGAGCAAGGTCGCCGTGCAGATTTCGCGTTGCTGTTATCTATGTTTTCTAATGATGTTCGCGATTGTACTCCTATAGACACTATCGAAGTCACTGAAACGACTGAAGATCGTCTACGCGAGCAATTCGGTGTAGCTGAACCTCAACCTCTACGTTCAGATCAATCCTCTTACGAGATTTCTGCGCAGCAGTCGAATTACTTTCATCAAGCCAGTCTTGCTAGCGCAAAGCTAAGCCATTACTTAAAACCAGAAGCACTGGCTTTTATGCCTGAAGATACGGCCGATTTCCCTGAAGAAGTTTATCAAAACCTATCTGGTCACGACCGACGTAAACTGGCAAATAAACATTTACCTGATTTGCCTCATGCCACCCTCTATAACGAGCTCTCTACAGCCCAACGTCAGTATCAGATTCAAGCTCAAGTATAGTCGTCACCTGTCTTCTCTCACATTTGCTACCCTCTCTCACTTATATGGCCAGAATCATTGATCTGAATTATATGAACCACCAGCCTTAGGCATGCTTGAAATACGAGTTGTCGATTACTACTTGAAGTTACTACAAAATGTGAGCTGCCACTAAGTTCATAAAAACTTATTAATTGGCACGCCTTAGTTTGAACCAATTCACACCGACTGTATAAAATTTAACCCATCCTTAAGCGACATTGACTCTTTTCTTAGGTGCATGGATGGAAATTAAAAGCTCAATCATATTGGTGACATCAGCAGGCTCGCGCTTGGGAGGAACGATTGCGAACCACTTTGTTAACCTTGGAGCTACCGTTGTCCTTTGTGATAAAGACTCTACTGCACTTCAAGAAACTTATACCCAATGTTCTCGATTCTCTGATTCCGTCTACCGTTACACGCTCGAAGGTAATCATAATCAAGCCATATTAGCGGTCTTCGATTTTATCCAGCACACCTTCAACACTACGCCGGATGTATTGGTGAATAACTGGATCAGCGCTCCAATGCCTAGTCTGATTGGCGACCAACCCGTCAGCAGTTTTATTGATGACCTCTCTTCTAAGGCCTCTACCCTTTTCGCTTTCGGCCAGATAAGTGCTGAGCGATTAAGAGAAGAAGATAAAGAAGGAGTGATCGTCAATGTGATCTCTCACGAAGACTTTAATGATGTGTCAGGTTTGGAGAGTGCCAACTCAATGATTACCGGTTTTACCCATAGTTGGGCTAAGGAACTCACTCCATTCGGGATACGAGTTGGTGGAGTTGTTCCTGCCGTTCATAATGCAGACGGTAAACTCAACCGATGTCACTGGGCTCAACTACAAGACGAACTGACCAGAACAACCGAATACATCATTTCTAATGATTACTTTAGTGGGCGGGTCGTGGCGGCTGAAGTATAGATCCTTTTTACTTTATTACTTTTTAATTCCTTAGCTTGTTAGACCTAGCCTAACCGCAAAAACAAAAAAAGCCCCAGTCTCTCGACTGGGGCTTTGTTCTTTTCCCGATTAGATAAGGTTCGTGCTAGCGAAAACTTATCTCAAAAACTGAATCTTACTTATGCTTCAGATTTTTCTTTTTTAGCTTTTGGTGCTTTTACTTCAGCAGGCTTTTGGTCCGCTTTCTTAAGGATAACTGTAGTACCTTCGAAAGTTTCGCCTTCAACGTAAGGAGTACCGAAGTAAGAAGTTGTTAGTACTTCTTTAAGCTCAGTGATTAGAGGGTAACGTGGGTTAGCACCTGTACACTGGTCATCGAACGCTTCAACAGCTAACTCGTCTAGTTTCGCGATGAAATCAGATTCGTTAACACCCGCAGCTTGGATAGACAGTGGGATGTCTAGGTCAAGTTTAAGCTCTTCTAACCAAGTCAGTAGACGTTCAATCTTCTGAGCAGTACGGTCACCAGCTTGGCTTAGGCCTAGGTGGTCAGCAACTTCAGCGTAACGACGACGTGCTTGTGGACGGTCGTACTGAGAGAATGCAGTTTGCTTAGTTGGGTTGTCGTTCGCGTTGTAACGTACAGTGTTAGAAATCAACAATGCGTTCGCAAGGCCGTGTGGTAGGTGGAACTCAGCACCAAGTTTGTGAGCCATTGAGTGACACACACCTAGGAATGCGTTCGCAAATGCTACACCAGCGATAGTTGCTGCGTTGTGTACTTTTTCACGAGCGATTGGGTCAGCTGCACCATTTTTGTAGCTTGATGGCAGGTATTCTTTAAGCATCTTAAGAGCTTGAAGCGCTTGACCGTCTGAGTACTCGTTCGCAAGAACCGATACGTAAGCTTCAAGAGCGTGAGTTACTGCATCGTAACCACCGAACGCTGTTAGAGACTTAGGCATGTTCATTACTAAGTTCGCATCAACGATAGCCATGTTTGGCGTGATTTCGTAATCAGCTAGTGGGTACTTAGCACCAGTCTTGTCGTCTGTAACAACAGCGAATGGAGTAACTTCTGAACCAGTACCTGAAGTTGTAGTGATACATACAAGCTCAGCTTTTTGACCCATTTTAGGGAACTTGTAGATACGTTTACGGATGTCCATAAAGCGCATTGCTAGTTCTTCGAAGTGAGTTTCTGGGTGCTCGTACATAACCCACATGATCTTAGCAGCATCCATTGGAGAACCGCCACCTAGAGCAAGGATTACGTCAGGTTGGAAGCTCTTCATTGCTTCAGCGCCTTTCTCAACAACAGATAGTGTTGGATCCGCTTCTACGTCGAAGAAAGTTTGAACTTCGATGCCTTGTGCTTTAAGCAGGCTAACTACGTCATCTGCGTAACCGTTGTTGAATAGGAAACGGTCAGTTACTAGGAATGCGCGTTTCTTACCTTCTAGGTCGCCAAGAGCGATTGGAAGGCTACCACGACGGAAGTAGATAGACTTAGGTAGTTTGTGCCACAACATATTTTCAGCTCGCTTCGCTACAGTTTTCTTGTTGATAAGGTGCTTAGGACCTACGTTCTCAGAGATAGAGTTACCACCCCAAGAGCCACAACCAAGAGTTAGAGACGGTGCAACGTTGAAGTTGTACAGGTCACCGATACCACCGTGAGTAGTAGGGATGTTGATTAGGATACGTGCAGTTTTCATCTTGTCACCGAAGTAACGGATGCGGTCTGCATTAATATCTTGGTTAGTGTAAAGACCAGACGTGTGACCGATACCACCAATTTCAACCATTGTTACTGCTTGAGCAACTGCGTTCTCGAAAGAAGACGCGCGGAACATACCTAGAGTTGGAGACAGTTTCTCATGAGCGAATTCGTCGTCGTAAGATACTTCGCCAAGGCCTTCACCAACAAGAATCTTAGTATCAGCAGGAACTTTAACACCCGCCATTTCAGCGATTGCAGTTGCAGGTTGACCAACGATTTTCGCGTTTAGGTTGCCATCGATAAGAAGCACTTTACGAACTTTATCAGCGTCAGATTTGCTTAGTACGTGACCTTTGTGAGATGCGAAACGCTCTTTCACTTCGTCGTATACTTCATCCATTACGATTACAGCTTGCTCAGAGGCACATACTACGCCGTTATCGAATGTTTTAGACATAAGGATAGATGCTACAGCACGTTTAACGTCTGCTGTGTCATCGATAACTACAGGAACGTTACCAGCACCAACGCCGATAGCAGGCTTACCTGAAGAGTATGCTGCTTTAACCATGCCTGGACCACCAGTAGCAAGGATAAGCGCGATACCATCGTGCTTCATAAGCGCGTTAGAAAGCTCTACAGATGGTTGGTCGATCCAACCGATGATGTCTTTTGGAGCGCCCGCTTTTACTGCTGCTTCTAGAACGAGTTTCGCTGCATCGTTTGTAGAATTCTTTGCACGTGGGTGTGGCGAGAAGATGATGCCGTTACGTGTTTTAAGAGAGATTAGAGATTTGAAGATTGCTGTTGAAGTTGGGTTCGTTGTTGGAACGATACCACAGATGATACCTACAGGCTCAGCGATAGTCATTGTGCCTAGGTTGTCATCTTCTTCTAAGATGCCACATGTTTTTTCGTCTTTGTATTTGTTGTAGATAAATTCAGATGCAAAGTGGTTTTTGATAACCTTATCTTCAACAATACCCATTCCAGATTCAGCAACTGCTTGTTGTGCAAGTGGAATACGAGCATGGTTAGCTGCAAGAGAAGCTGCACGGAAGATTGCGTCTACTTTCTCTTGAGAGAATGTAGAGAATTCTTCTTGTGCTGCTTTAACACGTGCTACTAGAGCATCAAGTTCAGCTAAGTTAGTTACAGGCATGGTGGATCTCCTAAAATAATAAATATTAAAAACTTTTTATTAAATGCGCTGCTTGTTTCTAACCTAAATTAACAGCGTTCTTAGTAAATCGCTTTCAGGACTGAGTATATTATTTCACGGTGTGAAAAAAATTGACCCAGATCAGTTACCCAAAAAGAATTAACCAAAAAGTAGTAATGCAATCACAAAATTAACCTTAACATCATGATTTACATAGATTAAAATCACATTTTTCGATAGCGCAAAAAACAAACAAATAGACAAACTTTTTCTACAAAGCGTCACAACTTGTAAAAAAGTTTCATTTTTAGTCCGTTAAATTACATGTATACGGCTGTATTCGTGCTACTGAGAGTATATCCATAGTGTTGCACGGGCTAGATTCTGACATAATTTTTATTAATTTCGTGCGATGGTTAACACTTACTAAATAAGAAATTACAAAATGAAACACTAACAACTAGCTTGCAACAAGGCTTTTTAGAAAGTGAGGTTCAATTAGTTTTTCTAAAAAAAAGCCCCTATTTCACGTTAGTTTTTTTCATTCGTGCAATTTGGAATTGTCACTTACATTACGCATTCTGACTATTAACAGATCAGCACCTCACCCCTAAGAACGCTAACTGGAGACCGCTCTCATGCAAGGCTTAGAACTCGCAATTTTTATGCAATTCTTCCTTGGGCTTGTTGCCGCCGTAAACCCTATCGGCATCATGCCTGTTTTTGTATCTCTTACTGCTCATATGCCACCAGAAGAGAGGAACAGGACAGCCTTACAAGCCAACATTGCTGTTACCGTTATATTAATTGTGTCGCTTATTGCAGGACAAATGCTTCTGGACATGTTCAGCATCTCTCTCGATTCATTCCGTGTTGCAGGTGGACTGCTATTACTGAGCATCGCATTTTCGATGATGAGCGGTAAACTCGGTGAAGATAAGCAGAACAAACAAGAGAAATCTGAATACATTAGCAAAGAGCAAATTGGCGTAGTTCCACTAGCAATGCCTTTAATGGCAGGTCCTGGTGCAATCAGTTCGACCATTGTTTATGGTTCTCGCTACCCAGCCGCCATTGATACCGTAGGAATAGGCCTTAGTATTGTCGCGTTCGCAACGTGCTCTTGGCTTCTGTTTCGCTCTGCGCCCGTCATCGTTCGCTTTCTTGGCCAAACAGGAATTAACGTGATCACGCGTATCATGGGTTTGATTCTTGGCGCGCTAGGTATAGAGTTCATTGCTAACGGACTGCGTAACTTATTCCCTGGGTTAGCATAACGTTTAACTGTATTCTGCCTTTTTGAGATGGCAGTCGGCACAGAATATAATGAGGCGAGTGAAGCGAAATAGGCTTTAACTCGCCTCGTTATTATGAAGCTTGTATAATGACTGTTAAGAACTTTAACAGAAGATGAACCTCTCCTTATGTCACGTCAGCCTCTAAAGCATCATTTATACGTCATTATTTTTGGTACTCACACTCCAGCTGGACGTGCATTCGATATATCACTAATCGTTGCGATTGTGGTTTCACTTATTGTGCTTATCTTAGAGTCAATCCCTAGCGTGATGATCGAATGGTCACAGCAGCTACGTTACATCGAGTACAGCTTCACAGCACTATTCACACTAGAGTACTTATTAAGGCTTTATTGCTCTCCAAAACCGAAGTCTTACGCCACCAGCTTCTATGGTGTTGTTGACCTATTGGCGATTCTTCCGACCTACCTAGCGATCATCTTCCCTGGTGCTTCGTTTATGGGCGTTGTTAGGCTATTACGAGTCATGCGTATCTTCCGAATCCTAAAACTGGTTCGTTACCTACAAGATTCCAATATTTTGTTGCGCTCATTATTAATGGCAAGACGAAAGATACTCATATTCTTTAGCACAGTCGGTATCTTGGTGGTTATCTTCGGCGCTCTGATCTTTGTCATTGAAGGGCCAGAAAATGGCTTCACCAGTATTCCCCACAGTATTTATTGGGCAATCGTAACCATCACGACGGTTGGTTACGGTGACATGATCCCTCAAACCGCACTTGGTAAAGCGATCGCTTCGCTTACTATGCTGTTGGGTTACTCTATCTTAGCGGTACCGACAGGGATTATTACCGCAGAACTAAGCAATGAAATGAACTCACATAAAGAGCTGGTGAAGTGCCCCAACTGTAATCGAGCGGGCCATGATTCTGATGCTATGTATTGCAAACACTGTGCAAGTGAGCTGGCTGATCCTGACAAGCGCGTCGTAGCCAAAGACCCGGACTAAGCATCAAAGCAACTAATGCTCAAAAGTAAATGGCATCAAAAACAAAAAGCGTCCGATCATCAGACGCAAAAAAAGCGCCCTAGGGCGCTTCTTCATTAAATGTTATCAAAGACGAGGCGGTTACGCTTTCTCAGCTAGGATAATGCGTAAAGTACGACGTAATGGCTCTGCTGCGCCCCAAAGCAACTGGTCACCAACCGTAAACGCGTTTAGGAAGTCGTTACCCATAGACATCTTACGCAGACGACCGACTGGTACAGACATCGTGCCGGTTACTTTAGCTGGTGTGAGTTCTTGCGCAGTAATATCACGGTCATTAGGAACCACTTTAACCCAATCATTATGAGTCGCGATGATCTCTTCGATTTCGTCCATTGGAACGTCTTGCTTAAGCTTAATCGTTAATGCTTGAGCGTGACAACGCATTGCACCGATTCGAACACAAGTACCATCAATAGGGATTGGTTGACCATCTAGGCCAAGGATCTTGTTCGCTTCAACGCCTGCTTTCCACTCTTCTTTGCTTTGACCATTTTCGCGTTTCACATCGATCCAAGGAATCAACGAGCCCGCAAGAGGTGCTCCAAATTGATCAGTTGGAAATGAAGATGAACGAATGGTGTCTGCCACTTTTTTATCAATATCAAGAATTGAGCTTGAAGGGTTCGCTAACTCAGAGCTAACGCTATCGTTGATAACACCCATTTGTGAAATCAGTTCACGCATGTTCTTAGCACCAGCACCAGATGCTGCTTGATAAGTCATGGCGCTCATCCACTCAATCATGCCTTTCTCATATAGGCCACCCAGAGCCATAAGCATTAAGCTCACAGTACAGTTGCCGCCAACGAAAGTGTTAGTGCCACCGTGGATACCTTGCTGAATCTGAGCCAAGTTAACAGGATCAAGAGTGATGATTGAATCAGCGTCCATACGTAAGGTAGAAGCTGCATCAATCCAGTAACCTTTCCAACCTGCTTGACGCAGTGCTGGGTATACTTTTGATGTGTAGTCGCCACCTTGACAGGTAATCACGGCATCAAGCTGTTTTAGGCTATCAATATCAAAAGCGTCTTGAAGTAAACCCGCATCTTTACCACCTAAAACAGGGGCCGGAATACCAATCTGAGATGTGCTGTAATAAACAGGCTCAATTAGGTCGAAATCTTTCTCTTCAACCATACGTTGCATCAGTACAGAACCAACCATACCGCGCCAACCAACTAGACCTACTCTCATCGCTCACTCTCCATGTATAAATTAAAAATTGCTCTCCCCCATCTATAAGTTTTTCAGAAACAGAACTCAAGTGCTTTTTGTCAAAAAGTGTAACTTTTTCGTTTCTTTTAAGTGAACGCGATGAATCACGCAGTTATCTCTGTTGTTCATTCCGCCGCTTAGTCACTGATAAAACACCGACTATCGCCACATTCACACATTTACGGAGATGAACTGTTTGTTTTTCGTACAATTAAAACCTCGCCATAACAGTAATTACCACTATTTAACAAAGGTTAATCAGAATAATATTTTACACAACGAAAACAACGTGCGACAGAATTCAACATGTAACAATCATGAATTTAACAAATTTTCAGATTATGAAACCACGATTGATTGATTTAACAGTCAAATATCACAACTTAGACGTATTTTTTCGATATAATAAACTAATTACTGTAGTGTCCGTTTCGTACCACACACTATAACGAAGCACTATAAATGCTCGAAATAACAAGAGGCTTTTATGAAGCAGAGTAAAACTCGTCTACCGAACCTATTGCAGGTATTTATCGCGTTAGGACTATTTCTATCCCTTGCTTTTTCCTTTACTGCAAAGCTTGATCTTCCAATCCAACTTGCCTTGTACATTGGTTGGTTCATTATCATCGCTCTGGGTGTTCGTCTTGGTCACCAATACAAAGACTTAGAAAAAGCAGCACTCAACGGAATATCTAACGGTTTAGGCGCAGTTTTAATACTTTTAGCCGTTGGCGCTCTTGTTGGTACATGGATTTCTGGCGGGATCGTACCTACCATCATTTACTATGGTCTGAAAGCTATCCATCCTTCTATCTTCCTTTTAGCGACGATGATCATCTGTTCTTTAACAGCATTAGCGACTGGTACTTCTTGGGGTGCAGCGGGTACGGCTGGTATTGCAATGATGGGTATCGGCCAAGGTCTAGGTGTTCCAGCACCGATTACTGCAGGTGCAGTACTGTCAGGTTGTTACTTCGGTGACAAGATGTCCCCTCTTTCTGATTCTGTAATCCTTGCTTCATCCATGTCAGGTGTAGAAGTTGTTGAGCACATCAAAGGGATGCTGCCTGTTGCGCTAATCAGCTACGTTATTACTGGCATTATGTTTACCGCGTTCGGTTTCCACTACGCGGGCAACGTTGACATGAGCCAAGTAGACTCTGTAATCAAAGCAATGGAAGTTCAGTTCTACATCACGCCTTACTCTTTTGTTCCGGTACTGATCGTGCTTGGCTTATTAGCTTTCCGCATGCCTTCATTCCCTGTGATTAGCTTTGGTTCTCTGCTAGGTATTATCTGGGCAGTCATGATTCAAGAGATCGATTTCCTGACTGCATTCAACACCGCTTGGGCACCGTTCTCGATTTCATCGGGCGTAGAGTTCATCGATTCAATTCTTAACCGTGGCGGCATGTCTTCAATGCTTGGTTCGGTTGCGGTTATCGTGTTTGGTTTAGGTTTTGGTGGCTTGTTGGATAAAGTCGGCGTACTCGAGACTATCGCTAAAGTGTTCGAACGCCGTGTAAACAGCGCAGGCTCACTAGCAACTAGCACAATTGGTACGGCTTTCATGGGTAACGTATTCGGTTCAGCGATGTACGTATCGTTAATCCTTACGCCAAAAATCTGTGCGAAAAACTACGATCGCTTAGGCTACAAGCGTAAGAACCTTTCTCGTAACGCCGAGTTTGGTGGAACGTTGACTTCAGGTATGGTGCCTTGGAGTGATAACGGGATCTACATGGCAAGCATTCTGGGTGTTGCGACACTGTCTTACGCCCCGTTCATGTGGTTGAGCTTTATCTGTATCATCGTGACCATCGTAACCTCTTATATGGGTTGGTTCGTTGATAAGTGTGAGCCAACAGCACCAGCGCTTCAAACTGAAGATGCGACAGAGTTTACTAAGCAACAAGCGTAAACATAACGTGTAACGAAACAAAAAAGTTAACGATATAAATGCAAAAAAAGAGCGCCCTAGAGCGCTCTTTTTTTATTTATTGGCGGTTCGTTTACCCAACCAATACCCAATTCCTAGCGGTGCAAAGAACACCACTAAGATAAACAAGATGAAGTAGATAATCAGACCTTTGATTAACTCCATCAGCTTATCTATCGCGAGAACAACCACTTCTTGAGAAACGCGGTCGAGGTCTTGAGTGAATAATTCTCTTTCTGATGAAACAATACCTGCAATTTCGATGCGTTCTTTTTCAATCATTTGTACTAGAGCTTCTCTCTCTCGAGTGACCATTTTTTCCAATGCCACACGTTCTTCACTGAGTATCTCCAACTTCTGGTCTGTTTTATCGCTAAGATCATTCAGTAGCGGCTGCATTTCTGTTGACATAATAGAAGCCAGCGTTTGCATGTACTCTGGGTTATTTTCAATAAAGTCCTGCATGCTTGCTGATGTTTGACGAAGACTTTCCAGCGTCATAGACAAGTCTTCACCCGATAGTGAGCTATTTAAGGCCACGAGCTCCGCTTTCCACGACATAAGTTTTGGTGTTTGATCCGCCATTAAGCTTAAACGATCCGATGCATCGCTCATCGCTTCCGGCATAGTTCCTAAGCTCTGAACGACTTGCAATTCATCTTTACCTAGATAAGTTAACCATTCGCGGTAAGCCGGTGTGCTTCTGAACGTGAGATCTTTAAATGGATGGCTCATTGCAAACTGCGTAACGAATTCTTTGCTCTTGCTGAAATCACTGGAGCTCAGTACGCCCTTTGCTAGCTTCTCTGCTTCTTGATCAAGAAAAAGAGCCGTTTCTGCAGCATGATCTGTCGTGAATAGTTCAGCGCCATCACCTAACGTGTAAAACTGATGCATTTGAGCGCTAAACACCCACGAGTCGATTAACGCTGACATAGGTGAAGTTTGGTAAGCGGCTTGCTGTAAGCCCTGTTCTGCATGGATCTTCCAAAGCAGAACATAAGATTGATGTGAAGTATCATCAGCAGGGTAAGATTGCGCGATCAAATCCGCCGAGTCTTCTACTCTCGTAAAAAACATCTTGGCGTATTCACGCGTCATAATTCGAGCGTTCAGCTCTTGTTGAGTGAGAGGTGTAGACTGACTATCTAACTTAACTTCTAATAGAGAACAACCACTTAGCACAACGCTAAGCAACAACACCATCCAACTTCGACTCGAAACCCGTAACATATGAACCCCTGACAAAAACTAAGGGCGCGGATTGTATGAGTACTTCGTCAGAGTAGTGTCAAAATTCCCATTAAAGTTAGTGTCGACTAGCTAAATATTCGTAAGCAGCATCAACAGAAGCTTTTATTGCTAACTCTAATTCTTCTAAATCGTGTTCACTAATGGCTTTAGACTGTTTCATGGTCATTTCTATGCTCGCAGCAATAATGGCCAATCTAGATGCTTTAATACTACCAGCAACACCTTTTAAGCTATGTACGATACGAGCGGCTGAGATTTCATCTTTGACCAACAAAGACTTAAACTTAGTGTAATCATCGGCATGATCTTGTACAAAGACTCCAAGCAATAGCTCCACAGAATCAGCATCACCATCGAGCGTTTCTAACATATCTTCGATATCAATAGCAGGCTTTGAATCCGTCACACTGATGATGTGTTTCTCAGACACTGGTAACTCTTCAAAATTTGTCTGACTTGTGGCACTCATTGCTAAGACATTTGTTTCTAAATTAGCGTTTGGAGTTGTTAAATTAGCGCTTTGATTTGTTGGATTAGAGCTCTGTTGCGATTGTATATCGGGGTGTTGATTGAATGACGTTTTTTCCTGTACGAAAGAATCGTGAGCAGATTGTTTGGTGGCCGAAGAAGTGGCGTTCTTACTAGACTCTCTAAGTGACTGTCCCTCTGTACCCGAAACTGGTGTGACATCTTCCTTATTGGAATCGGTCTCAGGGTTCCGACCTGGACTTTCATCTGCTTCTTGCACCACTTTTTTAGCGCTAGCGCCCCACACAACCAAGGTTATCATTGCCACCAAGCTTAAACCTAGCATTACAACTAAAAGGTTAAATTGACGGTCATGAAATTCAGCTTCGAGTTTAATGATTTGTTCGTTAACCGAGTTTTTCTTAATCTTATCGACCAAATAATTGAGCTGAGCGTAATCACCAAACAAAGCTGAAGCATCCGCCAACAGTTGTTGGATTGCATCTTGCTCTTCAGCTTTTAATGAATAAGATTGATCAAGAATAGAATCAAAGGCTCTATAAGTGGCTGATGAGCTTTGACTGTCGGAATACATTGCTTCAAAAACCACAACTCCGAATTCGTTTAGCAGCGGTTTTAGCTTGGGAGAAAGGCTACTGTCTGCGCGTAATATTTTGATGTTATCGACAATGTCTTGAACCTGGCTTTCTATCGGAATGAACTCGTCAAATTTCTCTAGAAATTGATCGGCGACATAAAGTAATTGGTTCACATCGGGGCGAAACAAGGCATGTTGAAAATCAGACTCAATCTGCAATCTGATTGAGTAAACCAGTTGAGCATCAAGTGCTAAGTCATTGATTCGAGAAACTCGTAGTGGCTCAGAAAAATAAAGCGATTGCCTCAATTCATTAACGCGAATACCAAGTTCTTCAATTTGAGCAAGAGAATTAGTGTAGGAACGGCTTAGATTCAGAAGCGCCAATGAAGGAAGTAACCATAGAGCCAGGAGCACAACCAAGAAAGTTGCTGGTTTTTTAAAGCGATTGGGCTTTGCTACTGATTGTTCCATCTATATTCCTTGTGCGTATCGGCTTTAAGCCATTATCTTTGGCTAAGCACAAATCAAGCGACAACATCCTGCTGCCGCTCTTCGCCATTAACTCAGGACTATGACTTATTACGAGTCAGTTGGTCACGTAAGTTAGGTGGTGTGCCTTTAATAGTTAGTGTGTCTGTCTCCGGATCGTAAAAGATACGTTCACCAAGAAGCAGACTATCAAAACTAACATTCAAACCGCCACCAGCACCAACAAATTTTGTTAGTTTACGCATAGTTGCGCGATCTGCTGGGAAACTTTCTTCTAACTCGTAGCCTTGCTCACTAGTATAGTCAAGGAAGCTAGTGCCATCAGTGCTTGCTGGTAATTCTCCAGAAAGTTCACGAACTTGAACCTCATCACCTGCTTTTAGCTGTTCGTTGCAGTAATCTGCAACCTGCTTTTTATAGCTAATCGCTTCTTCTTTCTCTAACTTAGAATCAGAAACAAAATCTTCTACCGCTTGCATCAACACTTGGTTCTGTTGCTTAGCATCTAGACCGACTTCTGCTTGAAGAAAATCTAAGAAGAAATCCGCGACTTTACGGCCAACACGTCCTTTAATATAAGTAAGGTAACGATTCGACTCTTTGTCTGTATCGTATGTTGAAAGGTCAAGGCGCGCTACGATGTCCATCTTTGAAATATCAAGGTAGTCAGTCGCACTAATGTCTAGACCTTCTGTTACTTTCAAACTTTGGTTCGAAGGCAACAAGCCAATGAAAAGGTAATCTGTTGCCAGTGATTGGTATTCAGCTAGCACCAACGTGCCTTCATCAGCAAAAGGATACTTTGAAAGCTCATCTTTTAGACGTAGCGCACTTTTTTGAGAGAAATCATAAAAACTTTGCTCTCCCGCTCGAAATTCATGCAACGACTGCTGGAATTCGCTGTCGGATTTGAAAGAACCAAACCCTTTGCCTGCTTTTGAGTTGAATACTCGGTGAAGCTCAGCCACTAGGCTTTCAGACGAAGCATCGTTAGCTAGAGATTCAGCACGATAGTTAACAATCAGTTCTTCCTGATCGTTCTTGCTTAACTGGTGTAAAATTACGTTGGAAAGGTGAAGGCTCATAGTGAAAATATTACCGTTCAGGTTTCAGTTGTCATGCATAGTAGGTTATCATAAGCCGCTTTTACTATCATTATTAGAGTCCTTATGCCGATTATATCTAAATACACAGATACACAAGTTGAAAAAATCCTAGCTGAAGTGGGTGCAGTACTATCTAAGCACAAAGCTTCACCAGAACTTTCACTGATGATCGCTGGAAATATCGCAACCAATGTCTTAAATCAGAACGTTGCTGCTTCACAACGCAAAGGAATTGCTGAAAAATTTGCAGAGGCTTTAATTTCTTCTCTTGAAGATAAAAAGTCTCACTAAATTTGATTGACGGATAAAAGAATTATAAATGGTAGACAGCGCAAACTCATATAGCGATCGTGTATCTCGACTGGTTGGTTGGGGTCATTGGTTTGCATTTTTCAACATCATTGCGGCGATGTTGATCGGTACTCGTTATATTACTCAATCGGCTTGGCCAGAAACCCTGCTGGGTCAATTCTATTTGGCCGCATCATGGGTTGGTCATTTTGGCTTTTTAGTCTTCGCTCTCTATCTATTAGTGCTGTTCCCACTCACTTTTGTTCTTCCGTCGAGGAAGTTATTACGCTTGGTTGCCGTTTGCTTTGCGACCATAGGTTTAACTGTCCTATTGATTGATACCCAAACGTATCAAAATATAAACCTCCACCTAACGCCTGTCGTATGGGAGGTTTTATTCAGTGGGGAGGAATCTGCATTTACTTCTGATTTGCAGCACCTCTTCATTGTTATGCCGCTAATCTTCTTATTACAGTTAGGCCTATCTGAATGGGTCTGGCGTAAACAACGTAAACTGTCTCATAAACACATCGGCCGACCAATTACGGCAGTCTTCTTTTTGTGTTTCATCAGTAGCCACCTTACTTATATGTGGGCTGATGCGTTTTTCTATAATCCAATTACAAGCCAAAAAGCCAACTTCCCACTGTCTTACCCAATGACAGCGAAAAGCTTTATGGAAAAACATGGCCTATTAGACCGTGAAGAGTATCTGCAGCGCTTAGAAGCCAACAAAGAAAACGTAAACTTAGTTAGCTATCCGCTCGAAAAAATTCAATACAATCGACGCAGTGATGATCTAAACATCTTGATGGTGAGCGTAAATAACCTGCGTTCTGATGCATTAAACGCGACAGCAATGCCTAATAGCTATGCTTTCTCGCAACAAGCGATCAACTTTACCAATCACTACAGCTCTAGTAACGATATGTTTGGTATTTTTGGCTTGTTCTATGGGCTACCAAGCAGCTACTCAAGCAGCATCAGAGAACAAGGCTCAAGCGCCGTTTTATTCGATGTATTGGACAATCATAATTATAAGTTTGCGGCGTTCAGCGGTGATAACTTCGACGATCCACTGTACTCGGAAATCATTTTCCGTGGCCGTGATATGATGACAGAGCATGCCACTTACGATGACCAAAGTGCTATTCAAGCTTGGTCTGATTGGGTGCAATTACCAACAACTAAAGGCCCTTGGTTCAATTTTATCGAGCTTACTACGCTGGATAACTTCTCGAATTACGATTCAAGTTCTGCTACTGAGTTGAGTACTGAAGAGCGCTTTGCTGCTGATTACGAAAAATCAGCACAAGCGGCTGACAACCAACTGGCTACTATTTATGCTGAGTTAGAACGTTTAAAACTTAGCGATAATACCGTCGTCATCATTACTTCGAATCACGGCACTGAATTTAACGAAACCAAGACCAACAGCTGGGGCGCAAACTCTAACTACAGTCGCTACCAGTTGCAGGTTCCTTTGTTTATTAGCTGGCCTGGTAAATCTGCCTCGGAATACACACATCGTTCAAGCCACTTGGATGTATCTGTTACACTAATGCAAGAACTGCTGGGTGTATCTTCGAACCCAACGGATTTCAGTAGTGGCCGCAGTCTGTTTGATGAGCGCAAGAGAAAGTGGATACTAGCGGGCGATTCTCGTGAACTAGCTCTTGTTACCAGCAAGCAAACAACAGTGCTCGATAAGTTTGGCAACTACAAACTGTACGACGAGAATTATAAGCGTCTAAAAGATGTAAGCCCTCGCTTACCAGTATTAATGCAAGGCCTAACTGAGCTGCAGCGTTTTTACACAAAAAATGACTAAATGATCATCTATTAGAAAAGGGAAGCAAAATGCTTCTCTTTTTTATTGCCACTAATGACTAGAAAACAAGCAACCAAACAAGATTATGATAATTAAGGGTTTACAAGCCACTCTCCCCCTTATATTATTCACGCCACTGGAGGGATGGCTGAGTGGTCGAAAGCACCGGTCTTGAAAACCGGCAACCGTTAATAGCGGTTCTAGGGTTCAAATCCCTATCCCTCCACCACATTAAAGAAAGCCGCTGAGAAATCAGCGGCTTTTTTGTATCTAGCGTACAATCAATCGCGTCTAAGATCTGATCATTCACAATCCCTAGGTCGTTGTTGCGTTATCTAGTTTAAAGGCATAGTGGACAGGCTCTCATATCATAAGCACCATTGCCACACACCCAATCATACTTCGGAGAGTTTGTTTCAGTAAGTTTGGGAGCACTGACCCGTACCATCAATTCAGAACATCGAGTTAAACGACGTTCATCTAGGATCGAAATGGCGAGTCCATTGCAGACTCATTCCTAAGCCTTTTGACTTTAACAAACTCGATTTTTGCTCAAATCCAACCTATTCGAACCTAACGACCTAACGACCTAGCGCTCTGACTTTAACTCTAACTCTAACTCTAACTCGATATGTACCTATTTTATAGGATGGTTACCAACACTCTAGGATTCAGGCTACACCTTGATTTCGCTGCACCTTTATACGATTTACACGTTCGAGTATTGTTGACTCCAGTTATTTGAAGTGGGGAGTTCCTGTATCTTCAAAGACAAACGTTTAAAGTGTTGCTTTGAACTGCTCTAAAAGTTCTTTTTGTTGATCCGTTAATTGGGTCGGTGTATCTACGTGAATGCTGACCAATAAATCGCCGGTGACACCTTTACGGTCGGTAACACCTCTACCTGAAATTTTAAATTTGCGTCCGCTCTGTGTGCCTGCGGGCATTTTAAGTTTAAATTTATTGTCGAATACATTGACTTCAACTTCGCCACCGAGTGCCGCAGTTACCATATCAATATGGCTAGTACAGATTAGATTGTTTTCTTCTCTTTTTAATACTGGGTGGGGGCGCGTTTTTATGACGATTAACAAATCACCCGCGGGTCCACCGTTAGCACTAAGTCCGCCTTTTCCAGAAAATCGGATTTTTTCTCCGTCTTTTATCCCAGCAGGAATCTTAACGTTAATCTTCTTTTGCTGCCCATTCATTGGCAGTTCAACGATTTTGTCAGTCCCTTTTACCGCGTCAACAAAATCAACGGTCAGATTGAACTCAAGATCTTGCCCTTTTCTAGGACGCGCGCGACCACCGCCTCTTGCTTGTGAAAAGATATCTTCAAAACCACCGAAGCCACCACCGCTAAAACCTTGATTTTGTTGTCTGAACCCACCACCAAACATATCTTCAAAGCCACCCTGGGCAGAGTGTTGTTGGCGCTGACCAGAACCGCTGTTGTCAAACGCAGCATGACCAAATCTATCGTACTCTTGACGTTTTTCTACGTTGGTTAAAATCTCGTATGCTTCTTTAACTTCTTTAAAGCTCTCTTCTGCGCGCGCATCATCTGGATTTTTATCCGGATGATATTTCATGGCGAGTTTCTTATAAGCTTTCTTGATTTCTTTTTTCGAGGAAGACTTAGAGACACCTAACACTTCATAATAATCTCTTTTGGACATGCTCTTTTTCTCACTAAATAGACGAAAAAAGGGCGCTCGAGTGACCTCTAACGCGCTAAATAATACTGCAATGGTATTCTTCCAAAATGAAGAGCTCAACTGTTTCTTAAAGTAAGTTCACAGTTGAGCTCTTTGTTATTTCATTTCTTCAAAGTCAGCTTCAACTACACCATCATCTACGTTTGACTGTGCGTCGTTCGCATTTGATTGTGCTTGTTGTTGAGTATGTTCTGTTAATTTTTTCACTGCAGCAGTAAGAGCTTGCGTTTTGCTATCAATAGCTTCTTTGTCATCCAAAGTACATGCATTTTCAAGTTCTGATATCGCTGTTTCGATCTGTTGTTTATCATCAGCAGCCAGGCTTGAGCCTACTTCTTCTAATTGCTTGCGAGTAGCATGAATTAATTGGTCCGCTTGGTTTCGAGCAACAACTAAATCTTCGAATTTTTTATCCGCTTCTTTATTTGCTTCTGCTTCTTGAACCATTTTCTCAATCTCAGCATCACTCAAACCACCAGAAGCTTGAATAGTGATTTTTTGCTCTTGACCCGTTAGCTTGTCTGTCGCAGACACATTTAAAATGCCATCAGCATTCAAATCAAAGGTCACTTCAATTTGAGGTAAACCACGAGGTGCAGATTGAATACCTTCTAGGTTAAATTGTCCTAAAGATTGATTTAATCCAGCTTGTTTACGCTCGCCTTGTAAGACATGAATCGTCACTGCGCTTTGGTTATCTTCCGCTGTAGAGAATATTTGATTCGCTTTTGTTGGAATTGTTGTGTTTTTCTCTACTAGTTTGGTCATCACTCCGCCCATGGTTTCTATACCAAGAGATAGCGGCGTAACGTCCAGTAACAATACATCTTTAACATCACCTACAAGTATGCCACCTTGTACAGCTGCACCCATAGCAACGGCTTCATCAGGGTTAACATCTTTGCGTGGCTCTTTGCCGAAGAATTCTGTTACCTTTTTTTGCACCATCGGCATGCGTGTTTGACCGCCCACCAAAATGACATCATCAATATCAGATATAGAAAGTTCAGCATCTGCCAAAGCAACCTTCAATGGTTCTAAAGAACGTTGCACAAGGTCATCAACAAGTGATTCCAACTTAGAACGTGTTACTTTTACGTTCATATGTTTAGGCCCTGAAGCATCAGCAGTAACATAAGGAAGATTCACATCTGTTTGCTGAGTTGAAGACAGTTCAATCTTTGCTTTTTCAGCCGCTTCTTTGACACGCTGCATGGCTAGAGGATCATTCTTAAGATCAATACCCTGTTCTTTTTTGAATTCATTAACCAAGTAATTAATCATTCTGTTATCGAAGTCTTCACCACCTAGATGAGTGTCACCATTTGTCGCAAGCACTTCGAAGGTTTTTTCGCCATCAGCTTCATCAATCTCAATGATTGAAATATCAAATGTACCACCGCCCAAGTCATAAACTGCAACGGTGCGGTCACCTTCGTTTTTATCAAGACCGTATGCTAGTGCAGCTGCTGTTGGCTCGTTAATAATACGTTTAACTTCTAAACCAGCGATACGACCTGCATCTTTTGTTGCTTGACGCTGTGCATCGTTAAAATAGGCAGGGACTGTGATAACCGCGCCAGTAACCTTCTCACCTAGGAAGTCTTCCGCTGATTTCTTCATTTTCTTTAGAATTTCAGCTGAAACTTGAGATGCAGACATTGATTGACCTTTTGCTTCAACCCACGCGTCACCATTCTCCGCTTCTACGATTTTATAAGGCATGATTTCAATATCACGCTGCACTTCTTTATCTTTGAAGCGACGTCCAATCAGACGCTTAATTGCAAACAATGTGTTTTCAGGGTTGGTTACAGCTTGACGCTTTGCTGGTTGACCAACCAATGTCTCACCATCGGTATACCCTACAACAGATGCTGTTGTACGTTCGCCCTCTGCATTTTCGATAATACGAGGTGTCTCTCCATCTAATACAGAAACACAAGAGTTAGTTGTACCTAAATCGATGCCAATAATTTTACTCATAATAATACCCTTATTAATTTGCATAAGATTTCTTGTGCAAATTTTAAAACTTTGAGTTTGATTTCGGAAAATCAAAATTCATTCTGCTTATTTCTAATTAATATATTGAGTAATGACGATCGAGAACCAATGAGTAAAGCCTCATTGAATGTTCATCATTCTTCTCATCGCAAAACACGAACTACAAAAGAGGCAGTACCTCTACGTAATTAAGCGAGCAAGGTTACCTAAATCAGCCTATCGCCCTGTGTTGATGAGAAGAAGTTTAAGTAAGCAGGAAAGGAAAATCATAATGTAACCGTAAAGTATCAATAACCCCTGAAAAACCCCTTATAAACAGGTGCTTAATCAGGATTGTTTATAATTATTTTATGCCGTTTTAGCATTGTTTTATGAGTTCTTAATAACAGAAGAGGTGAAGTTATCAAGTTTGATTGAGTATCAAGAAGGGGAATCAAATGAAAAAAATCCAGAGGCTTCATCGAAGTCTCTGGATTTTTAAATTTGGCTTGAGCGCTGCTTGAATTAAGCGTTTTCTTGCTTAGTCTCTTGCTGCTCTGCTTGTTTCTTTTGTTCAGCTTCATTTGCTTTTTCTTCGTGGTTTGAACCACCACATCCGCCACAACAGCTCATAATCATGTTCTCTTTGGTTGTATTTAAGTAACTCAGTAAGGTCATAATATTAAAGATGCATTTTAAATGCAACTTTAATATTGATCGAATTTCCCACTTGTTATCTTGGAGTATTTAAGCTTTTGGTTTTATTAGAATTGGTAAGTACAACACAACGAAACAACTGTATGCAGCGACCCACAGAGCGCTGGATAAGGTGATGATAGAGACAATATCATGGGTAAAGTATCCACCAAACACTCGAACAATAAAGGCAAAAACAATGGCGATTAATGCCGCAGTCATTATTTTACCAATCGCAATAGTTCGACCTGTATGTCCTAGAGAGACACGTGAGATCATAGATAAGATCATCACTCCCATTCCACCAACGGTTAAGGCATGAATCGCTTGTGATTGCGTGACCAATGGTGAAATGATCGAAACGCCATACAAGACCAATCCTAACGAAATGGCCCAGTAGCTTAAGTGTAAAGACCACACAAGAGGAGTCTTAAAAGCGACCCATATTTTCCACCTTACTGCCCTAAGCGCGTTTGCCAAGCCACTGACAATAAACACGAAAGCAATGAGATCTTGTGGAACTGGAAGTATCTGAAAGCTCAACACAACAGCGAAAATCGTGCTCACGATGCTCAGCTTTTCAAGCCATGGTAATGCAGGGGTTCGTGGTGTCTGTGTGCCATTAGCGGTAAACATAGGAAAAACTCGTCCACCCATAATGCACATAACTAGGGTCACCAACAGCACCATGCTTGTGCTAGCTTGTGAAATTAAGAGTGGTTGCTGAAATAGAACACCATAATGCATCGCTGCATTGGCAAAGGTCATAAGCAGCAGAATAGGAATGAACAACAGATTTCGCCAAAGCTTCACACTGACAATATTGTGAGCAAGATAAATTACAGCTATAGGTAAAAACAGTAAATCGAGTCCAGCCACCAGCCAAAGGCTTAGAACCTCAGGCAGGAACATGGCTATTCTTGCACACAACCAGATAGCCAGAAGTATCATTAACCCGCGTCCGTTAATACTGCGGACACCCGTCCAATTTTGTACGGCCGTCAGTAAAAAACCAACCACGACAGTGGCTGCAAAGCCAAACAACATTTCATGAATATGCCACCACATTGCGCCACCATAAACATTTAAGGTTGCGCTGCCATTCCAAAACGCGGCCCACCCGACTAACGCTGCAATACTAAAAAGTGATGCAAACAAAAAAAATGGTCGAAACGCGAGTTCAAAAAATGCCGTCATTGAAACGCCATTGTTGGGGTTTTGATTTAAATCTTTCATCATCGTAAACCTAGTGAGTAAACAAAACTTGCTTACTTTTAAATAACTTCAACCGCCAAGAGTTGCCCTAGCTTGTAGCTGTGCCCTTCGCCAAGGAGATCTTGCAAGCTATAAGCATCTAAGCTTTTGTAAAAACACTCTTGAGCTTCAGCAAAGATAGTTTTCAATTGGCAATTTGGTGTAATGACACAGCTATTATCCTCGCCAAAACATTCAACCAAGTTACGTTTGTCTTCTAACTCTCGAACTAGCGTACCTATGTTGATCTGACTTGGATGGCAACTGAGTTTCAAACCACCATTTTTTCCTCTTGTGGCGATCAGATGTCCTTTGAGGTTGAGTTGCTGAACGATCTTCATTAAGTGGTTTTTAGAAATACCATAACTGTTAGCAATGTCGCCGATGGTGCTAAGAGATTGGTTGTTGATCGCTAAATAGATCAGCACTCGTAGGGAGTAATCAGTGTAACGTGTGATATGCATGGTGGGATATTTCACTCTATAAGATGCATTCATTATGAATCTTATAAGCAGCAAAGGCAAGTTAACCCTAATGAGGAATGGTGGCTACACACCAAAAGCTAAGGCTTCGGTCCTAATTACGTTCCTCACATCAGTTGTATTCTATCATTTCTCCATTTTCCTTCCTCAAACGATACCTAATCCCTTAAGTCGAAACGATCAGGAACATTTTTCGATGTATTTTCACTCTAACCATATAAAAATGCACAAACTTGTTCATAAAAAAAGCAGTCAGTTGATAAGGGTATTTACAAGCGAATCACACCCCTATATTATTCGCGCCATTGGAGGGATGGCTGAGTGGTCGAAAGCACCGGTCTTGAAAACCGGCAACCGTTAATAGCGGTTCTAGGGTTCAAATCCCTATCCCTCCACCACATTAAAGAAAGCCGCTGAGAAATCAGCGGCTTTTTTGTATCTGGAGATCACACAAGCTCACCGCTCAACTGCTAACAGCAAATGCCGCCTTCAATAACTGCATGTGAATTGGAACCAGATCTTGGTGCTGAGTTCGATATCCGCCACCGACTACGCATGCCATCGGAATAGACTCTGATTTCGCTAATTCAATCATGAAACAGTCGCGTTCAAATATCCCTTTTGTCGAAACATTCAAGTAACCCAATTCATCGTCTTGATGGATATCGATCCCCGCATCATAAATAATCAGATCAGGTTGATGGTGAGCAATCGCTAACTTAGTGACTTGTTCAAAACAACGCAGAAACTCTTTATCTTCTGTTTCACGACTTAACGGCACATCTAAATCAGATAGCGGTTTTCGTGCAGGGAAGTTTTTGTCGCAGTGGAACGACAAAGTAATGATGTCGTCATTCTCTTGGCAAAGAGTTGCTGTGCCATCGCCATGATGAACATCGCTGTCGACGATAAGCACTTTATCGATATGTTCAAAGGTCAGCGCATGTTTTGCCGCTAACACCAGATCGTTCAACAAACAAAAGCCACTACCAAAATCATGATGCGCGTGATGATAACCACCACTCAAATGAATCGCTAAACCACTCTCTATTGCCATTTCAGCGGCCAAGCAGGTTCCACCACTTGAGTAGAGCGTTCTCTCAATAAGTTGTTCACTCCACGGGAAACCGATGCGTCTCATTTTGGCCGCGGGCAAATTACCAGAAACAAGCAAATCCACATACTCACTATCGTGAACCTGTTTTACCTGTTCAACCGAAACCGGCGTAGGCTGGAAGATTTCAAACTGGCTCTTCCATAGAGGATCGCTATCCATTAACGCTTCAACAGCACTGTGTAACAACTGATATTTGTTGATTGGGTAACGATGACCTTCTGGTAAAGGTAACTGCGAATAGATTGGGTGGTAAATTAAAGGAATCATAATCAGGTTAATTGCGTATCTTTCTCAAAATCATAACAGTCTCAGCCTAGGCGACAACCTTAATTAATGATAATAGTTATCATTAATTTAATTTTCAAAAAGAGACACCAATGAAAAGCCTAATACTCATCTTTGGGGTGATCTGCGGCTCAATGGCAGCAGTAATGATTTTTGTAGGAATGCTAATGGCCAGTTGGTGGAGCGTTGATTTTCTCGTGTTAAGCCATCAAACTTAACTAATTGAACTAAAAAGGAATCACCATGAGCGTTATTTTCATTACTGGAGCAAATCGCGGCATTGGCTTGAGCCTAACCCAGCAGTACTTAAAAGGTAACCACAAAGTGTACGCGACTTATCGTGATGCCAATTCAGCAAAAGAACTGCTCTCTCTCGCAGACCACAACAGCAACCTGACCTGTATTCAATTAGAGATAACCGATTATCAAGCAGTAGGCCAACTCCCTTCGCAAATGGAACCGATTGATATCTTGATCAACAACGCTGGCTACTATGGTCCTAAAGGTTATGGGCTGGGTAATACCGATGTCGAAGAGTGGCGCCGTGTATTCGAAGTCAACACTATTGCTCCGCTGAAACTTGTCGAAACGCTATTACCTCTGCTCAAAAGTGGTAATGTGAAGAAGATCGCTTGTCTGTCTTCAAAAGTCGGCAGTATGACAGAGAACACATCAGGCGGTGGTTACATCTACCGTTCGTCTAAAGCTGCTCTCAATTCAGTTGTGAAGAGTTTAAGTAACGACCTAACCCAAGACGGCTTTACTGTGTTGGCACTACACCCAGGCTGGGTACAGACCGAAATGGGCGGGCCTAACGCTTTGATAGACACCGACACCTCTGCTTCAGGCCTTATCAACGTTATAAAATCATCGAACACCGAAGTGAGTGGTCACTTCTTTAATTTCGATGGCACTGAAATCGATTGGTAGTCATTTTATGAATGTTCGCCCTCTCTCAAACTTACCAAGACGTCTAATACTATTTTTTCTTACTATGGCGCTTTCTGGATGTTTTAATGATAGTCCCGGCGACATCTTCGATGACTATCAGACCAAGATAGCCAGAGTACAAGATGCCGATGAATTGGAAGACAGTTGGGAATTTGAAAGCTTACCGAGAAAGCGAGAACTGTTTATCGAAGTTCCTTCGCTCTCTATCGGGCTTATCGACAGCTATCAACTTCGTCAGTGTGGGTTGTTCAATCTGATTGCGGAAAGAAACTCCGTACTTGGAAAAGTTGCGGACGAGTTTCGTAACTACGATTATCAAGTCGCCCTCATTAAAGGTATCGGTAAATGTCTATCAGTTAGTGAGTTAGACATCAATATCGTTGAACTACTGAAAGATATCGAGCAACAGAAACTCACGCAGCTCCCCTTGCACAAATGGAACCTCATCTATACCAGTGAGGCAATGCAATCCCAAATGCGCAGTAGTCAGTGGTTACGTGCTGATATTGGTGATCAGGTACGGCAAACCAGCGATGCCCTAAAACATATCAACAAAGCGTTAGACGCGCCGCTCGTTTCCGGCGAGACCACTGAGGTTCAAGAAGTATTAGAGAAGAGTTCGACCCTTGGGGATTTGTATTATTCGCTAGCTCGTGCTTCGGTTGAACTTGATACTATCACTAAACAGCTGACAACTTTTGATGGCAACATCATCTGCGGTAAGCAACGAGACACAACGAAATTTCGCTACCTTAACAATGTGTTCGAGCAACAATATATTGGTCAGGTTCAACCTTACATGGCGCAACTGGATGGCTATTATCAGCAGTTAGCCCCGCAACTTGCCCTGTTTGACGCTCAGTCTGAACTGCACAGTTATTACTTTCCTATCCAAGATGCACATCAAGCCTTTCGAACATCAACTCGCCGCCATGTAGACTACTGGCAGAAGTTATTTGAGCGCTGCGGGCGCAAAGTCGGTCGTTAATCCCGGCTACAAATATCAAATAATGGACAGTTGTTGATCTCAGTTCCTAACAATTAATTCTTAGCTTTTAGTACCTTTCTTAGCGTAAGTCTTCTTCCTTGTCCCACCAGCTTTACGGCGCTTAAAGGCCGGTCTTTCCACTTTAGGAAGATGACGCAGTGACTCAGGGACTTCTCCCGTTTTCACTTTACCCATCAAACCATCAATCTTACTTTCTAATGCTTGCATGAAAGGTTGATACGCTTGGTTTCGTTCAGCCATTCCTTGCAACTGATGCTCCCAGTGAGCCGTCATGTCGGGAAAGGTCGAGTCCTCAGGTAAAGCATTAATCAAGCCTCTTCCCGCCGGGCTACTGTGGATGCTTTTACCTTGTCGCGTTAACAGTTGTCTCTTGAATAAAGTATCTAGAATACCCGCTCGGGTTGCTTCTGTGCCAAGGCCATCGGTCTCTTTCAAAATGGCTTTAAGGTCTTTGTTCGCGACAAAACGCGCAATACCTGTCATCGCTTGTAGCAAGGTCGCTTCCGTGAAGTGTTTTGGTGGCTCAGTCTTTTTGTCTCCAATAATTCCTTCACGGCAATTGAGTACCGTTCCTTTATCTAATGGAGGCACCGTATCCGTACCATCACCTTTCTCTTCAGTATCCGTTTTGCCCATTAACACTTTCCAACCTGGATTGATAAGCTGACGTCCTTTGGCAATGAACACGCCACCAGCGATATCAAAAACTAACTTGGCATCGGCAAAAATGGCAGACGGGTAGAATTGCATTAGATACTGACGAGCAATTTGCTGATAGATTTTCATCTCATTGGCAGACAGGCCATTCACCGATGATTTCTTCGGTGTTGGGATTATCGCGTGGTGAGCATCAACCTTGCTGTCGTTCCATGCTTTTGATTTAAGAGAAAGATCCGCACCTTGAACACCACTTTGTAGCTCTTTCGCATTGTTAGCGATAGCATCCACGACCGACTCTCTTTGCGAGTAGTGATCTTTAGGTAGATAGCGGCTGTCAGAACGTGGGTAAGTGATGAGTTTGTGCTTCTCGTACAACGACTGACAAGTGTCGAGTACCTGTTGAGCACTCATACCAAAACGCTTAGACGCATCAATTTGCAAAGCTGACAACGAATAAGGCAACGGCGCAGCTTGTTTACTTTGCTTTTGCTCTGATTCCGTCACCGTCGCGGGTTGGTTCGTAATTCGGTTAGCAACGTTCTCAACCAGCTTTCGATTGAGCACGCGGCCTTCTTCATCTTGCCATGGTTTACATGCTTCGCTTGGTTTCCAACGCGCTCGAATATCAAAGCTCTGGCCGTTATTTTGATAAGGGATCAAAGCATGCAGAGTAAAGTAATCTTTCGGAATGAAGTTTTCGATTTCTTCATCACGTCTCACCACCAAACCAAGTACAGGGGTTTGCACTCGCCCTACTGACAACACGCCTTGGTAACCGGCTTTTTGACCAAGCAAGGTGTAAGCACGAGTCATGTTCATACCATACAGCCAATCAGCTCTAGAGCGTGCTAAAGCGGAAATAGACAGTGGGATAAAATCGCGATTGCTGCGCATTTGAGAGAGCGCACGCTTCACGGCTGGTAAGTTCAAATCGCTGATCAGCAGCCTGTCCATCGACTCTTTCTTGGCCTTGGACACCTTGCAGTAGTCGATCACTTCATCGACTAGCAGTTGCCCTTCTCTATCCGGGTCACCCGCATGGACAATTTGTGTCGCGTCCTTCAATAGCTTTCGGATCACCGTGAGCTGTTTGCTTGACGTCTTACGAGGCCTCAACTGCCATTGTTCCGGCACGATGGGAAGATCGGCTAAGTTCCACTTCTTATAACGGTCATCATAAGCGTCCGGCTCAACCTGCTCCAATAAGTGTCCAATACACCAAGTCACCACATCCCCATTGCCACATTTGATAAACCCTTGGTCTTTCTTCTGTGGATTCGGTAGTGCGGCGGCAATCGCGCGGCCTAGGCTTGGTTTTTCAGCAATGATAAGACGAGACATGTTTTTCCAGATGCTACAAACAATTAGGGCCACATTATCTAATGTGGCCCTAATAAATCAAGGAAAACTGGTTGTTTATACAGTTAGCATTCACAATTCGTTTTATAGCTATTTCCCTGAAGAGATCTATAAGAACTCGACAAATTTTGAGAAGTCGCGCTCTGGGGCTTTCATTGGTGTACAACCCGGTGTGCCTAGGTATAAGAAACCAACAATTTCGTCGTCGCCTTCTAGGCCAAATGCTTGATGAACTTCAGGGTGGAACATCCATTTACCTGAACGCCAAAAGCCTTGGAAACCTTGTGCAACTGCGGCCATTTGCATTGCTTGTGCAGCGCAACCCGCAGACAAATGTTGCTCGAATGCAGGCACTTTGTCGTGTTCAGTCACTTTTGCGATGACAGTGATAACCATAGGTGCTCGAAACGGCGCTTTCTTTACTTTATCAATCACCGCTTCTTCGCTTTTGTCCGCTTCAGCGGCACGAACCAAGATGTCAGAAAGTTTTTGTAACCCTGAACCTTGTGCGATAACAAAGCGCCACGGTGTCAGTGCGCCGTGGTCTGGAGCTCGTAAACCCGCTTTGATGATATTTTCTAACGCAACACCTTCAGGTGCCGGATCAGAGAGTTTTGCGATTGAGCGTCTGTTGAGCAATAGATCCAAAGCATCCATTTGAAGTCCCTACTAATTCTTTATTATTTGTATACTTGAACTGTAGCACAGAATACAAACGATAATAAATCTCAACGGCTGTCCATTTTAAACAATATTTGAAACAGTATTGGAAACAATAAAGGCTCCTAAATCTATGACTTAGGAGCCTTATTTCTCTGTCTAGTTCGAGCTTATTTACCCATCTAGTTCAGCTTATCGAACGAGAGTACTCTGCTTGTTGTTAGAGCTTAATCGCTAACTCTACACCTTGGCGAATCGCACGAACTGCATCCAGTTCACCCGCGTAATCAGCGCCGCCGATGACGTGAAGCTTGCCACCGAACTCTTGCCACATATCTTCGAATGGACGAACTGAAACCTGACCCGCACACACGATAACGGAATCGGCATCCAGTACCTGTTCTTTTTTGCCAACGCTAATATGCAGGCCTTGGTCATCAATTTTGTTGTAGCTCACACCGCCAAGTAGGTTCACACCACGTTTTTCTAGCGTTCGCTTGTGAATCCAACCTGTGGTTTTGCCCGGTCCTTTACCTACGCGACCCGCTTTACGCTGCATCACCCAAACCGTTTTATCGCTGAACGAATCAGGGTAAGGATAAAGTCCACCAGGGTGTTCCATATTCTTATCAATGCCCCACTCATGCAGCCAGTCGTCCAAGCTGTGAGAAGTCGGCTCTGTCAGCATAGTTGCCACATCAATACCAATACCACCAGCACCAACAATCGCGACTTTTTCGCCTACTGGTGTCTTTTCACGAATCAAGGTTTGATAATCGATCACGTTTTCTTGGTCAATGCCTTCAATATCAAGCTTTCTTGGCTCTACACCTGCAGCCATCACAACTTCATCGTACTTCAACAACATCTCAAACGTCGCTTCAGTATCGAGTTTAAGATTCACACCTGAGGCATCGATTTGGTTTGCAAAGTACCGAATGGTTTCTCTGAACTCTTCCTTGCCCGGTATCTGCATTGCCAATCTGAATTGGCCGCCGATACGATCATTTTTCTCAATGAGATCAACATTGTGCCCACGCTGTGCCAACGTTGTCGCGCAGGCTAAACCAGCAGGCCCAGCACCAACCACGGCAATGGTTTTGGTCGCTTGGGCAGGCTGAACAACAATTTCAGTCTCGTAACAAGCGCGAGGGTTCACCAAACAACTCGCTCTTTTGCCTTTGAATACGTTATCAAGACAAGCCTGGTTACAACCGATACAGGTATTAATGAACTGCGCTTGGTCTTGAGCGGCTTTATTAACAAAGTCAGGGTCAGCCAAGAATGGACGAGCCATTGATACCATGTCGGCCTGTCCTGAGCTGAGGATACGTTCGGCCTCTTCTGGCGTGTTGATACGGTTACATGTCACCACTGGGATAGACACGTATGGTTTAACTTTTTCCGTCACCCAAGAGAATGCCCCTCTTGGTACTTGTGTCGCAATCGTAGGAACACGAGCTTCATGCCAACCAATGCCGGTATTAATAATGGTCACGCCCGCTTCTTCTAGCTTCTGAGCCAGAAGTACAACATCTTCGAACGTGCTGCCTTGCTCAACCAAATCCAGCATCGACAGTCTAAAAATGATAATAAAATCATCACCAACGGCTTCACGAATCGATTTGACGACTTCTAATGGGAAGCGCATGCGTTTTTCATACGAACCGCCCCACTCATCGTAACGCATGTTGGTACGCTTACAGATGAACTGGTTAATCAAGTAGCCTTCAGAACCCATGATCTCAATGCCGTCATAGCCAGCAACTTGAGCTAGCTCCGCACTATTGGCAAAAGCACCTATGGTCTTTTTAATTTGACGCGGGCTCATCTCGCTTGGGGCAAACTTAGCGATTGGCGCTTTAATACCCGAAGCACTTTGCGCGAATGGGTGCATTGCGTAGCGCCCAGCATGCAACAACTGAAGCGCAATTTTACCACCATGCTTATGCACGGCTTCGGTAACAACTTGGTGAGCTTTAGCGTGCTTAACTTTACTGAATTCAGCACTAAACGGGGTCAATCTGCCACGTAAATTAGGAGAAAAGCCACCGGTAACAATAAGGCCAACACCTCCTTTAGCTCGCTCTTCATAAAACGCGGCGAGTTTGTGCAGGCCTTCTTTGTTTTCTTCTAAACCAGTGTGCATTGATCCCATCAATACACGGTTACGTAATTGAGTAAATCCAAGATCGAGTGGTTCAAGTAAATGTGGGTACATGGCAGACATCACTTCTATTATTTTTATCCTTGTGGTCAGACCACAATATAACTCAATCACCAAAAGTTCAAACAACCGTTTACATTTTTGTAACACCGATCATAATGCAGGACGCATTAATCGTTCAAAAGTCCTAGGGGCTGTTGACCTTTCGAGCTGGGTTTTGCAGCATCTTGTGGGCAATTTATACAAGGAAGAGACTTTGACGTGTAACTGGCCTACATGAAAAGCCGATAAAGCAGTAGAAATGAACCACAAGGGCTGCCCGAAGGGTTCGGCTAAAATCGTTTTATGCTTTGTTGAAGAATATTTGCTTAGAATGACTAGGCTACATACTCTTCGCCGCGCCTAAAACGATTTTATCTCGAACAAAACTTAACCACGAAAGATCAAAAGCCCCTATTCTGTCTACACTTAATGAGAATATATATCGATTAACAATTCTTGGTGTAGTTTGAGCTAGGGAATTATCGTAGGATATTAAGCAGTTCATATTATTGAGATTAATAGTACTGCTGCTTGTTAAAGCGACGTGATCTCACTGCGGAGACAGAATGAAAAAAATATTCAAATTTATAGGCATGATCTTTAAAGGGATTTGGAAGCTCATCACGTTTGTGCGTCTTGCGCTTGTTAACCTGTTCTTTTTACTCAGTATCGCCATCATCTACTTTGTGTACTTCCACTCGGATACGGCTCAACCGACCGTTCCACAACAATCGGCTTTAGTGCTTAATCTCTCAGGTCCGATTGTTGAACAAAGCCGCTACATTAACCCGATGGATTCCGTGACAGGCTCACTGCTTGGTAAAGACCTTCCAAAAGAGAACGTCTTATTTGATATCGTTGAAACGATTCGCTACGCCAAAGATGATGAAAACGTTACGGGTATCGTTCTAGCGCTTAAAGAGTTGCCAGAAACCAACCTGACTAAGCTTCGTTACATAGCTAAAGCGCTAAACGAGTTTAAGGCAACGGGTAAACCTATTTATGCGGTGGGTGATTTTTACAACCAAAGCCAATATTATTTAGCCAGCTACGCCAATAAAGTCTTCCTGTCACCCGATGGTGGTGTGCTCCTTAAAGGCTACAGCGCTTACTCGCTTTACTACAAAACCTTATTAGAGAAGCTAGACGTGAACACACATGTGTTCCGTGTGGGCACTTATAAGTCTGCAATCGAACCTTTCATCCGCGATGACATGTCGGACGCGGCGAAAGAATCCGCTTCTCGTTGGTTAAGCCAACTTTGGGGTGCGTATGTCGATGACGTGAGCAACAACCGTCAGATCGACGCGAAAACACTAAACCCAAGCATGGACTCTTTCTTAAAAGTTCTTGAGTCAGTTGATGGCGATATCGCGAAACTGGCAGAGAAGCTTGGTTTAGTTGATGAACTGGCGACTCGCCAGCAAGTACGACTAGAGCTTGCTGAAGTATTCGGTAGTGATGGTCAAGACAGCTACAACGCGTTTGGATACTACGAATACCGTACAACAATGCTTCCAGACGTAACAAGTGAATCGCACGATGTCGCTGTGATTGTTGCCAGCGGCGCAATTATGGATGGTAAGCAACCGCGTGGCACTGTTGGCGGTGATACAACTGCAGCGCTACTTCGCCAAGCTCGTAACGACGATCAAGTGAAAGCTGTCGTGCTTCGAGTCGATAGCCCAGGTGGCAGCGCATTTGCTTCTGAAGTTATCCGCAATGAAATAGAAGCCATTAAGCAAGCAGGTAAGCCTGTTGTTGTTTCGATGTCTAGCCTTGCCGCTTCTGGTGGTTACTGGATCTCGATGGGCGCGGATAAAATCCTAGCTCAACCAACCACATTAACCGGTTCGATTGGTATCTTTAGTGTGATCACGACCTTCGAAAAAGGTTTGAACGGTATTGGCGTTTATACTGATGGCGTTGGCACCTCACCTTTCTCAGGCCTTGGTGTTACGACTGGATTAAGCGAAGGTGCTAAAGACGCTTTCCAAATGGGCATTGAAAATGGTTACCGCCGTTTCATCAGCTTAGTTGGCGAGAATCGCGGCATGGAAGTAAACGCCGTCGATAAGATCGCTCAGGGTCGAGTATGGACAGGTCAAGATGCGATGCAAAAAGGCCTAGTGGACGAAATCGGTGATTTTGATGATGCGATTGTGGCAGCCGCTTCACTTGCCGAGCTAGAAAGTTACAATATCTACTGGGTGGAAGAGCCTCTTTCAACAACTGAACAATTTATTCAGGAATTTATGAATCAAGTTCAGATGTCGGTAGGTCTTGATATTCAATCGATGATACCAAGTAGTTTACAGCCTGTTACTCAACAGTTAGCTCAAGATAGCCAGCTGTTAGGCAACTTTAACGACCCGCAAGGTCGTTACGCCTTTTGCTTAAACTGCCAAGTTCAATAAGTTAAACCAATAACTCAATAATCAAGAGGCGCCTCTGTGTGAGGCGCCTCTTTTTATTGCATGATAATTCGCTATAATCGCCCTCCTGTTCCCTATATCACACTAAGTATTAATCGCCATGGAAAGAAAACACATCTATATCGCGTACACCGGCGGCACAATTGGCATGCAGAAATCTATTGATCACGGCTATGTTCCTGTCGCTGGTTTTATGGATAAGCAACTCGCTGGCATGCCCGAGTTCCATCGCCCTGAGATGCCTGAATACACCATTCATGAATACTCTCCATTGATGGACTCTTCAGATATGACGCCACTTGATTGGCAAACTATCGCTGACGATATCCGCGCGAACTACGATAAATACGATGGTTTCGTTATCTTGCATGGTACTGACACAATGGCTTACACCGCTTCGGCGCTGTCTTTCATGTTAGAAAACCTAGGCAAACCTGTGATTGTAACGGGCTCTCAGATCCCGTTAGCAGAGCTACGCTCAGATGGGCAAGCAAACTTGTTGAATGCACTGCACCTTGCGGCGAACTACCCTATCAATGAAGTAACACTGTTTTTCAACAACAAATTGATGCGCGGTAACCGCAGCACAAAATCACATGCAGACGGCTTCAATGCCTTTACTTCTCCAAACCTGAATCCATTGCTTGAAGCGGGTATTAATATCCAACTTGGCAATAACGTGCAGGTAAACAAACAACCTGAAGGGGCTTTCAAGGTTCATAACATTACTCCGCAACCAATCGGCGTAATCACTATGTACCCTGGCATCTCACACGAAGTGATCCGTAACACGCTTCTACAGCCTGTTAACGCAATGATTCTGCTTACTTTTGGGGTTGGTAATGCACCACAAAATCCAGAACTGCTTCAGCACCTGAAAGATGCCTCAGAACGAGGTGTTATCGTGGTCAATCTAACTCAGTGTTTGGCTGGTAAAGTCAACATGGGGGGTTACGCGACAGGTTGTGCACTAGCGGAAGCGGGTGTAGTCAGTGGCTTTGATATGACACCAGAGGCGGCGTTAGCAAAACTGCACTACTTATTAAGTCAAAACCTGAACTACGAAGAAGTGAAAGCTCAGATGCGACAAGTGTTGCGTGGTGAAATGAGCTTATAAGCTTGTTTTGCTATTCGTTGAACCAAGAGCTTCGTGTTAGTAATAATTTTCGCAGTTAACAATATTTTCTTAGTTAACCACAGTTTTCGTAGTTAACAATGTATTCCTAGTTAGCAATAGTCTTCGTAGTTAACAGGAGCTTTCGTAACTAGCAGAAGCTTTCATCATTAACAAAAGCCTTCACGTGAGCTGAACCTTCACGTAAATCAAAAGTGTTTAACGTGAGCTAAATCGTTTAATTGCTTATAAATAAACAGCTTAGTAACAAAGGGGTGGCACAGTGCTACCCCTTTGTTGTAATTTAAGCTTAATGATTCGGGTTAACCCTAACAATATCGTCTTGGTCTGATTTAAACTGCTTTTTTAGTTCAGACTTGGATTTGAAGCTAATTTCACCACCAGCTGCAATTGTCATATGTTGAGCTTCGGAGTTATGTTTAGATTGGTATAACATAACAGCCTGCATACACGAGTCGCGTTGTTCTTTAGAGAGCGCCGTACCTTCTGGCCATTTTCCAGTTTCAACTGCGAAAGTTAAACGCTCGTAGACCTCAGGTGTCATTGCGCTAAGAAGTTGTTCTGCATCCATGATAAAGCCTTAGTTTTAACAATTTTCACCAGAAAATAACCCGTAATAGAATTGAGTCAAGAACCTGACCAAAAATAAGTGTATTTGATCACAAGTGAAGGAATATGAAAATTATGAAATGGTTGGCAGTTGGCATATTGCCTCTCACTCTGGTTGGGTGTCTTGAAGGAAATAAAAACACAGAACAGTTGTGCCAAAGTAACCCGACGTTACAGTGCGAGCAATTGAACATGAACGATGGACAATGCCGTGTCGCACGTACCGACCTCATATGGCATCGATTTGAAGTTCAAAAGCAGCCAACCGAAACCAACAAAATTAAAGAGTTCGAGTTAATCACTGCTTATAAAAAATGTTTAGAGCTTGCCGCCCAAATCGAGACCATTGATCAATCCAAACTTCAAGAACGTCGTTTTACCGCATTAATGCACAGTATTGAAGAATCCGAACGAATCGTGACTGAGCTATCTCAATCAGATACGCCAGAAACACTGTACTTCTTGTGGTCGCAAACTGGGGATACCAATGCAAGGCGCAGTTTCTTACAGTTGGAAGGCAAAGAAGCATTAAACACAGCAGAGATGCAATATGCGCTAGCCACCTTTTATACCACCAGGGATCACGCGAAGACGCTAAAGCTACTCAACAATGCCCTGACCTTATCTAATGACTCGACCGTTAACACTGAAATATTTAAGTCAATGGCCAGTATCAATCATAGCTTAGGTCATAGGGAGAAAGCGTACATGTGGGCAATGGTAGCCAAAGAATTTAATGTGCCGATAGCTTCTGAATCAGAACTGGCTGTTCTCTATAACTTTGAAAAGCCAAAATACAAACAATTAAATCAAGACGCCGACAAAATAGTCGAAGCCATTGAAGATGGGATTTACAGCTCTTCTATTGTCCCTAACTACTAAACCCATCATTTACACGCTTTCTATTTCCGAACTTTTTATTTCCTAGCTTTCAAAAAAAACAGCTACCTTTCTGGTAGCTGTTTTTATTTGTACTAGAGTTTATTCTGAAATCTTGGGCTGTTCAGTAGTCCTTAATCGACAAGTACGACCTGTAAGGATTAAACAATAGTTACAAGTTATTTCGTACTTTTGTCATTTTTGTTGAAAATTAACGACACAGAATTAACACAGAATCGTTCACCTGTTGTCTGCGGGCCATCAGGAAAAACGTGACCTAAATGGCTATCACATGCAGTACAACGGATCTCCACACGCTTCATTCCGTGACTTAGATCCTCTATATAGCGTACCGCTTCATCACTTACTGGGGCATCAAAGCTTGGCCAACCACACCCAGAGTCATATTTGTTATCCGACAGAAACAAAGGGCTTTCACAGCATGTGCAGCTATAGACACCAGTGTTATGGTTGTGCAATAACTTACCGCTATATGGGGCTTCAGTACCACGTTCACGGCACACAGCAAATTCGTCGTCCGTTAGGCGCTCACGCCAGTATTCATCAGGCTTTATCATATTTCCTCCCTTTTGAACCACGTTAATATCTCTCCACATTCTCAGTTATTATATTTACTTTTTTCTATAAAGGCTTGCATATCAGTCGTTTTGTAGCACATACTTTCTCACCAGGAAACATTGTACATATACACTCATAAGTGAATCATCATTTAGGGGTATTTTACCCAACTGGAAGGGTACAGAGCCACTTGCAATGGTCAATTTTCAACCACTTACGCCCAATTGTTAAGAAAAGCGTCGCTTTTTTTTGACATTAAACAAGTTAAGTCGGATTATCTATTGCAGATGTATACTGGATTCTGTAATTTTACTACCAGTTATCTTTAATCAGAAATTAAGTTGTGGAGCAACTACAATGACTATCAAAGTAGGTATTAACGGTTTTGGCCGTATCGGCCGTTTCGTATTCCGCGCAGCTCAAGAGCGTGCAGACATCGAAGTAGTAGGTATTAACGATCTAATCGACGTAGAGTACATGGCATACATGCTTAAGTACGACTCAACTCACGGCCGTTTCAACGGTACTGTTGAAGTTGAAGGCGGTAACCTAATCGTTAACGGTAAAACTGTACGTGTTACAGCTGAGCGTAACCCAGAAGATCTTAAGTGGGATGCTATCGAAGTAGACGTAGTTGCTGAAGCAACTGGTCTTTTCCTAACTGACGAGACTGCACGTAAGCACATCACTGCTGGCGCTAAGAAAGTAGTTCTTACTGGTCCTTCTAAAGATGCAACTCCAATGTTCGTAATGGGCGTTAACCAAGCATCTTACGCTGGTCAAGACATCGTTTCTAACGCTTCTTGTACTACTAACTGTCTTGCACCTATCGCTAAAGTACTTAACGATAAGTGGGGCATTGAGTCTGGTCTTATGACTACAGTTCACGCTACTACAGCAACTCAAAAAACTGTAGATGGCCCTTCTGCTAAAGACTGGCGCGGTGGCCGTGGTGCTTCTCAAAACATCATCCCATCTTCAACTGGTGCTGCTAAAGCTGTAGGCGTTGTTCTTCCAGAACTAAACGGCCTTCTAACTGGTATGGCTTTCCGCGTACCAACTGCTAACGTATCTGTAGTTGACCTAACTGTTAACCTTAAAGCATCTGCATCTTACGAAGAAATTTGTGCTGCAATGAAAGAAGCTTCTGAAGGCGAAATGGCTGGCGTTCTTGGTTACACTGAAGACCAAGTAGTATCACAAGATTTCATCGGTGAAGTTCAAACTTCAGTATTCGATGCTAAAGCTGGTGTTGCTCTAACTGACAAATTCGTTAAAGTTGTATCTTGGTACGACAACGAAATCGGTTACTCAAACAAAGTTCTAGACCTAATCGCTCACATCTCTAAGTAATTTCTTTTTAGAAATAGCTTTAGATAAGCATTAGCGAAGACTGTTTTGAGCAGACTTTGAAAAAGGCGACCTTAGTGTCGCCTTTTTAATACCTGCTATCTTTTCAACGTCTTGTAAACAAAGTCGATTTTGGAAACAAAACAGTGAAGTTCAATTCCAATACTGTCTAAGCTTGTTAATCACCTACTCACAAGCATCACTCTAGTCAGCATTTGAATTCAATTTCCTTAGAAGGATCATGTAATGGATTTATCTACTCTACCTGCACTGACTGTACTTTCTGATAACGTGACTATCGTTGAGCACGAAGGTGTAAAACTGGTTCGCGTTATCCACGATAAAGCAAACGCAGCTATTTCATTGTTTGGCGGCCATGTCGTGTCATTCCAACCACAAGGCCAAGAAGACCTTATTTGGATGAGCCAACAAGCTAAATTCGATGGAAAAACAGCCTTACGTGGTGGTATTCCAGTATGTTGGCCTTGGTTTGGTCGCATTGCTGCACCTGCTCATGGTTTTGCACGTTCAAGCGAATGGCAATTAGTTGAGCACCGTGAAAGCGAAGCCGGCGTTATTGTAAGCCTAGGCCTAAAGCCTAGCGAAGCGACTCTGGCAGTGTGGCCGCATCAGTTCGATGCTCGACTGAATGTTGAAATTGGTGACCAACTAAAAGTAACGTTGGACGTGAAGAATACAGATTCACAACCATGGACTTTCTCTGGCGCACTACACACTTACCTAAACGTTGGTGATATTCATAACACAACCACAACCGGTATGGGTGCTGAGTACATTGATAGCCTGCAAGGTGGTAAGATCTGCCAAGGTGGTTCTGAACTGGTACTAACCGACACGATTGACCGCGTTTACACACAACCAGAAGTGCAAATCTTTGTTGCTGACAAAAAGCTGGATCGCACGCTAACCGTTGAGAACCACGGTCATAACTCTGCAGTATTGTGGAATCCGTGGGCAGAAGGCGCTGCAGCCATGGGTGACATGCAAGATGACGGTTACCTAACCATGATGTGCGTAGAATCAACACTACACGCACCAAGCCTAGAAGCTGGTAAAACGCTACAGCCTGGCGAGAGCCACCAGCTGATTACGGTTATCTCTTCGAACTAAGCTTCTAGCTAATCGAATTAAAAAAATGCAGCTCATAGAGCTGCATTTTTTATTTCTCCTAACCTTACACGCATCGCCCAGCAATCAACCTCCTAACACAAGCCGATTTCCTCTCAGTTCAAATCCACGCCACGTCGAACTCATCACTCCGGTTTATAAATATAATTATCAATTCATTAATTATTATCAATTACTGCCGATAAATAAGTACCTATGATAGAAAGCTCAATAATAAACGTCCTTAAAACTACTTAACAACACCTCAATGAAGACAGGATAGTGAATTCATGTTCGAGAAATACAAAAATCAAAGTGTTGGCTTCCAACTTAAGTTGGTTATTTTACTTTGCTTGCTGATCGCCTTTGGTTCCATAGCAACACTCGTGTACCGAAATGCCTCACAGGTATTATTGGATAACACACTGAAAGAGCATCAATCAAAAGTTGAAGCAATGGCCAAAACCATCTCTGGTCAGTTTGATGCCTACCTGCATACCGCTAAAGTTTTAGAATCCACTTTTCGCAACGGTTACTTAGCAGGTGTTTATGTTGAAAGTTATGACGTTGAGTTCAACGGTCATTCAATTCCCAACATGACTCAATATGGTGAGAGCCTAATCAATGACACCAAACTCGTTGATAGCTTTACCCGCGACACCGGCGCCGTAGCGACCCTATTTGCCCCATTTGGCGACGACTTTATTCGTGTGTCTACTTCTCTTAAAAAACCTTCAGGCGAACGAGTCGTTGCAACCACGTTAGGGAAAAATCATCCAGGCTATAGCAAGCTCAAAAATGGCCAGCCTTATTACTCTCAAGTTAAGCTTTTCGGCCAACGTTACATCACCTACTATGCGCCTTTGACCAATGCTCAAGGCAAAGTAAACGGTGTCTCTTTCATTGGTCTGCCAGTAGAAGAGGCGACTCAAAGCCTGTTTGAATCTTTACGCTCTGTTTCTTGGGGGGATACGGGATACACCATCATTGTTGATAACGAGAAAGAGCATCAAGGCCAGTACTTACTGCACCCTACTAACGTTGGCGGTGGTAAATCGATTGTTGATGTTGCTGACTACGACGGCAACAAACCTTTCTATCAGATCTTTGAACAACCATCAGGTCTAATTCTATATCCATACAAGGTTAAAGAAACCGTTGGTGAGAAGTATCTCGTCTATACCGAAGTTCCAGGTTGGAATTGGAAACTACTTGGCGGCACTTTTATTAAGGAAGTGACCAAAGGTAGTGACGAACTGTTGAAGCTCATCGCTATAATTGCCACCTTGATTGCTGCCGCTACCATCGTCGCGTTAACCTTCGTGTTAAACCGTACACTGACGCCACTAACGACGTTAAACGAGTACATGCTACGTTTAGGAAAAGGCGAAGTGAGCCTGCATATTCCAAACAATGGCAAGCAGACGAAAAACGAGATCAGCAACCTAAATACTGGCGTTGCGAACATGGCTGCTCAATTGAATACACTCGTGGGCGAGATACGTACGACCAGTGATCAAGTTCAGAATAGCTCGAGCAGTGTGTCACAAGATGCCAGCCACAACTTGAGTCAATCTGATCGCCAGCAAGCACAGGTTGAGCAAGTCGTTACGGCCATTGAAGAGATGGCCACCTCTGCAGAATCTGTAGCCCAGCAAGTGAACAGCATTGCTGAAAATGTTCGCCTTGCAAATGAAGACAGCCAGAAAGGTTTAGAAGTCGTTGAAGGTGTGTGTATTGATGTTGCCCAACTGAATGATCAATTAGACAAATCAGCATCGGCCATCGAGCAAGTGAGTTCTGATAGCGAAAGCATTCAAACCGTCACCAAGATGATTGATGACATCGCAGAACAAACCAACTTACTTGCGTTGAACGCTGCGATAGAGGCTGCGCGTGCGGGTGATCAGGGTCGTGGTTTTGCCGTTGTCGCTGACGAAGTAAGAACATTGGCTCATCGTACACAAACGTCAGTGCAAGACGTAGTGAGCATCATCGAGAAGTTGAAATCTTCAACTAACAATGCCGTGAACCTGATGACACAAAGCCAATCGAATGCCAACCAAGTACTCGATAAAGCGCAAGAAGCCGGTACGGCTCTAGAGTCGATTGCCTCTCAAGTTGAATCTATTGCTTCTCAAGCTGAAACCATCGCTGCGACATCAGAAGAGCAAGCTCAGGTTTCTCAAGAAATCGCCGCAAACGCACATGCGATCAGCGACCTCAACCAGCAGAGCCGTGAAACTAGCGCTAAGACCTCTCACAGTGCTGATGAACTTCAAAAACAAGCTGAGTCGTTGAAGAACCAAGTTAACTTTTTTAGCTAGAAGCCGAGTTCACGGTTTCTATCAGTGACTTGCTCATAACCAATAGAGCCAACCATACGTTGGCTCTATCTCTTCACTAACAGGCTCTACCTATTCACAGATTGCCGTTAGCCAAGACAGCTGCGTTTATTCTAGCGCCCCACTATGCTTCCTGTTAAAATTTTGGACTTGAAATTTCTACCTCGAGTTCGCAATGACTTACCAATGCCCTTTGTGTCACCAACCTTTATCTCAAAACGATCGTACGTTTAAGTGTGAAAAGAACCATCAGTTCGACCTAGCGAAAGAAGGCTATGTCAATTTGATGCCAGCACACCACAAACGCTCAAAAGATCCAGGTGACAACAAAGAGATGATGCAGGCTCGTCGCCGCTTCCTTGAAGGCAACCACTACAATCCAATGCGCCAAGCCGTTGTTCGTTTATGCTCTAGCTATCTGCCAGAAACAGCCCCTAGCCTATTAGATATAGGTTGTGGTGAAGGTTATTACACCAATGAAATTGCGGTAAACCTTCAAGAAAAGAGTGGCGCTACTTTTGGTCTAGATATCTCTAAAATTGCTATCAAATACGCCGCTAAACGTTATCCTGCGGTCGACTTTTCAGTCGCTTCAAGCCATCGCCTGCCCTTTGCGGAAAATAGCTTAGACGGCATTCTACGCATTTACGCGCCTTGCAAGGCAGAAGAGCTGCAACGCACCATCAAAGACAATGGTGTGGTGATCACCGTGACACCTGCTAGCCGACACCTGTATCAGCTGCGTGATGCAATTTATGATGGCGTTCGTTTGCACGATGAAGATCCAGAGATGATCAAAGGTTTTACTCTTGAGCACCAAGAGCAACTAAACTATATGATGGAACTATCGGGGCCAGACGCATTCGACCTGCTACAGATGACACCGTTTGCTTGGAAAGCGAGTGAAGAATTTAAACAACAACTCACCGATGCAGAGCAATTCAACTGTGAAGCTGACTTTATGCTGCGAGTGTACCGCAAACAAATTTAATTGATATTGATTATCGTTTGCATTGAAATATCATCTTGCCTCCTTTAGTATGCGTGTTCTTCAAGGAGGCATTTCATGCAACGTATTATTCTTATCGGATTAGCGACCCTGCTTACAGCTTGTGCTAATCAACCTTCAAACAGCACTTCTCAACAAGTGGCTAACACGCAAACGCAAGCCGTTTCCACATTCTATGACTACCAATTCGCGTCTCCACAAGGCGAAACGCATTCTCTCAATGCATTACCTAAACAGTTGATTGATGCTGATGTGGTTCTTATTGGCGAATGGCACACTCACTCGGCAATCCATCGCTTTCAAACCGACTTCTTAAAAGCGCGCCGTAACGCCACATCAAACATCGCGCTTTCAATGGAACAATTCACTCGAGAGCATCAAGACACATTAAACCAATATCTAAATGATGAAATTGGCGAACAAGTTCTTATGTCTCAAGCGGCTGCTTGGCCAAATTACGAAAGTGATTACCGCGCGTTAGTGGAGTTCGCTAAAACCAACAACGTCGATATCATTGCGGCAAACGCACCAAAACCCTTTGTACAGTGTATCGGCCGTAAAGGATTATCCTATCTAGATCAGCTAACGACGGAACAACGTCAATGGATTGCTTCAGAAGTGGATACTGGCGATAGCCCTTATAAAGAAAAGTTCATGGCTTCGATGCATCACGGAACACCAGAGCAAACAGAAAAACAGTTTGCGGCTCAAGTCACATGGGACGAAACCATGGCAGAGTCGATTGTTGATTACCTCGCATCAAACCCAGACCAACAAGTGATTCATGTGGCCGGTAAGTTCCACACCGAAGGTGGTTTAGGCACTGCAGCATCGATTCTACGTCGTAACCCTGATTTGAAAATTGCCATCATCAGCCCAGTTGAAGCGATCTCATCGAATAGCAGTGACTATCAGCTTGAAGTTCTCTCGCCACCGGCTCGCTTTGTTAAGAAAGAGAACCGAATGAAGGCATATAAGCACCTATCTAAGCGCGGATCCGACCTCAAGTGCGACTAAACTCGCTATCCAGACTTAATCTTATTCAAGTTTAGGTCTGGCATGCTACAAGTCTGGCAAACTAAAAGCTTGTTCAATGGCGCCCTAAGATAAATATTGATATCGGCATAGGAATTGCTTAATTACCAAGCAGTTTTGATTAAGCAGACGAAGATATATTGTGCGAATAAAAAAACATCACCACGGTGATTAAATGCACAAGTTTTTCACACCTCTGCCGATACTATATTTAAGGATAGGTAAGGAGAGCGATATGACGCCAGTAGGAACGAGTAACACTCAGCTGTATTCACCTTCGCAAATGAACGCACAAGCTAAAAGCATTGAAGCTGAAAAGCCTGCACCTCTTAAGGTTGAGCAAAACACCGTTAAACTTTCCGATGAGGGCAAAGCCCTATTATCTGCCCTTAAAGAAATCGATAAAGAAGCCAAGAAAGTCGAAGCTGAAAACGCGACCGTTACTGATAAGGTTGAGTCATTTGCTCACGGCGCATTAGGTATGGATCACCCAGATAAGATTGAAGAAGAGGAAGATAACTCTTATTCAGCAGGGCAATACTTATCCGCAGCGGCAACGGTTGGTGGCATTCTTCTCGCTCTTATATAACCTTACTTTCCTTTACGGCATTCCTTTCACTGCACCACGTGCATTGTTTGCACAGCACTGCTTACATTGTCCCTATTGCTCTGAGCCTCTTTCATTGCAAAAAATCGATTTGTCGTCACGACAACAGACCTGATTTGTCCTAAAAAACGAGTTCACGACATAATTCCGCTCTCATTTTAATGGAATAATACTCGTGAAAAACTCTTTTGCGCTTATTGATAAGCCAACCTTTTTTGGTGCGATAGCACTCCTACTCACGATCATCTTCCCGCTGATTATGTTCCCGACGCAAGGAGCAGACTGGATCGCGGTCGCTAAAACCTTTATGACAGACCAACTTGGTTTCTTGTACCTAGCGCTTGGACTCGCAGCTTGTGCCTTCATGGTTTACGTTGTGTTCAGTGATATGGGACAAATTAAACTGGGTGAAGCTGATGAAGAACCTGAATTCAAAACCGCATCATGGGCAGCAATGCTTTTCTGTGGTGGTATCGGGGCAAGTATCTTGTACTGGGGTTGTATCGAGTGGGCTTACTACTACCAATCCCCCCCTTTTCAACTAGAACCCGGCAGTGAAGAAGCCGTTCGTTGGGCTGCAACCTATGGTTTATTCCACTGGGGTCCAATTGCTTGGTCTATTTACCTAATCCCTGCTATTCCAATTGCCTACTTTTTCTATGTACGTAAACAACCTGTACTAAAAATTTCTAGTGCATTGATGCCAGTATTGGGTGAACACCATAGCCGCGGCGTTGCAGGTAAAGTTGTAGATATCCTATTCATCTTTGGTCTATTAGGTGGCGCAGCAACAACGTTAGGTTTAGCAGCACCTCTTATTACTGAAGGTCTTAACCACTTATTCGGCCTACCAAAAAATAACGTCACTCAAGTTATGGTGCTTCTGGTTTGTACTGCGATATTCGCATACTCATCGTATGCGGGTTTGGAAAAAGGCATCAAGATCCTCAGCAACATCAACTTCTGGGGCGCAATGGGACTATTGATATTCGTCCTAATCGCTGGCCCAACGATTTTCATGCTTGAAACGGGTCTAGACTCGATTGGTCGCCTATTGTCTAACTTCTTCGTGATGGCAACGTGGGCTGAACCATTCGGCGGCTACGGTACGTTCGAAAATACCCATTTCCCACAAGATTGGACCATTTTCTACTGGGCATGGTGGCTAGTTTTTGCACCAAGCATGGGCCTGTTTGTTGCGCGTATCTCTCGCGGCAGAACCATTAAACAAATGGTGTCAGGCTCTATCTTCTTTGGTTCATTAGGTTGTTTCTTATTCTTCATGATCTTAGGTAACTACGGTTTATCCCTACAGTTATCTGGTGAGCTAGATGTCGTTGCAATCCTAAACGAAGAAGGCGCAACCAAAGCTATCTTCTCGATGCTGGCACAACTGCCAATGAGCACGTTAGTGATCGCCGTATTTACACTGTTGTGTATTATTTTTACTGCGACAACCTTTGACTCTATCTCTTACATTTTGGCTTCTGTGGTTCAGAACAACGTGACCGAAGAGCCAATGCGTTGGAACCGTATGTTCTGGGCATTCACACTGTCGTTCTTACCAACGATTCTGATGTTCTTGGGCGGTCTAAGCACACTTCAAACAGCTGCAATTGTCGGTGGCTTACCGCTACTGGCTATCTCTGTGATGTTGATGATCTCAGCCGTTCGTGCAACGAGTCTCGATTTACGTCACCAAGAGAGTTACATCGAGCCGACGATTAACATCGAAGAGCTGCCAGACATGGATCCATGGTCGGCAGAAGGTATGGCATTGGCACAGTTCGAGAAAGAGAAAGACGCAGCACAAGAAGCCGCAGAACTTGAACGTGAAGCTTATAAAATCCTTGCTGATGTGAAGAAAGAAATCCGCGCTTATGTTCTTGAACAGGGTGCACAAATGGAAACACATGAGCTTCCTGAAAACCTACAACAAGCACTTGAGCAGGCTGAAAATAGCCTAAGCACAGCTCAAGCGAAAAAAGTGGAGTTATCAGAGCAAGCTCAGAAAGCTCGAGTCGCGTTCAATCAGGTGGTTGCTGAACTGCCACTTGCTTGACATTAGCCATGACACAGTCCATTTATTTGGACTCTCCTAAATAAGCCAAAGGCTCACAGAAATGTGAGCCTTTTTTTATGTTTTTCCAAAAACTTGAGTTATTGCTCAATTTCATATTGATGAAACAAATATGAAACGACTTTGACACAAATCGGTGTTCTAATCACCCCGCTTATATAAAAAGGGATAACTAATGAAGCACTTTATGAAACCAATTGTTACCGCAGTGGTAACCTCTACACTCTCATTCAACGTACTTTCAGCAGAAATCAAAAATGTCATTCTGATGATTGGCGATGGCATGGGACCTCAGCAAGTGGGTTTGTTAGAGACTTACGCAAATCGAGCGCCAAACTCTATCTACAAAGGGAACAAAACCGCCCTTTATCAACTTGCTCAAGAAGGGGTTATTGGTTCATCCCTTACTCACCCAGAAGATGCCATTGTCGTGGATTCCGCTTGTTCTGCAACCATGCTTGCAACGGGTATTTACAGCGGCTCAGAAGTGATCGGTATCGATTCTCAGGGTAACCATGTTGAGACCGTACTTGAGAAAGCGAAAAAAGCAGGCAAAGCGACCGGCTTAGTTTCCGACACGCGCTTAACTCACGCGACCCCTGCTTCTTTCGCTGCTCACCAACCTCACCGTTCTTTAGAGAATCAAATTGCATCTGATATGTTAGCTACTGGCGCTGATGTGATGCTCTCTGGAGGGTTGCGTCACTGGATCCCTAAATCGACCAACGACAAAGGTGAAACTTATAAGCAGCTTGAGCAACTGACTCAAGGTGATGTTTACCTAAAATCAAAGCGTAAAGACGACCGTAACCTTCTCACTGAAGCAGAGAAAGACGGCTACCAACTGGCGTTTAACCGCAACATGCTAGACGACGCTAAGGGCGATAAACTACTTGGCCTATTCGCCTACTCAGGTATGGATGATGGCATCGCTTACAGCAATAAGACAAAGAGTGGCGAACGAACTCAGCCAAGCCTGAAAGAGATGACACAAAAAGCGCTCAACATCCTATCCAAAGATGAAGATGGCTTTTTCCTAATGGTCGAAGGTGGCCAAATCGACTGGGCGGGACACAGTAACGATGCAGGCACGATGCTGCATGAATTGCTTAAATTCGATGAAGCAATCCAGACTGTGTATGAATGGGCAAAAGATCGTGAAGACACGCTCGTGATTGTGACCGCAGACCACGAGACAGGATCTTTCGGTTTCAGCTACTCGTCGAATAACCTACCAAAACCACAGAAACGTTCTGGCGAAGCCTTCGCTGATCGCGACTATGCACCCAACTTTAACTTTGGCGCATTCGATATTCTTGATGGTCTATACAATCAGAAGCAAAGCTACTACGGCATGATCAGCGAATTTCAGAAGCTGGATAAAGCGCTGCAAACACCTGAAAAGCTCGCTGAGATCGTCAACAAAAACAGTGAGTTCCCTATCACAGCTGAACAAGCGAAAAACGTATTAGCCAGTAAGCCGAACCCATACCGATTGGCTCAGCACAAATACTTGTCGGCAGAAGAAGTGCCTGCTATCAACGATTTCGATGCATTCTTCCCTTACAACGACCGTGGCAACTTGCTTGCTCGTGAACAAGCAACAGGCCAAAACATCGTTTGGGGTACAGGTACACATACTCACACACCAGTGAACGTATTTGCTTGGGGTCCTGCAGAAAAAATACTGCCTGTATCAAAAATCATGCACCACTCAGAACTGGGTGAGTACATTAAACAACAAGTAAACTAGCCTGAACCTTTTTTGCTCGTTTAGTTTTAGCGCCCTCCGGGGCGTTTTTTGTTTTAAGTTTTAAGTTTTAAGTTTTAAGTTTTAAGTCTTTAGTCTTTAGTCTTTAAGTTAAGCAAGTAAGTTTTAAATTTAGGCGACGCCAAATAGCAAAACAGCCGCTCAAGAGCGGCTGTTTTAGAATAATTAGCGATTCGGGTGATTCAGGATGTGGTCTTCCCAATCGACAACATCGATTTCGTATACCACTTTGTTACGAACACTTTCACCTGCAGCATGCATCTCTGATTTAGAACCAGTAATCAACGGATGCCACTCAGGAATCGGCTTAGATTCTGATAGAAGGCGGTAAGCACAAGTGTCTGGTAGCCAATGGAATTCATGAATCTTGTCACGAGTAAGCTTCAAACACTCTTCACCTGAAGTGAAGCGGTTCGGGTAGTCTTTACACGAACATGTTTTGTCGTTTAACCAGCTGCACGCCACGTTGGTGTAGTAAACTTCATCGCTATCTTCATCCATTAGTTTATGTAGGCAACACTTACCACAACCGTCACACAGTGATTCCCACTCGTTCTCGGTCATTTGCTCTAGTGTCTTTTCTTGCCAAAATGGATTCGTCATAGGATTACTTCTTACTCTTTTACTGGGGTGCGTGTTATACCGCTAGCCCATAAAAAGTTCAAGGATAATAATTGTTCATTCTTTGATTCAATCAACAGCTGTCACTCTCATCATTTTTTGCTACTATCGCGCACCCTGTTATTTAGTGAGTTTGATTTGATGGAATGTCGCCTAGGTTGTGGAGCTTGTTGTATCGCTCCAAGTATTACATCTGCTATTCCTGGAATGCCTAATGGCAAGCCTGCCGGCGTGCGTTGCATTCAATTAAATGAACAAAATCTTTGCCAGCTATTTGGCCTAGCTTCACGCCCTAAAGTTTGTCACCAATTCAAAGCCTGTCCTGTCATTTGTGGCAAAACCGACCAAGAAGCACTTGATAACCTGATCGAATTAGAAGCCATTACTTAAGAGTATTTGCCCTTTTCTATCACCTATATGCCCAAGATTTCACAACTTCGTTAAATCTCAACTATCTTATTGATACTGGTAAAGATTAATAAGGATAGTTATGAATAGATATATCGCAGAGATGTTTGGTACATTCTGGTTGGTGTTAGGTGGGTGTGGTAGTGCCGTCTTGGCAGCTGGTTTCCCCGATGTTGGTATCGGTTTACTTGGCGTTTCTCTTGCCTTTGGTTTAACGGTATTAACCATGGCTTTCGCCCTTGGGCATATATCCGGCTGCCACTTAAACCCTGCCATTACTATTGGGCTTTGGAGCGGTGGACGCTTCGATGCCAAAGACGTTGCCCCTTACATCATAGCTCAAGTGATTGGCGGCCTCATTGCTGGGGGAGTTTTATACGTTATCGCATCTGGGCAAGCTGGATTCGACGTAGTTGGCTCTGGTTTCGCGGCTAATGGTTATGGTGAACACTCTCCTGGTGGTTATTCGCTAACAGCTGCTCTGGTCTGTGAAGTGGTCATGACCATGGTATTCCTGTTCGTGATTATGGGAGCAACCGATTCAAAAGCACCTGCCGGGTTTGCACCTATCGCGATTGGTCTTTGTTTAACTCTAATTCACCTTATTAGTATCCCCGTGACGAATACCTCTGTAAATCCTGCGCGAAGTACCGGCGTAGCTGTGTTTGTCGGTGATTGGGCTGTGTCACAGTTGTGGTTATTCTGGGTCGCACCGATTATTGGTGCCGTGATCGGAGCGGCGATTTACAAAGCCGTACGTGGCTCTGATTAATCGTTTGAAAAGGTTTTAGAGTAGACGCGTTTCAGAATAGAGCTTTATAACAAAAAAAGAAAAAGCCGCTTAGTGATGATTCACCAAGCGGCTTTTTTAGATCTTATGACGACCGAGTAAAGAGTGCGAAAGCGTAGTGCCATCCACCAGCTCTAACTCTCCACCAACAGGGACACCGTGAGCAATACGGCTCGCATTCACCTCATGTGCATGACACAGTTCAGCAATATAATGCGCAGTCGCTTCACCTTCGACAGTTGGATTGGTCGCTAGAATAACTTCGTTGATATCACCACGACGTAAGCGATAGTCCAAGACATCAAGACCGATATCACTTGGACCAATGCCATCAAGTGGTGAGAGATGCCCCATCAACACAAAGTAACGGCCTGAATATTGGCCAGTTGCTTCAATTGCTGCAATATCTGCAGGGCTCTCTACTACGCAAATTTGACCATTATCCTGACGTTTAGGATTAGTACAAATATGGCAGGTATCTTCTTCAGTAAAAGTACGACATTCCTTGCAGTGACCAATCTCTGTCATGGCTTGACTGAGTGCCTCTGCTAACTGTAAACCGCCTTTTCTATCGCGCTGTAACAAATGGAAGGCCATACGCTGCGCCGACTTGGGGCCAACCCCAGGTAGACAACGTAAGGCCTCCATCAAATGCTCCAGCATATGACTGGTACGCATAGTTAACCGTTCTGATTTTCAAATAACGGTTTGTTCAACACAAACCAATATTTGAATTAACCTTTAAGAATAAGTTACTTAGAAAGGCATCTTCATACCTGGTGGAAGTTGCATTCCACCAGTTACGCCAGCCATTTTCTCTTTTTGAGTCTCTTCAACGCGACGAGCCGCATCGTTGAAAGCAGCAGCGATAAGATCTTCAAGCATCTCTTTATCGTCTTCCATTAGGCTTTCATCGATATCAACACGGCGAACGCTGTGGCTACCAGTGATAGTTATTTTTACAAGGCCAGCACCTGACTCACCTGTAATTTCCATATTTGCGATTTCTTCTTGAAGCTTTTGCATGCGCTCTTGCATTTGCTGGGCTTGCTTCATCATGTTGCCCATACCGCCTTTACCAAACATGTTAATACTCTCTGGTCTAATTGGTTTATTAAAATCATTTAAGCTGCTAAGAGCTTAAATGGGGGTTAAAGCATTGTGATTCAACCCCACGAGTTCAGTTCTCTGATTTGCTTTCCAAGGATGATATGCCCATCACCAAATGAAAGACATATCTGTATTGGAAGAACGTTATATTGAAGGAACGCTAGATTGGACGAACGCTGTCTCTATCTAGTTCAGCAGCAAAACGTCTTTCGATAAATTGTACATTGGCATCGTTTTCCAAGCTCGCAAACGCGTCTTTCAACTTGCTTTGATACAACCGCTCTCTTAACTCGAGAGGCGTTTCTCCACCGTCACCGATTTCAACACTCAAATGACACTCTTCGCCTAGTACCGTATTGAGAGACTGTAATAGCTCACTCTGAGCACGGTCCGTATTCAAGTGAGCCTGGCTCGCTCTTAACGTTAAGGTGATTGATGTGTCATTCTTAGCAAATACTGAGTTCAATGCTAACTGTTCAACAAGCTTTGCTGTCTCTAGCCTTTGAATCGTGGCGGACCATTCATCTTGAGCAATAGATTCTTGAAGCAATTTATCGACCATTTCTGGTGTCTTAATATGCTCAAGCGCGCGCTTGATCTGAGTGGGTGTAAGCTCTTTGCTCACCTCTTTGACTACAGGTTTAGACGGTTTCCAGCGATAAGGTTCATTATCATTGGTCACATTTTCTGTCGAAGAGGTAGATAAAGAAGCTGGCGACACCCGCTCAGAACTACCGTGTTGCTGGGCAACTCGGTCAAGAACTGAAGTTTTCGCAGGTGTCGCTTTAGTCTTTTTTGGCGCTGAGCCTTTATTTTCTGGTGCAGCACTGCCTCTGCGTTGAGAACGCAATTGGTGGCGTAAGCCACTCACAGGCGAAGTTGCACGCGCTGATTGCTCTTGTGAAGCAGAAGGAGCAGCGCTTGATTGTTGAACCGGACTCTGGCTCTGATAATTCGTTTGTTGTTGCTGAGGCTGCTCTGCACTGTAACTTGGACGTTCATCGTAAGTCGGTGGCGCATCATACTGGCTGTGCGGGTAATCCTGTTCTGGATACCCTTGGTTGCCGGAGTGATCAGCGTAACCTTGCGAATCTGAATATTGTGCTGGATTCTGCTGTTGCTGTTGCACTGGCTGCTGAACAGGAGCTTGTTGAGAAGCTTGTCGCTGCACTTGAGGCTGTGAAACCGCAGGAGCCTGAGCTGGCTGTCTTGGAGCTGCCGTTGGCGCTGGTTGACTCACAGGCTGAGCAACACTCTGAGCTGGAGCCTGTGCTTGAACTGCTGCCGCTGGGCTAGTCGATTCAGTCGAGATAGCTGTCGCACTAACTTGCTCTGTAGGTCTGAATGCCAACATACGCAGAACCACCATCTCAATTCCAACACGAGCGGTTGGTGATAATGGTAGGTCTTGACGCCCTTTCAGCACAATCTGATAGTACAGCTGGATATCTTGTGGACTTAACGCTTTGCTAAGCAGTTCTAATCTCTCAGCATCAGGCTGCGCTTTATCTAAGGTTGATGGTAGCGCTTGGTACATGGCCAGACGATGCAATTGGGTCGCAAGTTGACTCAATAATCCATCCCATTCCACGCCATTTTCAGCAAGGCTTTGAATACACGCCATTGCCGCTTGCGGTTGTTTGCTGCTGATAGCCTCAAGAAGATGAATCGCTTGATCGGTATCAAGTGTACCGAGCATGTGAGCAACCGTATCTGTTGCTACATTACCGTTACCTAACGCGATCGCTTGATCCGTTAAACTCAGAGCATCACGCATACTGCCATCAGCAGCATGAGCAATCATTCCGAGCGCACGAGACTCAGACGTCACATTTTCTTGTTCAAGAATATGGTCGAGTTGTTCGTGAATATTGTCAACGCTGATCGGCTTAAGATGGAACTGCAGACAACGCGACAAAATAGTCACGGGAAGTTTCTGTGGATCCGTCGTTGCTAGCAAGAACTTCACATACTCAGGCGGCTCTTCTAAGGTCTTTAGAAGCGCATTGAAGCTGTGCCTAGAAAGCATGTGTACTTCATCGATAAGGTAAACCTTGAAGCGACCGCGCGCAGGCTTGTACTGAACATTGTCCAGAAGCTCGCGGGTATCTTCAACCTTTGTACGTGATGCCGCATCAATCTCGAGCAGGTCAACAAAACGACCTTCATCGATCTCTTTACAAGTTGCACACTCACCACAAGGTGTTGAGGTAATGCCTGTTTCACAGTTGAGTCCCTTAGCAAACAAGCGGCCGATGGTAGTTTTACCTACACCACGAGTACCACTGAATAGGTAAGCATGGTGCAACCTATTCTGGCTAAGTGCATTCTCTAATGCTGTTAAAACATGGGCTTGACCAACCACTTCTTTGAATTTGGTTGGTCGCCATTTTCGCGCTAACGCAAGATAGCTCATGAATAATTCCGAAAAGGATTAATGACCGTCGAATTCGCAGATGCTAAACACTTCTAAGCCTAAGCCTTGTAAGCGCTTCTCACCGCCGATTTCTGGAAGGTTAATAACAAATGCAGCGTGTTCTACCACACCACCAAGCTGGCGAATCAACTTTGTTGTTGCTTCAATCGTACCACCTGTTGCAAGCAAATCGTCAACCATAAGTACTTTATCGCCTTCAACGATAGCATCTGTATGAATTTCTAATGTATCTGTGCCGTACTCAAGTTCATAAGATTGAGCCACAGTCTGACGAGGTAACTTGCCAGGTTTACGAACTGGAATGAAGCCAACACCAAGCTCAAGTGCCAAAGGCGCACCAAATAGGAAACCACGAGCTTCAGTACCAACGATCTTAGTAAAGCCCATACCCTTGTAAGTTTCCGCCAACAGGTCGATTGTCGCTTTGTAAGCCGCTGGATCTTCCATCAAGCTCGTCACGTCACGGAACAAAATACCCGCTTTCGGGTAATCAGGAATACTTTTGATGCTAGCTTTGATCAAAGAGATTTTTTCTGTGTTCATAATCTTATGCACTTCATTAGGCCGCTTTCCAAACTCTCGTTAACGAATCGAATAAGTTAACGCACGAAATCAAGGAAAGGTACGATTGGTATTCATTGCAACGAGAGTCATAACTATCATTGCTGAAATAATAAACGCCCGCTAAACAAGCAGGCACACTGGCTTAATGGTAGTGATTTTCTTTGCTGTCAGCAACTAACTCATGAGTTGGAAGTCGCATAAACCATGTGAGAAGAATAACAAGTACGAAAATTAGGAAAACCTTGACCCAAATGATCGGGGCAAAGTAGATGGATAACGCAAAACTCAACAAGATAAAGAATACGCCACGCGTTTTAACTTGTTTAGTCACGGCACCGTGTTGATACCAATTGTTCAATAAAGGACCAAGCATTTTGTGCTCGTGCATCCATTTATGAACTTTCGGATTGCTTCGCATAAAGCATGCGCTAGCAAGAAGGAGAAAAGGAGTGGTTGGCAGTACCGGTAAAACAATCCCTAGAACTGCGAGAAATATACAAAGGCCACCAGCAATATTGAGGCTTAAAACTCGAACGCTAATTGTGGCCTCCTTGAGTTAACTATAATAGGTTGGCTAAAATAGCTTAACTAGAATGTTGCGTAACCATTGAATACACGGAACAACGTAAGGGTCGCTGGTAGCAATGGAATCGCTATAAATGCGGCTAAAAATCCTAGAAAGTAGAATACATTAAACGGGTCTTGAAAGTCTTTGTTATCTGCCATGATTACTTCTTGCTTTTGTTAGTAAGGGTAAATGTCTGGCGAACCAAACCCTCTTTGCTAAATCGACATTTAACAAAAAAGGCATAGTCACACCATTTGCGCAACTATACCTTAATCAATTATTCACAAAAACCGAGGAAATATAGGGTTAATCGGTGGACCCTTGATGTATGTCTAGACTAAAACTGGCCGCCCCAAGCAGGCTAAGTGAGAGTTGACACCCTTTTTCGATCGGCAAATCTCGTGTAATGAAATTCTTTTTACAGTTTTCACCTAAGCGCTCACCAGCAGCAATGTGTTGATTCATCTCACCATTCGACCAACGTCCATCTAATCCCGCAGGCAAAATAGATATTGTTCCCTCTGCAAGATCAGCGACACCAAATAAGGCATTCACGGGAGTTGCACATTTGGAGCACTGAATCCCCTTCTCTAAAATCTCAGCAATATCTTTCAGATCAACATTAAAATCTTTTCTATTTCTTATGTAATCATGAAATAGCGCTCTCACCAACAACGTAGAAGCTGAGCTACCATTATCTGATGAGGACGAGTCGACTAGATAAAAAGCAAACTGCCCGTTCATCATCCACGCGTAATCAAAAACGAGTGGCATCAGCTCTGTTGATTGCAGTAATCGATAACTACAGCGCCACGCCCCTTGTCTTGTGTCTTTTTCAGGAAGCAATGCATGCAGTAAGTCTCTTGCTGCACTAGGATTCTCTTGTAAGTAATTCAGATGCCAATGTAGCTCTTGGTCTTCGGGGATCTCTCCTCCGTCGTCAACGCAAAACCATTGGCTTGAAAAATCTCGCTGGTCTGAAATATTGTCAAACGAGTCTTTCAACGTATTCGCTATCGCGCTTCCTAAATGGCCGTGATCTTCTAAAGGCTTCGCTAAAAAGTCTTTAATGCCAAAGCGCAGCGCTTTAGCGACATCTGACATGTCGTCTGTCGCTGACACAACAATCATGGGCAGTGATGGATACTCCAAACTGAGCTCCTCTACGAGCTCGATGCCATCCAATATTGGCATTGATAAGTCACACACAATTAAATCTGGCGCTGAATCTCTAAGCTTCTGCAAAGCGTCCAGTCCATTTTCAGCCTCAACCACTTTATAACCAATTGCATCTAAGTAGGCACTAGTTATACGGCGAAAAATGGGGTCATCATCAACCAACATAACGCATTTTTGGTTGATCATCTCCTGAGCCGAGGTCATTACTGGCTGACTGTAAGTTTTGTACATAATCTCTAACCTCACAAAACTAAGTCGAATTATTATTGTTATCTGTTCCAAGAACTAATATAAAACTTAGTAATAAAATGCTAAATACACAAATTTGCTCTCTTTACTGGTAATTCGTGACAAGGATTGAAATACTTGTAAATAGTGCAACAAGTTGACGTGACGCAAACATTGATCTCAGTGTTACGTATAAATTAGGTGAGATTGTAAACAAATGTGTCTGGATTTATGAAATTAGATGATTTAAACCTCTTTCGACTCGTCGTTGAAAATGGGAGCTACACCGCAACATCACGCAAGACTATGATTCCGGTTGCGACCATAACACGACGCATCCAAGCCCTAGAAGATTCTTTGAACCTAAGGCTTCTCAATAGACACGCGCGTAAACTCTCTTTAACGGAAGCTGGCGAACGTTTTTTCAATGAATGCTCTCCGCTGTTGCAACGTCTGTCTTCTACCGCAGAGGAGCTCACTGACGTCTGTAAAGGCGCTTCGGGTAAGATTCGTATTACGGCTCCCTCTAACCTTACCAAGCGCATGATGATGCCGATGTTCAGCGAATTCATGACTCAATACCCTGATATCAATATTGAGTTGATGATGAACAACCAAGCCGACCAGCTTGACCCAACGGAATGGGACGTAATTTTCAGAGTCGGCCCGCAACGTGATTCAAGCCTAATCGCCAGAAAAATCAGTGAAGTAAAAGATATTCTTATCGCAAGCCCTGATTATTTAGCTAAAAACCCGGCACCAAGCCATGCGGAAGAATTAGCAAACCATTCCTTACTCAAAGGCTACCCGCTCATTAAGTGGCAACTAAGTAATTCGAATGAAGAGACGGTGGTTAACAGCGAGAAAGGTCGTTTCAACGCGAATGCACTCAATGTTGTTAGACAAGCGTGTTCTGAAGGCCTAGGTATCACCCTAATGCCTGATGTCATGATCCGTGAATACATTGAAGATGGCAGCTTAGTGCAAGTCTTAGAGGACTGGAGCGCTAACCCTCGTGATATTTACATGCTTTATAACCACAAAGACCACCTGCCAGAGAAAGTTAGATTGTTTATCGATTTTGTGATCGCGTACCACATCCATTAGACTCTCCCCCTTCCTCACAAACAAAAAACCAGAGCCGATGCTCTGGTTTTTTATTACTTAGGTCTTTATTACTCGCTTTTGCTTCAACCCGCTAACAATGATGATTCATTATTAGCAAGAATGCTTTATTGCGAGTAAAAAGCTAAGCACCTTCGTTATGTAACTCTAAGTTAGCGAGGTCTTGTTGGATCTCGCGCTCAACTTTTGAATCGTCATTACGTAAAGAATCAAGGAAATCTAAGTACGCTTGGTCGATATCACCCGTTACATACTCTCCATTAAATACCGAAGTATCAAAGCGAGAGATATCTTGGTTACCCATACCAACCGCAGAGATTAAATCTGGTAGCGTTTGGAAGATCAAAGCGTCTGCGCCAATCTGCTTACAAATCGTTTCGTTATCACGACCATGAGCAATTAGCTCCGTTGCGCTCGGCATATCAATACCGTAAACGTTAGGGAAGCGAACCTCTGGCGCAGCTGAAACCATGAAGACTTTACTTGCGCCAGAATCACGAGCCATCTCAATGATCTGCTCTGATGTTGTACCGCGAACAATAGAATCATCAACCAATAGAACGTTCTTACCTTTAAACTCAGAACGAATCGCGTTGAGTTTACGACGAACCGACTTCTTACGCTGTTGCTGACCAGGCATGATAAACGTGCGGCCAACGTAGCGGTTTTTCACGAAACCTTGACGATATGGCTTGTCAATCGCTTGAGCAATTCGTAGCGCTATATCATTCGATGTTTCAGGAATTGGGATAACTACGTCAATGTCTAGGTCTGCGTACTCTTCTTTAATACGCTTCCCTAACATCTCACCCATTTCAACACGCGCACTGTAAACCGAAATTTTATCGATGAACGAATCAGGACGAGCAAAGTAAACAAACTCGAAGATACATGGGTTTAGTTGAGGATTGTCTGCACATTGTTTAGTGAAAAGTTCACCTTCGAATGTTGCGTAAATCGCTTCACCGGGTGCTACGTCACGCATAAAATCAAAACCAACAGCGTCTAACGCCACTGACTCAGACGCAACCATGTACTCTGTTTTACCGTTAACTTCACGCTTACCAAGACACAATGGACGAATACCATGTGGGTCGCGGAATGCGATCATGCCGTGGCCGATGATCATCGCTGTTACTGCGTAAGCACCACGGATAGTGCGGTGCACGTTTGCAACTGCGCGGAAAACATCTTCTGAAGTCACGTTACCTTTAACGGTATCAATCTCATGAGCCAATACGTTCAGTAGGACTTCCGAATCAGAGGTTGTGTTTACATGACGACGATCTTTTTCGAACAACTTCTCACGAACTTGATTTGCATTCGTTAGGTTACCGTTGTGCGCCAACGTGATGCCAAAAGGAGAGTTTACGTAGAAAGGTTGAGCTTCAGAAGCACTTGAACTGCCCGCTGTAGGATAGCGAACATGACCAATACCAACGTTACCTTGGAGGCGCTGCATGTGTTTTGCTTCAAAAACATCTTTAACTAAACCGTTCGCCTTACGAAGACGGAAACGATTGCTTTCTATGGTACAAATACCAGCGGCATCTTGGCCACGATGCTGCAATACCGTTAAAGCGTCATAAATAGACTGGTTTACAGGAGTTGAACCCACGATTCCAACAATACCACACATGTCCTAATCCTCGATTTTCGACATTAACTGGCGCTAAAGCGCGCCAGATAAGAAACTAGATGTTGCTTGTAAATGCTCGAAGAACGGCGCAATGATTCGACTAAATTCCGGAACCAATTGCGAATTCTTCCACCACTCAGAACTTGGGAATGCAGTAAACGCATCCATGAAAAACAACACTGCAGAGACAATCAAAACACCACGTAAACCGCCAAAGACGACACCGAGGATTCTGTCTGTACCCGACAGGCCTGTTTTCTGAACTAGTTGACCGATGACATAGTTAACTAAGGCACCAACAACTAACGTTGCAACAAATAATGCTGCTATCGCAGTTCCGTTTCGAAACATATCATCTTCGATATTCGTAAAGTAAACCGCCAATTTGACGTAATACTGACTGGCGATAAAAAAAGCACCAAACCAAATAACGAGTGACAATGCTTCTTTAGCAAAACCACGAACTAAACTGATCACGGCGGAGAAGCCGATCACGCCTAAAATGACAAAATCTAACCAATTCATGAATTCTTCATCTTAAGTTGGCGCGCATTTTAACAGAAAAAATGCTGACGCAAACGTTTTCTTATGGATTTAACGGTTTAAATTTGAGCAATTGGCCTTTTGAACCCGTAATTTTTTCTAATTCCTTAATTTGTCGCTCAAGTTTGGATTTAGAGACATCAGGGCCAATAATTACTCGCGTAAAAGTTTTCTCTTGCTTGGTGTGGGCCTGGTAACCACGCTTTTGTAAATCCTTAACAACGTTTTTTGCGTTATCAGCATTCTTCAAAGCCATCAATTGAATAAGCCAAGCACTGTCTTGGTATTCATTTTTTTCTGGTACTGGTTTCACCACCACTGCCACTTTGTCAGCTTCTTTATTATTTGAAGATGACGCCGTTTGCGTATCGGATTTATCGGCAACACCACTTTCAACCACTTGCTCAACCGGAGAATCCGGTAGCGCAATCTGATCTTCAACGGGATCGAGCACATCAAAAACCTCTACATTACTATCAAGCTCAGGCTTAATCGGAATGCTTGCAAACTCTTCTTTATAATGGAGCTTCTTACCATCAAGTACATCTGGCAATACGATCACGCCAATAGCTACTAAAATAATGGTACCGACTAATCGGCTTTGGAATTTACTTGCCATTTAGTTTCCTTTTTTCTGCCAATGCTCCAACACTTCCCCTACGGTATGGAAAGAACCGACCACCAACACAACATCGTCACCTTTAACCGACGCTAAAGCCGCTTCAAACGCCGCTACAGGGTTTATATGCTGCTCTACACCTTGAGGAAGGCTTTGACACAACTCCGCGGCTGTTGCTGCGCGAGGCCCTTGCAGTGATGCTGGATACCAATGTGTTGTGATTGGTGCTAATACTTCCAATGTCGAAGGAATATCTTTGTCATGAAGCATAGCGACAACAACGTGTAAGTTTTTACCTGCATACGTCTTAGTGACTTGCTGTACAAAGTATTCAGCTGAGTGTGGATTGTGTGCCACATCAAGCACAATCACAGGTTGGTCGCTAATTTTCTGCATACGTCCAGGAAGCTGAGCACTCTTCAAACCGTTCACTACATTAACATCACTAATAGTGAGTTCTGAAGTCCCCAACGCCATCAACGCTGTTGCTGCATTGGGTAATGGTAAACTTGGAATTGGTAGCGCTTCTAATTCAAATGCGCCACTACGCCAGTTCCAAGCATCAACATCAACATCAACATCATAAGTATATTGAATACCCACTTGATAGAATTCAGCCTGAATATCATCAGCATGCGCAGCAACCGTAGCCGGAGGCTTAGGCTGACCACAGATTGCTGGTTTACCACTACGATAGATACCCGCCTTCTCAAAACCAATCACGTTGATATCATCACCCAGCCAATCAACATGGTCGACAGCTAAACTGGTAATTACAGATACATCATGTTCGACGATATTGGTCGCATCTAAACGCCCACCTAGACCCACTTCTAATAACACGACATCAACCGCTTCTGCTTGAAAAGCGCGTAACGCCGCCAAAGTGCCATATTCAAAGAAGCTAAGACTGATTTCGCCACGTTCTTTCTCAATAGAATCGAAAGACTGAACCATCTTTTCATCAGATAGATCTTGGCCGTTGATACGAACACGTTCGTTATAGCGAATTAAGTGAGGCGAACTGTAGACACCAACCGAATACCCAGCGTCCAATAGAATGGCTTCCATCAGTGCACACGTTGAGCCTTTACCATTAGTTCCAGCAACAGTAATCACGTGTTGAGCAGGTTTAGTGAGATTTGCCTTAGAGGCGACGGCCTGAACTCGGTCTAGCCCAAGATCAATAGCGCTTGTGTGGATGTTTGATAAATAATCAAGCCACATCTCCAAAGAGGATGTGGCTTGAGGAATAGGTTGTTGACTCATCTAACTCATAACCATAATTAAGTAGGTTTGTTAGAAGGTACTTTACCCTTTTTCTGGCGCTTCTGGTACTTCATAAGTAGCTTCATTCGGTGAATCGTTCACAGAAACTACTAATGGCGAAGGCTGGTTGGTCATTTTAGCAACAAGGCTTGCAACGCGCTGACGCATCTCACGACGGTCAACGATCATGTCGATAGCACCGTGGTCTAATAGGAACTCACTACGTTGGAAACCTTCAGGTAGGTCTTCACGTACTGTTTGTTCAATTACACGACGTCCCGCAAAACCGATCAGAGCTTTTGGCTCACCGATGTTTACATCACCTAGCATAGCCAAACTCGCAGAAACACCACCCATTGTTGGGTCTGTCATTACTGAGATAAATGGTAAGCCTTTCGCAGTCAAACGTTCTAGAGCCGCGCTGGTTTTCGCCATTTGCATTAGAGACATAAGTGCCTCTTGCATACGTGCGCCGCCACTTGCAGAGAAACAAACTAAGCCACAGTTGTTTTCGATAGCCGCATCAACAGCTTTCACAAAACGAGCACCAACAACAGAGCCCATTGAACCGCCCATGAATGAGAATTCAAAAGCACACGCTACGATAGGTAAACCAAGAAGTTCGCCTTTCATTGCGATTAGCGCATCTGTCTCACCACTGTTTTTCTGTGCTGTAGAGATGCGCTCTTTGTAACGCTTAGAATCTTTGAACTTTAGCTTATCTTGTGGTTCAAGATCAGCACCAAGTTCAACACGCTCACCTTTGTCTAGGAATGTATCCAGACGGCGACGTGCTTTCATGCGCATGTGATGGTCACATTTTGGACATACTTCTAAGTTACGCTCTAGTTCAGCATGATACAGAACCTGCTCACAAGAAGTACATTTAGTCCAAACCCCTTCAGGGATAGACGCTTTACGAGATGTTACGATGTTGCTCTTTTCTAAAATCTTTTCAAGCCAACTCATGGAAGACCTTTTTGTTTCGATTCTTCCGCTTGATTGCGAAAGAAATAAATTTGGGAATTATGCGAGGGAATTAAAGCACATAAAACAGCGACTGTAGATAAAAAACTGGTTGTACCTATTTTCTGTCACTATCTTACGCACGAAACCGTAATAGTTTTTGAACCTAAGTCTCACATTTAGTTCAAATTATCCGGTAAAAATAGAGGGCCAATTGGCTCTCGTGGTAACTCAAAATGTTTAGGATAATCAACGTCTACCAGATACAAGCCTTCTGCTTTTGCAGTCGCGCCTGCCACTTTTCGATCTTTTGCTTCTAAAAGCCATTGGATCCACTCTGGTTTTTGCTCACCTTTACCTACTGCAATTAAGCTACCAGTGATATTCCTCACCATGTGGTGAACAAACGCATTCGCTTTAATATCGATCACTATGTAGTGCCCGTGACGGGTCACGTTCAAGTGAATCATGTTTCGCCAAGGACTACGAGATTGACAATGCGTGGCCCTAAACGAAGTGAAATCGTTCTCACCAAGTAAGTATTGACCCGCTTCATGCATTTTTTTCTCATCAAGGTGACCATGATAATGGCTCACTCCTGAATTCAAAATGCCAGGACGTAATGCATGGTTAAAGATAATGTAGCGATAACGGCGAGCGGTTGCAGAAAAGCGAGCGTGAAAATCTTCATTCACTTCTGTCGCCCAACGAACAGCAATATCTTTTGGCATATTGGCATTCGCGCCCATTGTCCAGGCCACCATTTTGCGATCGACATTCGTTTCAAAGTGAACAACTTGCCCCGTACCGTGAACACCAGCATCCGTTCGGCCTGCACACATAACTTCTACCGGGTGATTTGCGACAACTGAAAGAGCCTTTTCCAATTCTTCTTGGACACTTTTCACGTCTCGTTGGCGCTGCCAACCAAAGTAGTGGGTACCGTTATATTCAATACCTAAAGCAATTTTCATGTTCTTGTTCTCTTTGAAAATGGGCGAGAAGTATATACGCAAATGAGTGTTAGCCCAAATGAGATGGGGTTAAAACTGCAATAAACAATCACCACCGCCCTAGTCGGTGCTTCTGAGAAACCGAAATGAAATAAAGGGTAGCCAACGCTACCCTTTATGTTTTGATTAAGTTTATCGGCCGTTTAACGTATCGATAAGGTTCTTTGCTTCTCGGCGAATATCATCGCTTCCGTCGACTATCGCCTCTTCTAAGAGCTTAATTGCACCTTGAGAGTCGCTCATCTCAATGTAGATCTTCGCCAAATCAAGTTTACCAGCAGCTTCTGCGTTGTTATCCACATCATAATTACCAATGTCACCAATTACATCTGGGAACTCGTTAAGGCCAACATCCAGTTTTAACTCTTCGTCATCTGGATTAATTGCGTCTTCGCCTTCTTGTTCCACTTGAGCCATTAGTTCATCAATCGTCATGTATTGCTTGTCACGACCGCTGCCAGACTCTGTTAAGTTGTCTTGCTGCGCCCAATTCTCTTCTTTGATTTTAGGTTCAGCTTGCTGTCCTGCCGATGCCCAAATTTCTTGCTGATCATCAGGAACATCGTTGTGCATACTTGCTTGTTGTTCTGGTGCTAGATTGAAGCCCTTCCAATCTTCACCACCCACTTCAAGCATCGCATCAATATCTAGCCCGGCACTATCAATCAATGTGGCATCTAAGGGTTTATCGAACATGTTGTCGACAGAGTCTTGAACATCTTCTGACAACAACTCAGCTAATGCTGTTTCATCGAAATCATCAAAGCCTTCTAGTGGCTCGTCTTGGTTCAATGCTGTAATTGAGTTTTGTTCAGGGACTTCACTTAAAGAAGTCATAGGTTGAGTAAAACCTTCAACCTTAGGTTCTTCTATATCAGAGAGTTCATCCGTCTGGCTAAAGCTTTGCGGGTTTGAGAACAAGTCATGCAACGCGTCTTGCTCTTCACCTTGAGGGCTAAACGAAGTTAGTGGTGCTGGCTTCTCTGCAAACGCATCTGAGATAGCCTCATCTTCACCGTATTCCGGTAAATCAAATTCATCTAACTCCACACCCTCTATTTCAGCAACTGGCTCTGCACTGCTTTGCTCAATATCGTCTAAAACAGAGTCTGCTTTGGCACTCTCTTCATCGTATTCAGGAAGATCGAGATCATCGAACTCAAACTTCTCTGTTTCAGCAGATAGATCTTGTTCTAATTGTGCTTCATCGGGTTCACTAACGGCTTCTGCTAATGCATCTTCTTCACCAAACTCCGGCAATTCGAAATCATCAAAAGAGAACTCATCTTCGCTATCTGAGGAAGTAGTTTCAGTTTGAGGTACAGATTCAACTGGCGGTGTAGTTTCGATTTGAGGTGCAGCGTCTAGTTGTGATTCAGTATCGAGTTGAGAGTCTGCAACAGGAGCTTCTAATTCCGTTGTGACTTCAGCATCAGCTTCCGCCAATGCATCTTCTTCACCAAACTCCGGCAATTCGAAATCATCAAAAGAGAACTCATCTTCGCTGTCTGATGGTGTAGCTTCTATTTGAGGCGCAGCATCTAGTTGCGATTCAGTATCGAGTTGAGAGTCTGCAACAGGAGCTTCTAATTCCGGTGTGACTTCAGCATCAGCTTCCGCCAATGCATCTTCTTCACCAAACTCAGGCAATTCGAAGTCATCAAAAGAGAACTCATCTTCGCTGTCTGATGGTGTAGCTTCTATTTGCGGTGCAACTTCAACTTGCGGTGTGGTTTCTGTTTGAGGCACAGCATCGGTTTCAGGTGCAGCGTCTAGTTGCGATTCAGTATCGAGTTGAGAGTCTGCAACAGGAGCTTCTGATTCCGATGTTACTTCCGCGTCAGATTCCGTCAATGCGCCTTCGTTAGTTGTATCCTCTCCAACCAGCCAATCGTCGTCCTCTGGTACACCAAATTCATTAGGAATGATCTCTGGCATATTCGCAGCACGAACTGGCTCTGGCTCTGGCTCTGGCTCTGGCAAGGATTCAACAACATCGTCGATCGCTTCCGCTAACCAATCTTCTACCGTTTCTTCATCATCTTCAGAGATATCATTCAAAGATGATGGCGAAGCTTGGTCTTCAAAATTAGGTATGGTGTCTTCACGACTGTCTTGTGCGGCTGGCTCTTCCTGCTCTGCTTTTTGTTGACTAGGTTCTTCTTGCTCCAGCTCGTCAAAAGCTGATGCTTCGAAATCAGAATTTTCAGATAACAGTGAATCGATATCCATTTCGTCATCTTCAACAGACGACACGTTTTCTTCTGTCAATGCTTCAGCAACATCCGAAAGAGGCGTTTGTTCTGGCTCTGAAATAGGATCAATTAGAGCTTCAGTTGGCTCTTCAACCGCTTCCTGTAAATCACTGTCATTAGGCGTCATCAACTCATCAATCAACGCTTCGTCAGTTGTTTCTAGCGCATCATCTAGCAGTGCATCCGTTGCAGGCGCTACGCCAAACAAGTCATCGATAAAATCATCACTGTTAAACGCTTTATCATTTTCAGACTGTACATCAGCCTTGTTTTCAGCAAGTTCCGAATCTAACAATTCATCGCTGGTTGAAAGTTGTTCAGGTTGTAATGTTTCACTTGTATCTGTTGTTTGTGCTGACTCGACTTCAGGGAGTTCAACTTCAGTTGGTTGAGCGGTTACCTGTTCAAGTTCAACGTCTGAATCAATAATAAGGTCATCACTGGCTTTATCTAAATCAAAGGCTGCGTCTAACTCTTTATCAAACGCCTGCTCTTCTGATTCAAGCTCGTCTTCAATGCCACTGGTCAGTAGGTCATCAAACGGGTCTAAAGATTCAGTTTTCTGCTTATCCGTTTCATCTGTTGAAAGATCGTCAACTAATAGCTCGCTATCAAGGAAATCATCGAGTAGTTCCGTGCTCTCAGCGTCAAGCTCAAAGTCGTCATCATCAGAATCACTGATCAACTCATCTAACGTTTCTGTGCTGTCTTCAGCGATATTTAGTTCATCATCGGTCGATAAACCAGAAAGCTCTTCAAGTTCAGATAAAGCATCAAAGCCTAAAGGTTTTTCAGACTCATCATCCGATTCATCTTCAAGCATTTCGTCAAGGAGATCTGTTGAGTTGCTTAGATCAACGTCATTCCCAGATAGCTGTTCATCCAGTAGGTCAACGCTGCCTTGTTCTTCTTCACTTTTTAATGGCTGATCAAACTGAGCTAGAATACTGTCGATGTCATCATCAGACGCTAAACCGCTGTTAAGGCCAGAGGCGATTTCATCGTCGCTATCTAGGTTAAAAGGATCATTAGCTTCATTATTTTGCGCTGCAACTTGAGCAAAGATGTCATCAATATCATCTTCTACACTAGGAGCTGAAGGTTGTGAGGTCTGCTGCTCAGAGATAAGAGCATCGATATCAAACTCGTCATTGCTCAGATCAACTGGCTTAGCATCGCTCTGTTGCTCTGAGATAAGCGCATCAATGTCAAAGTCATCGGTTGCTGACATCTCTGTGTTGGTAGCAGAATCATTTTGCTCTTCTGAAATCAACGCATCGATATCGAAGCTATCATCATCTTCGTCATCAAGAGCAAACAGATCATCGAGTAGAGACTGGTCTAGTTCATTCGAGCCTAAATCTTCTGTTGCGGATTCTTGAGATAGCAACGCCTCAATGTCACCAGTAGACATTGCGTTGTCATCAGAAAGGTCAAAATCGCCGTCATCCGAATCAAGTGCACTTTCCGCCGTTTTATCAAGCGCACGTTCCATCTCTTCAAGGCCAAGTGCCTTTTCTTCGCCGTTAACACTTATGCCGTTACTGCTGTCTAAGTCTAGGTCATCAAAGTTGGTGTCTAAGTCACCGTTGTCACCGATGCTGGCAAATGGGTCATCGTCTTCACCGTCGAGATTGAAGTCGAGATCGGACTCTTCTAAGCCAGCAAAGACATCGTCTTCTTCTGCCAATGCTTGGTCGTCAAATAACTTGTTGGCGTCATCTTCCGTACCAAACAATTCATCATCTAGAGAAAGGTCGTTATCGAAGTCGTCCATCTCATCGCCTAGAGTGATAGGCGCTACGTTGCTTGGTTCTGGCTGAATCGGTTGATCTTGATTCGTTTGCTGTTGCTCATCATCTTTAGAACGACGACCTAACAACATCACAACGATCAAGCCAAGTAGAAGGCCAGGAATTATCGCAAGAGCCGCAACCAACCAACCATTAGATAACAGCTCGTCCATCGCACTTGGTGCCATTTTTTCGATTTCGGCGTTCTTTCTACGCTCTTCATCAAGCAGCTTTTCCACTTCACTGCGGATGCGGTCTTCATCACTCAGTTCTGTTTTTAGTTCGTCGACTTCCAATTGGACATTCGACAACATCAAACGAAGCTGATGGTTTTTCTCTTCAAGTGACAGCAACTCTGTTTCTGAAAGCTCTAGCTGCTTCTCTAACTTATTCACCTCTTTAACTGGGAATAATTGAGTTGGAGACGATGGCTTTTTAACAGGTTCTGTTTTGCTTGCTTGTTTCGCAGGCACTGATTCAGTCGACGCTAACGGTTTAGCCTTGGCATCAGTTCGACTTGGCGCTTGAACCGCTTTGGGTTTTGAAGCCGCTGGCTTAATTGCTGAAGCATCAAGCTTAGCCAAATGCGAATTCATAATGTTGATCGCTTGCTGAGTCGAACTTGCACGTGTTTGCTCTAAAGAGGGCACACGTAAGTTACTGGAAGGCAGCAAACTATGGATATTCTGATTTTCAAACGCTTGTGGGTTTAAGCGATAAATAGCCAGCAGGGTTTGTTGGACTGAAACGGAATTATCAGGTCGTAACTTGGAGGCGATAGACCATAAAGTTTCGGAGCCACGAGTTGGGCCATAGAAACGAGAAGGTTCAGCGCTATCGAATTGCGCTCTTTGAAGAGGTTCTGAAAACGTAGGCGCTGATTGTATCTGGCCATTAGGCCCTACAACTCGAATGGAATCTGCACGAACAACGGAAATCTGAGTCGCAAGGATAACTGCAAAAGGCATTACCCACTGCTTGAAAATTTGAAACATAAAAGGCTCAGCTAGGTGCTTAAATTCGGATAAAGTGATGAACTATTAAATATATCGGATAAATGACGTAAAACTATAGAGATGAAAACAAAAAATGTGTTGCAGCAACAATATTCGCAGCAATTTCACACAATTTGACTAACAATATTTTCAATCGATTAAAAAAGCCCCACTAAAGAGTGAGGCTTGTTTATCAAAGCAGTGAAGCTTAGAAGTAATCGCGAATCAGAAGTTCAGCGATTTGTACTGCGTTTGTTGCTGCGCCTTTACGAACGTTATCAGCAACCACCCACATGTTCACACCGCTGTGATGGCTAATATCGTTACGAATACGACCAACCATTACGTGGTCTTTACCACCAGCATCACGAACCTGAGTTGGGAAGTCTAGTGCTTGGAACACTTCAATACCGTCAGTGTTCTCTAAAAGCTGAACCACTTGCTCTGCACCGATTGGAGCGCGAGTTTCAATGTGAAGCGACTCTGCGTGGCCATAGAATACCGGAACTCGAACACAAGTCGGGTTAACCGTGATTGAAGAATCTGCAAAGATTTTTTGAGTTTCCCAAACCATCTTCATTTCTTCACGTGTGTAGCCGTTCTCTGTAAATTCATCGATTTGAGGAATACAGTTGAACGCGATCTGCTGTGAGAATGCTGACTTGTCAGCTGGCATGCCGTTAAGAAGCTTAGCCGTTTGACCTGCTAGCTCATCGATACCCGGCTTACCTGCACCAGACACAGATTGGTAAGTTGAAACGTTAATACGCTCAAGACCCACTTCATCGTGAATTGGCTTAAGTGCTACTACCATCTGAATAGTAGAACAGTTAGGGTTTGCAATAATGTTGCGGTTACGGAACTCAGCAATCGCTTCAGGGTTCACTTCTGGTACAACCAAAGGAACATCATATTCGTAACGGAAGCGTGATGTGTTATCGATAACCACAACGCCTTCATCAGCAGCAATTGGAGCCCAACGTTCTGAAAGTTCGCTACCTGCAGAGAAAAACGCAATATGTACTTGAGACCAATCGAAGTCTTCTACGTTTTGTACTTGTATTGTTTTGCCGTTAAAACGGGAAGTTTTGCCTTCACTACGTTCACTTGCTAGTAAGTGCATTTCACCGACAGGGAATTTACGCTCTTTAAGTACTTCAAGAATGGTTTCACCAACCGCACCAGTCGCACCTAAAATAGCAATATTAAATTCTTGGCTCATTGTTTCTCTCTTTTATAAAGTTGGCTTTACCATAAAACCGAGTTTAGATAACGGCGTTAAATTACAAGACTCATCGCCCGTTAACTCGACTGCACTATACTCTCTGCGGTCCCAATATTCTTTACGCATCTTGTCAAAAGAACCCGGCGTAGAGATATTGCGACGGAATAAGGCGTCGTCTTTGCGCACATCATAGATCAACTGAGTCAAATTGTGCAGTGTTGCTTCATCCCAAGCTCTATCTAATTTCATTTGAGGTACAGGCGCTGTTGGTAGAAGGTCGCTTGCATAAGCACGTTGTTCAGTACCTAAAAATTCACAATAGCTGTTGAAGATCATCGTAGTACCGCGCGCTTTGCCCTCTAAACCGTAGCCCGCTACGTGAGGTGTTGCAAAAGCAAGTAGTGGAAGCAGCTCGAAATCGACTTCAGGCTCAAACTCAAATACATCCAGAACCGCAGTAAACCCGTCGGCTTTTTGCAGGCGATTTTTTAACGCTTGGTTATCAACGACTGGACCGCGAGCCGCATTAATCAGAATTTGATCGGCGCGGAAGTTGTTCAGTACTTGCTCATTGATCAAGTGATGAGTTGGGAATTCACCCGTTTTAGTGATTGGCGTATGCAAAGTGATCACGTCCGATTGCTCAAGCAGTGTCTCTAATTCAGTAAACTCGCGAGTATCACCCTCTTGTTGTTTTAGAGGATCGTTCAGCAATACTTTAATGCCAATACCTTCAAGGCACTTCGCTAAATAGCTACCCACCTGACCACAACCAATAATACCGACCGTTTTTTCGAATACAGAGAAACCTTGTTGCTGAGCCAACACCATCATCGCGCTGAACGCATACTCAGCAACACCCACCTTGTTACAGCCAGGCGCCGCAGTAAAGAAAATGCCACGATCTTTCATCAATTCTTGGTCGACATGGTCCATACCTGCCGTCGCAGTACCGACAAACTTCAGCTTATTGGCTTTGCTAATCAATGACTCGTTCACCTTGGTGACAGAGCGAATCATCAAAGCGTCTACGTCAACAAGATCGTCAGCAGTTAGCGTTCGACCGGACTTCATTGTCACTTCACCTAACTGGCTAAAAAGCGCTTCAGCATAAGGCATATTTTCATCGATTAAGATTTTCATTGGGAAGGTACTTTTGTTGGGGTCTGTCGACCTTAAATGTGAATTGAAATGATTGTGCAAAATTCCACACACGGTGTCGAGTAGCAAATGGAATACATTATAAATAAAGGGCTGAATTGGCTTTAACGCTAACAAGAGATTTGACAGTGGCATCATTTCTAGCGTTCATCAAACGATAACCCGAATAATGATCAACCCTGGCAATTGGGTAACTGAGTAACTGAGTAACTGAGTAACTGAATAACTGAGTAAATCTAAAACGAAAAATGCCCGATTGAATAAACAATCGGGCAAACATCCAGAACAAAAGGATCCTATCTCGCTCTCCAGGAGACAGAGTCTTGCGTCTGTTCAACCAGTAGTAACTAAGTCACCACTGATCAAGCTCTGGAAACCTTTCAACTTCTAAATCTTGATTTAAAAAGCCATTTTCTAAAGCGAAGCTTACAAAGCTAGGGTTAAAAAACACGCTTAAAACCATATTTATAAAGCTATGTTCTGATGGTCATGATTACTGAGTGGCCTGTGCGTGTTGAATCTGCACTCACGTCACCCATTAACGATTAACCTTTTATTAATTTAACCTTAGCTTCAATTAGCCTTGGTATTTTTTGATTACTAGCGTTGCGTTCGTACCACCGAAACCAAAGCTGTTAGACATAACTGTCGTTAGCTCTTGCTCACGAGTTTCAGTTACGATGTCTAGGCCTGCGCCTGCTTCGTCTAAGTTTGCTACGTTAATGCTAGGTGCAATAAAGCCGTTATCTAGCATTAGCGTTGAGTAGATAGCTTCGTGTACGCCAGCTGCACCTAGAGCGTGACCAGTCATCGCTTTCGTTGCTGAAATTGCTGGGCTGTTGCCACCAAACACTTCTTGGATAGCGCCTAATTCTTTAACGTCACCAACAGGAGTTGAAGTACCGTGAGTGTTCACGTAGTCAACGCCATCAACGTTTTGCATTGCCATCTTCATACAACGAACCGCGCCTTCACCAGAAGGAGCAACCATGTCGTAGCCATCTGAAGTCGCGCCGTAACCTACGATTTCACCGTAAATTTTTGCGCCACGAGCAACTGCGTGCTCAAGCTCTTCGATAACTAGCATGCCGCCGCCACCAGAGATAACGAAACCATCACGGTCAGCATCGTAGGTACGAGAAGCCAATTCTGGAGTGTCGTTGTACTTAGTAGAAAGTGCGCCCATTGCGTCGAACATCATAGTCAGAGACCAATCAAGCTCTTCACCGCCACCAGCGAATACTACGTCTTGCTTACCAAGTTGGATAAGCTCCATTGCGTGACCAATACAGTGTGCAGAAGTCGCACATGCAGAACTCATAGAGTAGTTCACACCACGGATTTTGAAAGGAGTTGCTAGACAAGCAGAAACCGTAGAAGCCATTGTACGTGGAACCATGTATGGACCAACGCGCTTCACGCCTTTTTCACGGATGATGTCTACTGCGTTTACTTGGTTTAGAGATGAAGCACCACCTGAACCCGCAACGATACCCGTGCGGTCATTAGATACTTGATCTTCTGTTAAACCAGAATCAGCAATTGCTTGCTCCATTGAAAGATAAGCGAATGCCGCTGCATCACCCATAAAGCGCATTTTTTTGCGATCAATATGGTCAGCAGGGTTCATTTTTAGGTTACCCCAAACTTGAGAGCGCAAGCCATTTTCCTTGAACTGCTCTGAAGCGGTAATACCTGATTTACCCTCTTTCAGTGATGCTAAAACTTCTTCGACGTTGTTACCGATACTTGAAACAATACCCATACCGGTGATTACGACTCGTTTCATGTGACATTCCTATAATTCTAAATTCAGCTAGATGATAACTAAGAAGCCTAACAAAAGTGGTCAGCTTTCCTAGAAATTCGTACAATCCCTACCAACATATCGCTTCAAATCACAAAATGATAGATTTTATGACTTCAATTACTAATGCAGAACTGGAATGGAATGAGTCTGGCACGCCAGTATCAGACCAATTTGATGACGTTTACTTCTCCAATGTTAACGGTTTAGAAGAAACTCGCTACGTCTTTTTAAAGCAAAACCACCTTCCAGAGCGTTGGGTTGAACATGAACAACGCCGCTTTGTGATAGCAGAAACCGGTTTTGGCACTGGTTTAAACTTTCTCGCGGTTTGGCAGTGGTTCGATGCTTTTCTTAAAGATAACCCACAAGCGATGACCAAAGAGTTACATTTCATCAGTTTTGAGAAATATCCTCTAAATAAAGATGATCTGATTAAAGCGCATCAATCTTGGCCAGAATTAGCCGAGTATGCGAAACAACTCCAAGAACACTACCCTATCGCACTGCCTGAATGTCATCGTATTGTACTGGGTGATGGCGTAATCACGCTTGACCTATGGTTTGGTGACATCAAAGATTGCATGCCTAACGTTCCGACACCAAAACAAGGCTTAGTTGATGCCTGGTTCTTAGACGGCTTTGCTCCTAGCAAAAACCCTGAGATGTGGAATCAAAACTTATTCAACGGCATGGCAAAGTTGGCCAAACAAAATTGCAGCTGCGCCACGTTTACCGCTGCAGGTTTTGTGCGCCGCGGTTTAATCGAAGCAGGCTTTGGTATGAAAAAGGTCAAAGGTTTTGGTACCAAGCGAGAAATGATTGCTGGCCGACTTAGCGAGAAACATGCTCACACCAACATCAAACCTTGGTATGGCCTACCTCAAAACAGTGATTCACAAGATATCGCCATTATCGGTGGTGGCGTTGCCAGTGCCGCATTAGCCAAAACGTTAAGCCGCCGTGGTAAAAACATCATGCTTTATTGTGAACACCAACAAGCTGCGGGCAATGCCTCAGGCAATAATCAAGGTGCGATTTACCCGTTATTGAGTGAAGCGACATCGAACGTGTCTCGCGTGTTTGGCCCTGGGTTACTGTTTGCTCGTCAATTTATTAATCAAGCGGCTCAGTCTGTTCAATTTGACCACAGCTGGTGTGGCGTGAACATTTTGATGTGGGATGAAGGCTCCACTAAAAAGCTCAACCGCATGTTGGAAGGCAATTTCCACACAGATCTGATTCAGCGTTTAGCACCAGAGCAAGCGAACGAAAAGATTGGCTTACCGGTCGATAAAGAGAGTGTTTACTTTCCATTGGGTGGGTGGCTAAGCCCTCTTCAGCTTACTCAAGGTTTGATTGGCAAGTTAGAAGAGACAAACCAAGTGAGCGCACACTATCAACATCAAGTCACTCAACTTGAGTGGTTAGATGCTGAACAACAATGGTTGTTGACGATTAAGACACCTCAAGGCGAGATTCAGACAAAACACGACCAAGTGGTTGTTGCGAATGGACACAAGTTCACTCAGTTTAAACAAACTCAGTCCGTACCACTCACTCCGGTTAAAGGCCAAGTGAGCCACATTCCGACGACTGACAACCTAACCAAACTCAAAACCGTGTTGTGTTTTGATGGCTACCTAACGCCGCAAAATACAAATAACGGCCATCACTGTATTGGTGCCAACTACGACAAGACCAATATCGACCAAGAGTTTGATATTGAGGTTCAGCAACATAATGGTGAGCGCCTGCATGGGTCGCTACCAGACCAAGCATGGACAAAAGATGTCGATACCAGTGACAACTTAGCGCGCCAAGGTATTCGTAGTGTAAGCCGCGATCACTTGCCGTTTGTCGGAAATGTTGGCGATTTTGAGTCAATCAAAGAGCAGTACCAAAATCTACACAACTTTAACCCGCAACGTCATTCGATTGATGAGGTTCAAACGGTGAAAAGCTTCCCTAACCTATATTGCTTTATTGGATTGGGTTCACGAGGTTTAAGCTCTGCGCCATTGTTGGCTGAAGTTTTGGCGTCACAAATTTGCGGTGACCCGTTGCCTCTACCTGTAGATGTACTTGAAGCGATTCACCCAAGTAGAATGTGGGTACGAAGACTGCGTAAAGGCAAAGCACTAACGGCTGGATGGACTGCAGACAAGCATTCTAAATCGAGCCAGTAATTCCTAGTTCAGCTATTCTGAACATCTCAAATGTCTCAAGATCTAAGATATCTGAAATTAACAGCTAAAAAGCCCGAGCGACATTAAGTCACTCGGGCTTTTCGTTAATTGTGTAACCATAAACTGGATTGTATTTACAGCTTAGCTACCGCTTCTTTAATCTGTTGAGCGATCTCTTCATTACTGATTGAACCAGATTCAAAGTCAAAGTTATCGTAGAAACTAGGTACTGAAAGCGACGCTTTTACGTTACCGCCAAAGTATGGTGCTGAACCCGTTGCTGCGCCAAGTACGGTTTGTGCACCACCAGGGCCAGGTGAAGTCGCTAAATAAACGGCCGGCTTCTCACCAAACACTGAACGTTCAATACGTGTCGCCCAATCAAATAGGTTTTTATAAGCTGCTGGGTAATGACCGTTATGCTCTGCAAAAGAGATAACAAACGCGTCAGCTTCAGCAAGGTCACGTAAGAATGCTTGTGCACCTTCAGCTTGGCCAATCTCTTTCTCAGTATCTTCACTGAACATAGGAACGTTGTAGTCATTAAGGTTTAGAACTTTAACTTCAGCTTCATCAATCAAGTTAGCTGCGTAAGTTGCTAGTGCTTTGTTGATAGAAGTAGAGCTTGTGCTTGCGCCAAATGCGATAACTTTCATGATGTAACCTTTTCTGTGATTTCGTTAAGTGGGATTAGAATAACGTAGTAAGAAAATGAAACCATCACAAGGATTGAACGGACTCATTCAAAAATTTCGAATGAGTCTCAAATAAACAGTTCGCTCAGCAAAATGAGAAGGAAGGGACTGAACGGATAGCATCAATATATCGAGATTAAGCTTGGTTTTGTAACTCAACCCAAAGATCATTTACGATCGTGCGATCTGCTGGTGTTAGTTCAGAGCGAGCGTCATCTAAGCTCTTTTCAATGCGTGCTTTTACTTCTGCTACTTCTTCAATGCCATCTTCTTCACATGAAGCCACTGAAAGAGAAATATGACCACGTAAGTAACCACCTGCAAACAGTTCATCGTCTGATGCGTTTTCAATGCGAGCATCAATTACTTCAAGTAGTTTTTCTTCAAATTCGATAATCATAATATTCTCTTATTTCACTATAAATTGGCTAGCACATAAAGGTTCAACATCGTAGAAGCTGCATAATGCTTCAGAGAGCATTTTCACTCGAGGCGGAAGGCCAACTTCTAAGATACCCATGACTTCGCTGTGTACTTTATTCATAAAGGCCAAACGATCTGGCTCAAAATCGCCGTGTAGATTGTCACAGCTGACATTAAAAGGAAAGCCTGCGCTCGTCGCAATGATCCATTCGTACGCTTGTGGGCGTATTTCAACTTTTTCAAACTCGGCTTGAACCGATTCAGTACGTCCATCTGGCTCATACCAATAACCAAAATCTTCCAACAAACGACGTTCAGGGCCAGCAACGCACCAGTGTGCGATTTCATGTAAAGCCGAAGCGTAAAAGCCACGAGCGAACACAATTCGATGGTGTGGGATCGTATCGTCGGCAGGCAAGTAAATAGGCTCGTCAGCGCCTAGCTCTAACTTAGTGTTAAAGCTCTCTGAGAAGGTTTGATTAAAAATATCGATAATGTCTGAATATTGGTGGGTCATAGAACTGGCTTGAAATGAAGTAAACACCCGTATTTTGCTTTGTTTTTTCGCCTTGGTAAAGCCCCTATCAAGCGTAATGTTACCAACTCAAGCGCTCTCCACCGCCACAAAGCAACCCGTATCTACAATAGATAACCTCAACTGATGCCAATTGATTACTTCAACTAATCTGAAACATCGATTCAAGGTACAAATATTCATTCGTCAACAAACGTTTTTACTACTACACTCGCGCTTCATTTTTATATCCTCAAGGCCTATAACACTTCAATTTATAGACCTAAATTATAGAGCTACAGCAATGCTATTAAGTATTTTGTATATCATTGGCATCACGGCAGAAGCCATGACCGGCGCTCTCAGTGCTGGCAAACAAAAAATGGATTGGTTTGGCGTAATGTTAGTTGCGAGTGCAACAGCAATTGGTGGCGGGACAGTACGAGACATCTTACTTGGCCACTACCCTTTAGGTTGGGTTGAAAACCCCCAGTATTTGGCTATCACCTGTTTGGCTGGTGTTGTCACAACGGGGCTGGCTAAATGGGTGATCAAGCTAAAAGGCTTGTTCATTCGTCTGGATGCCTTGGGGCTAATTGTATTCAGTATCATTGGTACTAAAGTGGCGATGACCATGGGTCTGCACCCAATGATTTGTATGGTGTCAGCATTAGTGACTGGCGTGTTTGGTGGCTTACTGCGCGATCTTATCTGTCGTCAAACCCCATTGGTTCTGCATGAAGAGTTGTACGCATCTGTTGCCCTTGTTGCTTCGGGTTTATACCTAGGTTTGCTTGAGCTTGGCATTAACAACGTAACAGCAACGATTGTTACGCTTGTGGTTGGCTACTTGCTGCGTATGGCAGCTGTAAGATTCAAATGGCGCTTGCCGTCTTTCCAGCTTGATCCGGAAAGCTCTGTACATTAGATATTCTCAATGACGCAGAATATAAAAAGGGTTGCTTCATTACGAAGCAACCCTTTTTTGTTTCTATCAAATCAGTTTCAATTCTGTTTTGAATAAAACGAAGCAAAACTAGATTTTTGGCGTTTCTGTTGTCACACCAAAGTTTTGACCACGATGACGCAATAGATGATCAAGCAATACAATTGCTAACATCGCTTCTGCGATAGGCACGGCACGAATACCCACACATGGATCGTGACGACCTTTAGTGATTAGCTGCGTTGCTTCGCCATCTTTAGTGATGGTGTCACCAGGAACTGTAATGCTTGATGTCGGCTTAAGTGCAATGCTCGCCACAATATCTTGGCCAGTAGAGATACCACCTAAGATACCACCAGCGTGGTTACTACTGAAACCTTCTGGAGTTAATGGATCACGGTGTTCGCTACCGCGCTGATTAACCACATCAAAACCGTCACCAATCTCAACACCTTTCACCGCATTGATGCTCATTAGAGCGTGAGCGATGTCTGCATCTAGACGATCAAAGATTGGCTCACCAAGACCTACAGGCACTTTAGTCGCAACCACTTGAATCTTCGCACCGATCGAGTTGCCTTCTTTTAGCAAGTCACGGATCAATTGGTCAAATTCTGGTACTTTGTCGGCATCAGGGCAGAAGAAAGCGTTGTTTTCGATCTCGTTCCAATCCACTTTATCAATTGAGATATCACCCATTTGAGAAAGATAAGCTTGGATTTCAACACCAAATTCTTGCTTAAGGTATTTCTTCGCAATCGCACCCGCAGCAACACGCATTGCAGTTTCTCGAGCAGAAGAGCGACCGCCACCTCGGTAATCACGCACACCGTACTTTTGATGGTAGGTATAATCAGCGTGGCCAGGGCGGAACTTGTCTTTAATTTCGGAATAGTCTTTAGAGCGTTGGTCTGTATTTTCAATCAATAGACCAATAGAAGTACCCGTAGTTTGGCCTTCAAATACACCTGATAAGATTTTCACTTCATCCGCTTCACGGCGAGCCGTTGTATAACGTGAAGTACCTGGGCGACGACGATCCAAATCTCTTTGAAGGTCTGCTTCGGTAATTTCTAATCCTGGTGGGCACCCATCTACGATACATCCTAGTGCGATACCGTGACTTTCTCCGAACGTAGTCACGCGGAAATGTTGTCCGATACTGTTTCCTGCCATTACTTCCTCTAAATCAGCCATCAAACAGAAGGTTTGAGTCTATAAACCTACTGACTAACAGCTTTACTTGTCTATTCTTCGTGAATTCATAGTGGCTTTAATACCAAATGATGTAAACCCCAAAAAACGAACAATTTTAACTTTCTATTACATGAGCCGAATGAAATGAATAGTGAAGGAAAATGAGTGGTGCTCTAAAACAGTTGTTTTTATTATGGTCAAAACACATAAAGGTTTAGTGTCCGCCCTTTCAGGCCTATGACGAAACAAGGTTCATCATTTTTCAACAGCATGCTCAATTAACCATGTCTTCGATTAACAAAGGTTAATGAACTCGTTGTAAATACTCTCTATGTTGTAGCCAAAATAATAAGGAGAAAAATAATGATCGAGTGGAGAGTTAAAAAATTTGCGGATCTGTCTGTTCAAGAGCTCTATGATTTCTTGCAACAAAGAGTCGACATTTTTATCGTAGATATGAACACGCCATACAGTGATTTGGATGGTAAAGATAATCACCCCGAGACTTATCATGTCATGGGTTATGAGAACGAAGGTCTAGTAGCTTATAGCCGAATTATGGCTCAGAAGCTTGGATACCCAGCCGATCTTCTACCTTTGCTGGATTCTGATGCAAATGACGTTTGTATTGGACGAGTGATTGTAGCGAAAGGCTACCGTGGAAAGCAGCTTGGTAACCAATTGATGCAAGTTAGCTTTGATGCCACACGAAAGGTTTATCCAGATTGTTCGATTTTTATTTCGGCACAAGCACATCTCAAAGACTACTATGGTAAATTCGGCTTCGACGTTGTAACCGATAGTTACTTGGAAGACGGGTGCAGTATGTTAGGTCTTAGATATACCCCACAGCTCGTGGCCGTTTAGCAAAAGCCGAAAGACAGAGACATCGAAATACAAAACATGGTATTGATAGATTAAGTCGTTCTGAAATGCAAAAAACCCGACAACTCAGAGAGTTATCGGGTTTCTTTAAATAGTGGTACGCCCTGAAGGATTCGAACCTTCGACCACCTCCTTAGAAGGGAGGTGCTCTATCCAGCTGAGCTAAGGGCGCGCTACAGGAAAGGATTATACGAATTCGAATCAGTAAAGCAACGGCTTTGTGTAACATTCTGATCCAAGTGAGTAAAAAAAGGGCAATGAGATTATAAGTGTAGGAAAATAGACCAAAGCAAACGTTTGCTTGATGGTAATCAAAAAGATTTTCTGGAATAATGCGCCAAAACATCAGCCACTAACTTGAATATCAATACTAAGGAAATTCATGACTGCTCAAAATATTGATGGAAAGCTAATTTCTCAAACAGTTCGCTCTGAAGTTGCGGCACGTGTAAAAGCTCGTACTGAAGCTGGATTACGCGCTCCGGGCCTAGCGGTTGTTTTAGTGGGTGAAGACCCTGCCTCTCAAGTTTACGTTGGAAGTAAACGTAAAGCGTGTCAGGAAGTAGGCTTCGTTTCAAAGTCTTTTGATTTACCAGCGACAGCAACCGAAGATGAACTGCTAACGCTAGTAGACCAACTCAATGAAGACCCAGAAATTGACGGCATTCTGGTTCAATTGCCTCTACCTGCTGGTATTGATACCACTCACGTTCTTGAGCGTATCACTCCAGAAAAAGACGTTGATGGCTTCCACCCATACAATGTGGGCCGTTTAGCTCAACGTATGCCTAAGCTGCGCTCTTGTACGCCTAAAGGCATCATCACACTACTAGATCGCTACAACATCGACTTACGCGGCAAGCATGCAGTTGTAGTTGGCGCATCAAACATTGTTGGTCGCCCAATGACGTTAGAACTGCTTCTAGCCGGCTGTACGACGACAACATGTCACCGCTTTACCAAAGATCTTGAAGGTCACGTACGTCAAGCAGACGTTGTTGTGGTTGCAGTAGGTAAACCAAACTTCATTCCTGGTGCCTGGGTTAAGAAAGGCGCGGTCGTGGTCGATGTTGGCATCAACCGTTTAGAATCTGGTAAGTTAGTTGGTGATGTTGAATACGACGTGGCTAAAGAGAACGCAAGTTTCATCACTCCAGTACCAGGTGGTGTTGGACCAATGACAGTTGCGAGTCTAATCGAAAACACCATGATCGCTTGTGAGCAATTTCACTCGAAATAATCCACAACGACAATCTCGGTAGCATTACCATTGAGATGAATTGTTTCGTCTTAAAATAGAATAAGAAAGCCGCAGCGTGAAAACGTTGCGGCTTTTTTGATTCTGAGCTATTTATTTTTGATACACAGCGAGTCGCTTTTAATACTGAGCACTCGCTATTTATTTGGGATATCGATTCTTTCTGCCTGCTCTGAAGGCGGCAATAAACTAATGATTTCACATTCTGTTGCTATTAATTTTTCCAACTCAGAACCTTGTGTCACTAATCGGAAGTTACCTTCAGTAATCACACCGAGTGGGATCGCTTTAGGATAAAGCGATTTGAACTCATTAAGGTCAAAAGTTTCGGTTAATCCCGTACTTTTTATTTGGCTTCCCTGAGCCATTAACGAGTTGAGTTTTGAATAAGTGATCCCTTCAGAGAACAAACTTCTATTGCCATCACGACTCACCTGATGCCTTTCATGTTTTGTCTCGGATGACTCAAGTTCAAACACTTTGCTTTCACCAAATTCATCTTGATAGTGCATGCTCACCAATGGATTCGTTTGTCGGTATGGCGATACGATCATTGCACGCCCTATCCCGTCCAATTCCAGATTATTTTCAGCGTGGCTCGAAGCTGGGTTACCGAAATAGACATTCAAGTTCTCCATGCGCGCCAAGCGAATGCTTTCCCAGTTGGTATCGGCTAGCACGCTGTTAATGTTATGTGTTGCCAGCACTTTGGCAAACTGCCGAGCAAAATGAGTCGCGCCAAAGAAAATAACTCCTTGTGCCTTCTCTTGAGTCACACCTAACCTTCTAGCCCACCAGCTTGCCGTTAAGCTCTGAATCACTACCGTACCTATGATGACTAAGAACACCATAGGTACCAGTAAATCAGCACCTTCAATCAATTGTTTTTCCTGGAGCTTTATAGCAAACAAAGAGGAGACTGCGGCTGCGACGATCCCGCGAGGCGCCATCCAGCTTAAGAACCATTTATCAGCAGAGGTAAGATCCGTACCGATCCCGCTGATCCATACACTCAAAGGACGAGCCACCAGCATAACCACCGCTAATAAGCCAACACCGCCCCAACCTATTGAGAGGAAAGTCCCCGAATCAAGCCTGCTCGCTAACAGAATAAACAACGCAGAAATGAGTAACACAGTCAGGGTTTCTTTGAATTCAATAATGTCTTCGAGATCCAAGCCTTTCACATTGGCGAGCCAGATACCCATGATGGTCACGGTTAATAAACCGGACTCTTCACTCAAGTCATTTGAAAAGGAGAATGCGGCCAACATTAGCGTCAGTACCGCCACATTACGTAGGTAATGCGGAACCCAGTGCCCTTGCAGCATCTTGGCAATCAAATGGCCACCGATACTCCCTAAGCCTAAACCAATGGCCAACGTCAGACCCAACGCCGAGAGAATATGACCCGTAGGTGCGGCCGAATAGACAATGTATTCGTAAACGAGAACAGCAAACAGAGCGCCAATTGGGTCAATAACTATCCCTTCCCATCGCAAGATGCTACCCAAGGAAGATTTGGGCTGAATGCTGCGCAGCATAGGTACGATAACCGTCGGACCAGTCACGACCACTAATGCACTAAATAAAGCAGCTAACGGCCAACTGAAACCTACGAAGAAATGAGCACCCACAACGATACACGCCCAAGTAATCAACATACCGAAACTCACGAGGTGCGTCACCATGCGCCCGTGGCCTCTGATTTCTTTAAAATTCAGGGTCAACGCACCTTCAAATAAAATGATGGCTACGCCTAATGAAATCAACGGAAACAACACGTCGCCAAAAATGGTATCGGGATTGAGGATATTTAAACCAGGGCCTAATAACAGACCGACAACAAGGAGGGGGAGAATAGCAGGAAGACGCAAACGCCAGCCTAGCAGCTGACACGCCAAGGACAACAGTCCAATTAACGCCAAGGATGAAGTGATCGACAAATCCATTTGTGCCCCTAAAGTTTTGCACCACACCCTGTGGTACAAACTGATTAACTGAATAAGAAAACCTACGTCATTACACTATAGGCTCTCTTTATCACACTAACCGAATATTATTGTGATTTATCAGTAACTTTACTTACGGGGCAACAAGGTATTCATACTCTGACTGGGTGATCATAACGAGTTAGGAAGTGCTTATGATCTAGCTAGGCAAAACTTAAAGTGAAAGTACCACGCCAGCAATAGCCGCGCTCATTAGATTGGCAAGTACGCCAGCACAAATTGCTCTAAAGCCGTACTGAGAGATGAACGAACGGCGCTCTGGAACTAGGCTGCCTAAGCCACCAATCAGGATCGCCATCGTAGAGATGTTGGCAAAACCACATAACGCAAAAGTAACTATCGCTTGTGAGTGCTCACTTAGCGCCTCTTTTACGTCCATTAACTGGATGAATGCCACGAACTCGTTTACAACAATCTTGTTTCCGATCAATGAGCCTGCAACCACAGCCTCAGACCACGGTATACCGATCAGCCATGCAACGGGTGCGAACACATAACCTAGGATAAGTTCGAAGCTCAGGTTTACACCAAACCAACCTCCAACGGTTCCCAATAAGCCATTTAGCATTGCAATCACACTAATGAAGGCAAGAAGTGTCGCGCCCACAGCAACGGCAATACGAAGCCCAGACATAGCCCCATCTGCCATTGCCTCAACGACGTTTGTTGCTCGTGGAATTTCAACATCAAACTCAATGTTTTCTTGAGCTTCTTCAGCACTGCCTGGAACCAAAATCTTGGCCATCAATAAACCGGCAGGTGCAGACATGAATGCCGCAGCGATCAAGTAATTAAGATCAACACCAAGCGATGCATACCCAACTAGCGTACCACCCGCTACAGACGCTAAACCACACACCATCACAGCAAACAACTGTGAATCTGTCATGTGCTTTAAATAAGGTTTAACAACCAATGGCGCTTCGATCATGCCAACAAAAATGTTCGCAGTAGCAGACAGTGATTCAGCACGACCTGTACCCAAAAACTTCTGCAAAGCACCACCAATTAAGTTGATCACCTTTGGCATAAATCCAATGTGGTACAAACCTGAAATCAATGCTGAGAAAAAGATAATGATGCCCAAAACATTAATTGCGAAAACGAATCCATTATTTGTTAAGCCACCAAATAGGAAATTAATCCCCTCTTGACCGTAGTTGATCAAACTAGACACCGCACCTGTTGCTGCGTTTAACACTTCTTTGCCCATTGGAACATACAGAACCAATAGCGCGAATGTAATTTGCAGTAAGAAAGCGAGAGAAACCGTTCTCAGCGGGATATTTTTTCTGTCCGTAGATAGTAACCAAGCGGCAACTAAAATAGTGATAATTCCAAGTAGGGAAGCCATGTGCATCAACCTAAAGTTGTAGGTAGGAAAGGCGACGCATTGTATAGAGGAAATCGTTTGCGGCAAGTTGCGGTTGTTAATGTGATGTTGAGGTAATTACGCCTGAACAATGAGTTATATTAAACCATTGAATTATAACCATTAAATTTGATTAAAAAGCATACTTTTTCCATGTGGAAATTATATTTATAGATTAGGAAAAAGTTAGCGATGCAGTTCTACGCAAGTTTTAAGATTTTTGTCCCAATAGGTTGGCGATCCGATATGGTCTTTAATGAACTCGATAACAGCAGAAAGCTTCTTAGGCATATTCTTTCGGCTTGGGTAAACGGCATAGAAAGGCATAATCTGACTCGCCCGCCATTCCGGTAGTACTTGGATTAACTTGCCCGTTCTAAACTCTTCTTTCACTAAGTAAGTCGCCAGATAAGCGACCCCCCACCCAGATACAGCTGCGTCTCGTACGGCTTCCGCTAAATCCACCGAGTAGTCGCCAGCCACTTTAACACTGAGATTTTCTTGGCCGTTATCAAATGCCCATGACGTGTAGTCACGCTCGCGGCTACGATAAATAAGGCAATTATGCTCAATCAAGTCGGAGGGCACATGCGGAGTCCCTGCCTTAATCAGATAATCCGGTGATGCGGCTACCACAAACTGGCTGTCGGCTAAACGCTGCGCAATGTAACCTTCCGGCAAGTCTTCATTATTGGTGATCCAGAGATCCAACCGCTCTTCAATCATGTCCACTTTGTAGTCGAACAAGTGAACTTCGATTCTCAGTTGAGGATAAAGCTGCCTGAGCTGATCAATCGCAGGAATGATGTGCAGTGTGCCAAATGACTGTGACAAACCCACACGCAAGATTCCAGAGATATCATCACGTTGACTGTCCATATCCATTTGAGCCGCTTTTACGGTATTGAACAATTGCTCACAATGTTGATAGAACACGTCCCCAGCTTCGGTCAGTGTAAGGCTGCGCGTGGTTCTTTGTACCAACTTGATACCTATCGAATCTTCGAGCAAAGCAACTTGCTTGCTGATATGAGAAACCGAAACGTTCAAGCTTTTTGCTGCACTGGTAAAGCCTTCATGCTTGATTAACGCATGGAATATCACCATCTGTGCGGCTCTATCTGTTAGCACAAGACCACCTTCTTAAATCTCTGAAATATAAAATTTAAATGAAAAGAAAAAGGACTCCGAAGAGTCCTTTATGTCGTTCTGCCTATGGTAGGCCAAATGCTATTCAAAGCGACCTAATTCTATTAATCAAATTAGCTCTATCAATCAAATCAGGTCAATTAATCAAACTTAATTCGGTCGGCTAGATGGCTGACTGCCAAGGCAAAGTAGTAAGAACGATTCCACTTCATTAGAACATTGTAGTTGTTGTAAATCAGGTACGAACGGCCTGTTTCGTCATCAGGCATAATCAGCCAAGCTTTGATGTCTTCATCCAACTGAGGAAGAGCTCGGCCATCGAAGCGTGTAATACCGAGTTCAGACCACTCTTGTAGGTATTTCGCTTTGTCTTCGTCGCGACCTTGCATTTCAATGGATACCGTTGATGGTACGTGAACCTGACGACCCCAAGTGTATTTGTCATCCCAACCCGACTGGCCGAGATAATTAGCCGCCGAAGCAAAAACATCTTCTTCGGTGCTCCAAATATCTTTCTTGCCATCGCCACTGCCATCAGCAGCGTAAGCTAAGAATGAACTTGGCATAAACTGAGGTTGCCCCATCGCACCCGCCCATGAGCCTTTCATGTCTTTTGGTGCAATATGGCCTTGATCAAGAATCGTTAATGCCGCCATCGCTTCTTTGCGGAAGAAAGCTTCTCTGCGTCCTTCATAGGCCATAGTCGTCAAAGCATCGATCACGCTGTAATTGCCAGTGAACTTACCAAAATTACTCTCAACGCCCCATAGAGCGACAATGAACCTGGGTTGAACGCCATACTCATCGCCAATGCGCTTTAACGCTTGGTAATGCTTTTTATAGAGCGATCGCGCCTGCTTCACTTTCCAATCTGGAACTGCACGTGGAATGTATTCATCCAGAGTCAGTTTTTTCTCAGGCTGATTTTTGTCGGCTTTGACGGCTCTTGGCTTAAATGTCACACCATCAAAGGCTTCATCAATGATCGCTTCAGAGATACCTTCTTCACGGCCTTGTTGTTTTAGTTTTTCTACATACTGTTCAAAGCTCAGCTCTTCAGCTTGTACTGAGCCGATAGTCAGGCTATTACCTAATAGCAATGCCGACACCGCCAATATGGTTTTTGAAAATTTACTCAACGATCACTCCTCCCTGAATTGAGGTGGCTATTACTCTTCGTCTTGAACTTTTTGTTGAGCTTTAAGCTCTTTATGTCGCTCAAGTTCGTTAACCGGTGGTGGCGGAACCTGCAAAAAGAAACCATCGCTTTTTAGTGATTCTCTCACTTTTTCGATGCTGACTTGGGCAAGCGTACGGCCATCCATTTTAATTACCATTACAAAACTAGGTTTACCAAACATTTGCATCAATGCGTCAGGAACTTGTGAGAAATCATCCTTCTTAGGGATATAAAGGTATGTTCCTTCTTTCTTTGAGCTTTTATATATAGAACACAGCATGACAAACCTTTTTTAATTGTTTATGACTACAAAACTCTCACTTGCGAGATCAATAGTTTATGTTAGGGAAATATTGGGAACAAAACGTTCATTTGACAACAAGATTACTTGCTGTGCTTGGTTTGGGAATATAACATGATAAACCTAGTTTCAGGCAATGCCCTTTATTTTATTGATAAAGAAATTGTACCCATTCGCTATTGAGGTCCTGTAGTTTTTCGATGTCTAGTAACCCAGATCTAAAAGGTAGCAGTTTCACGCTATCTGTTTTGCACTTATCCGATGATCAAGTCGAAAATGCGGTGTCTTTTCTTCAAGAGAAGGTAGACCAAGCACCCACTTTTTTCGCTGCTGCGCCTGTTGTTATTAACATTAGCAAAGTCGCTGGCGATATCGACTTCGTGCAACTGAAAAACGGTATCTCTCAAGCGGGCATGATCCCAGTTGGTGTGGCAGGCTGCTCTGATAAGCGTATGCAAAACCTAGCAAAAGAAGCCGGTTTTGCAATAATGACAGCGAGCAAGTCGCCCTCTCAAGCCCCGGCAAAGATGGCACCAATTAAAGTGATTAGAACGCCTATTCGTTCTGGCCAACAGGTTTATGCCAAAGATGGCGACCTATTAATCCTGAGTCACGTGAGTGCTGGCGCAGAAGTGATTGCCGATGGCAGCATCCATATTCATGGCACATTGCGCGGCCGTGCGATTGCAGGTGCAAGTGGTCAAACTGAAGCAAAAATAATTTGTAATGATTTACAAGCAGAGCTGGTTTCCATTGCTGGAAATTACTGGCTCAGCGATCAAATTGATAGCGAGTACTGGCAGAAGAAAACCATGTTCAGTATGGCAAACGATGTATTACACGTTGATGTCCTCGCAATATAAGAGAAATAAAAGGAAAACAGAATGGCACGCATTATCGTTGTAACGTCTGGTAAAGGCGGGGTAGGCAAAACGACCTCCAGTGCAGCTATTGCCTCGGGTCTGGCTTTAAAAGGGAAGAAAACCGCAGTTATCGACTTTGATATCGGCCTGCGTAACCTAGATTTAATCATGGGTTGTGAACGTCGCGTTGTGTACGACTTCGTTAATGTTATCAATGGTGAAGCCACGCTGAACCAAGCGATGATCAAAGACAAACGCACAGAGAATCTATTCATTCTTCCTGCGTCTCAAACTCGTGATAAAGATGCACTGACCAAAGACGGTGTTCGTCGTGTGTTTGATGAGCTGGATGAAATGGGCTTTGATTTCATCATCTGTGATTCTCCAGCAGGTATCGAGCAAGGTGCTCTGATGGCGTTGTACTTTGCTGATGAAGCGATTGTGACGACTAACCCTGAAGTCTCTTCTGTACGCGATTCAGACCGTATTCTAGGTATTCTTGATTCTAAGTCTCGCCGCTCTGAAGACGGCTTGGAGCCAGTGAAAACGCACCTTCTACTGACTCGTTACAACCCAGCACGCGTAAATCAAGGTGAGATGCTGAGCGTGGAAGATGTAGAAGAAATCTTACACATCTCGCTACTGGGTGTTATTCCAGAGAGCCAAGCGGTACTAAACGCATCGAACAAAGGTGTTCCCGTTATCTTTGACGAAGCAACCGACGCAGGTATGGCTTACAATGATACTGTAGAGCGACTACTGGGTAGCCAAGTTGACTTCCGCTTCTTAACGGAACAGAAGAAAGGCATCTTCAAAAGACTGTTCGGAGGCTAATGCACAATGTCATTATTAGAGTTTTTTAGACCACAGAAAAAGACCACCGCAAACCTAGCCAAAGAGCGTTTGCAGATCATCGTTGCGGAGCGACGCAGCCATGATGATCCAGCACCATCATACTTACCACAGCTTAAAGAAGACATTCTAAGGGTTATCGCTAAGTATGTAGAAGTCGATCCATCAATGGTTGATCTAACTTTCGAACACAAAGATGATGACATCTCAGTATTAGAGCTGAATGTTAAGCTTCCAGAAGAAGAACGATAGTATTCCAAAAGAAGATCGATAAGCAGAGAACGAGCTGTGCTTATAGCGATTAAATAAAAAAGAGAGCCTAGGCTCTCTTTTTTGTGTCTGCAACTTTTATCTCTAAAGCATTCGTTGCTTACTACAAAACTAAAGTTACTTGATTGCTTTATTTAGCTTATCGCCAACGACATCTAGACGCCAACCTTGCATTACATCAGGCAGCTTCTCTGGATTACGATCGTACTTCCAAATCCAGCTTAACACTTGATTAAGTTGCTTCTTCGATGCCAAAAATTCAGTCGCTAAACCACTGTGTTGTGATGCGGTTTTCACTTCATCTTTCAGCACTTTGAAGAGTTGCTTGTAACCTGGGTAATCCATTAAACGTTCTACTGGTGCTGGGTATTCTTCTTCTGGCGTATGCTCAGCCAATTTCACTATTGAGCAGATCTTCGCACCATGGCGACGTACAGAACGGTAATCAAAACCTTCCTGCTCCATATGCTTAGGATCTTTCATCGCAAAACGGGCAACAGCCCACAAGTCTTGTTCTTTAAAGACAAAGTTCAACGCTAAATCACGCTTAATCGCTTCTTTTAAACGCCAAGTTGCTAGAGGCCTTAAAATAGCTAGCTGTTGAGGTTTTAGCTGCCACGCGCCTTTAATATCAAGGTAAGCGTTGTCTGGGTTTACTTTACGGATGCGCTTAGCCACTTGTAAATCAGACTCTTGTTGCGCCGCTTCCCACCAGCCCGCTTCCATCACTTTTTCTAGAAGCTTGTTGTACATTGGCATCAGGTAATGAACATCTGCTGCTGCGTAGTCCAGTTGCTTCTGAGAAAGCGGACGAGCTAACCAGTCAGTGCGAGATTCACTCTTGTCTAGGTCTACACCCTCAAACTCTGAAACCAGAGCAGCAAAGCCCGTTGATAAACCATGGCCAAGAAAAGCAGCCATAATCTGTGTATCGACCATTGGTGTTGGCGTGCAACCAAATGCGTTCTGGAATACTTCTAAATCTTCACCGCAAGCGTGCAGGACTTTGAGAACAGAAGCATCTTTCAACAACCCAACAAACGGTGTCATATCATCAAGAGCAATAGGGTCAATCAGTGACAGCGTTTCACCATCAAATAACTGAATCAAGCCTAATTGAGGGTAATAGGTTCTTGTACGAACAAACTCCGTATCAAGCATAACGACATCGGCTTCACGTGCTTGTTGGCAAACTCGCTCAAGGTCTTTCAATTGGGTAATGATCTGATAATCCACAAAAACTCTCACTGGTTTCACTTTGATGGCCGGATACAAAAATGCCGACATTAACTGTCGGCATTCTAACACCATTTTTCAGCGCTCGCTTAGATTAAGCGCCTCAATGGCTGCTGGTGCAGCGGTTACTCGAAAATAGGCTCTTACTCACTTGCGCGTTTAGCAAGCTCTGCATCGTTCTCTTCACGTAACACACGGCGCAAGATCTTACCGACATTGGTTTTCGGTAGCTCTTCACGGAACTCAATCAATTTAGGGATCTTGTAGCCTGTTAGATGTTCACGACAGTGCGCAATGATATCTTCTTTGGTCAGGCTAGGGTCACGCTTAACAACGTAAATCTTAACTAGCTCGCCAGACACTTCATGAGGTTGGCCGATAGCTGCGACTTCTAACACTTTGCCATGCAGAGCCACTACATCTTCAATCTCGTTCGGGTAAACGTTGAACCCAGACACAAGAATCATGTCTTTCTTACGGTCAACGATGTACAACAAGCCTTCGTCATCAAACTTAACGATATCACCTGTCGATAACCAACCATCTTGATCGATCACTTCTTTGGTCGCTTCTGGACGCTGCCAGTAACCTTGCATCACTTGAGGGCCACGAACCTGCAATTCACCCACTTGATCATTGCCGACCACTTTACCTTCATCATCAACAATACGAACTTCTGTTGATGGTACTGGTAGACCGATTGCACCCGTGTAGTCTTTCAGATCGTATGGGTTACCGGTTACCAAAGGAGCACATTCAGTTAAACCATAGCCTTCCAATAGGTGGACGCCTGTCGCTTTCTTCCATTGCTCAGCAACCGTGCGTTGAACCGCCATACCGCCACCAACAGATAAACGCATGTTACTGAAATCCAATTCGTGGAAATCTTCGTTATTCACTAGAGCATTGAACAAGGTGTTTACGCCAGTAATCGCAGTAAACGGAACCTTTTGTAGCTCTTTAATAAAGCCAGGAATGTCACGAGGATTAGTAATCAATAGGTTACGACCACCCATCTCAACAAACAGTAAGCAGTTCACGGTAAGTGCAAATACGTGGTAAAGCGGCAGAGCCGTAACTACCAATTCACGACCTTCTTGCAGTACAGGGCTATATGCCCCTTTCGCTTGAAGTACGTTCGCGATCATATTGCGGTGCGTTAGGATTGCACCCTTCGCTACGCCCGTTGTACCACCGGTGTACTGCAGGAATGCGATGTCATCGCCAGCCATAAATGGCTTAACATATTGAAGACGACGACCTTTATGCAGTGCTTTTCTGAATGAGATAGCACCTGGCAGATCATACTTAGGCACCATGCCTTTTACGTATTTCACTACGAAGTCGACAATCGTACCTTTCGCACGTGGCAACATTTGCCCTAAGCTCGTTAGTACAACATGTTTAACTGATGTGTTATCAACCACTTTCTCGAGCGTACTCGCAAAGTTAGAAACGATAACAATCGCCTTTGCACCAGAATCATTCAGTTGGTGTTCAAGTTCACGAGGCGTGTACAGTGGGTTGACGTTCACTGCAATCATACCTGCACGCAGCACACCAAAGAGTGCAATTGGGTATTGCAGCAGGTTTGGCATCATTAGCGCGACACGATCGCCTTTCTTCAGTTTTAGATCATTCTGCAAATAAGCGGCAAAAGCACGGCTGCGCTCTTCAAGCTTACGGAATGTCATGATAGACCCCATATTCTCAAATGCAGGTTGGTCTGCGTACTTCTGTACCGACTGTTCAAACATTTCTATAAGAGATGGGTACTGATCTGGGTTGATCGTTTCTGGTACGTCACTTGGATAACGTGAAAGCCAAGGTTTATCCACGATGTTACTCCTCGTTTATCAGCTGACGACTGCTCGCCGCTATTTATCATTGCGGTATTACAGCACAGCTTTAGTGCATGAGCACTAAAAGGCTCAAACACTTGTTTAAATTTTGTTAACTACACCAAGAATTAGCTCTGAAACTAGCTCTGGGCTCTCTAAATGACAATGATGTCCGCCAGGAATAGTCTCTATATGCAGAGAACTATGGGCTGATTTGTAGCGATTATGCTGCAAATGTCGGAATCCATCATTCCCTAAAATTATTAATTGAGGGCATTCAATAGCCGTCATAATCGCTTCAGCATGCGCCTGTGACATGCGATATAGCGAGTCACATTTTAGGTTTGGGTCGCATCGCCATTGCCAAGAGCTCTCGAACTCGGCAATACCTTGCTCATCAGTCGTTTGATCAATAGCAACGTGATCAACTGTCGCTTGATCAAAAGCAGCTTGAGCAACAGTACCTAGCTCAACAATTCCTCGTTTAACAATAGGAGCGATTAGTTCAGCATTGATTTGGTTAGTGTGAGCTCTCAGTTTAATAGCATCCTCAAGGCTAGCTAGAGGACGTGAAGGCTTTCTTTGCTGTCGAAGACGACTGAGTACCCCATCTCTCAAGCGAGAGACTGTTTCGTAGGGAGCTTCTGAAAGAGGTCCATGACCTTCAATTTGAATTAATCCTGACACCTTTTCAGGAAAGGCGGCACTATAGCAACTTGCGATCAATGCACCAAGTGAATGTCCTACTAGTACCAGTCTGTTTGGCGATAATTTGGTCACCAACTGATGCAAGTCATCGATATAGTCGTGAAATGGGTAGTAACTGCCCGATTTATGCGATGAAAAGCCATGTCCAAAAAGGTCAATCGCAACGAGGTGCAAATTAGATGCCCGCTTTTCTAACGTATCTATTACTGAGTTAAAGCTTGCAGAATTATCCAGCCACCCATGAACAAAAACGACCGTCGTGGCGGTCGTTTCTGGGCTTCCAATCTGTTGTGTGGCGAGCGTCCCGCTCGCAAGCGAGTATGACTTTTCAATCATTGCCGTTTGTTATCCCTGTCTTGTATATCCACTAATCCTAAACAACTCTGTTCTATTCGACGTCTTTAATTACGCGCCCTTGTCTTGGCATCGTTTGGAAACTACGACAATGTAAGCTGCGACATGAATAATAGGTAGGAGCAAAGTCGTTCACAACCACTCGCTCTGTAATTTGCCACAAGCGTTGGTTATATACATTCATTACCGGGAAGGTATAAGGATAATCACCAATAGTGCCATCTTCCGTGCCATTTGATGTGCCCACCAAGGTGACTAAACGGCCTTCAGCAAAGCTCAATGGCTCAACATAACCATCAATATAAGCAACAAAGCGCCCTTTTGGCTCGGCATCAATATCAGGTTTCCCGCTACTTGAGATCGGCATATTAACCACTTCAACACGAGTCTTATCTTGTAAATTGGTCACCTTCGCAATAACGCCCCCTAAGCGAACATCGCCTGCGTCTGGTACGGTATTTACCCACTCTTGGTAATCAGTTACAACCTGTTCAGAGTTTGCATTAAGTTCTTCTGGTAGAGAGGAGCACCCCATCACCATCGAAGAGAAAGCGACAAGGAAAAATAAGCGAGATTTAGAAATGAGAGAAAACATAATGCTGGTCCTTAGAACAGGATAAATAAAAACACAAAGCTAGATATAAATATCGACCCCAATAAGCTTCGCAAGTTCCTCTTTTTTAGCTTGATTCATCACATCCATATACTCCTCCATCGCACGTCGTCCATGCCCTTCTGGAAGATCATATTGAACCTGAGCTTTGTGGATCTCAGATTCTTTAACTTGGCGAATCGAATGCGAGACAGCATTTGCAACCTTAGTTGGCTGACCAACTGAGGTTTTTGCATCGCCTTTTTTTACCTCGTTCTTTTTATTGGTTCGATTGGTTTTGGATGTATTGCCTATCGAAGAAGGAGGTAAGCCATTTATTGAAACCATGCTTAAAGAGTTTATTACCTGATATTAATGATTGTGTATCTGACTTTAATCTCGGCTCTACAGGATGAACTGCAGAGCCAAATTAAGGCGTAAAATAACACGCCTTAATTATAATTCACTTGCGGCCAAGAGGTTTACTCTCGACCTGGCAGTTTTTTCCACGTCACTTTATCACGAAGATAAACTGGCTCAGACTCTTCTGCTGCAACCGCTTTACCTTCTGCGTAAGCAAATTGAGCAAGGAACGCCATATCTTGAGCTTCTGGGAACAGAACCTCACACGCTTTAGTGTTGATCGCTAGTGTGTCCATGTGCTCGGCGTATGCTTCCCAACCGGTGCCTACTTTTGCCCATGTCTCAGAATCCACTTCAAGCTGCGCAGCCAATTCGCTTGGAGGCGTCACACATTCCGCATCAACCGCAGTCCAACGACCGTCTTGTTCACGGCTGTAACGAGCCCAGTATACTTCACTCATGCGCGCATCAATCGCTGTTGCTACGTGAGTTTCACCAAATTTACGGTAGCTGCCCTGCGCCATCGCTGCCAGTGTAGAAACACCGATCATCGGTAAATCAGCACCAAAAGCCAAGCCTTGAGCAATACCAATACCAATACGTACGCCTGTGAAACTGCCTGGGCCTTGGCCAAACGCAATTGCGTCGATATCGGTTAAAGCGATGTTCGCTTCTTTCAGTACTTCATCAACCATAGGTAGAATTTTTTTCGTATGGTCTCGAGGAGCCTCTTCGCTACGTGCGAACACCTGGTCACCCATTACTAGTGCAACTGAACAGTTTTCAGTTGCGGTATCTACTGCAAGAATTTTCGCGCTCATTCGTGTCTCAAATATTCGTTATCTAATCTAAAAATAATGGCTAAGCTCAACAATGCCAATTAATCAGCAGCGGTTGTATGGTCTTTAGCTAAGAATTCTTTAATGATCCCTAAGTCACGGGTACGTGGAATAGGCGGTAAACTCGCCAAAAATACACCACCGTAATCACGGGTCACCAAGCGGTTATCGCAAATAATCAAAGCGCCATTATCACGCTTATCACGTATTAATCGGCCAACACCTTGTTTCAATGTAATCACTGCGTCTGGTAACTGTACTTGTGCAAAAGGATCACCCCCTTTTAACTTACAGTCCTCGATTCGGGCCTTAAGTAACGGGTCGTCTGGAGCTGTAAAGGGCAATTTATCGATGATAACACAGCTTAATGCGTCGCCCCTAACATCGATCCCCTCCCAAAATGCCCCCGTGGCCACCAGCAATGCGTTACCTAATTCCATGAATTCCGCTAAGGTTTTTTGCTTACTTGTCTCACCTTGCAGCAGAACGGGCACCGAGAGTGTTTCACGGAATCGCTCCCCCAACTCTTTCATCATGCTGTGTGAGGTACACAAGAAGAAACAGCGACCTTGGTTTTGCTCAATCACAGGGGTTAGCATTCTTACTAGCTTATCCGCTAAGCCCGGGCTATTAGGTTCTGGTAGATAACGAGGCACGCACAATCGCGCCTGATTTGGATAATCAAATGGGCTAGGCAAAGAAAACTGTGCGGATGGCTTTAATCCGAGTCGCGAAGTGAAATGGTCGAAATCATCCGAAACCGCTAAGGTTGCCGAAGTAAACACCCAAGCGCCCGGTTTAAGCTCGATTTGTTCGTGGAATTTATCCGCGACCGACAGTGGCGTGATGTGCAAAGCAAAATGCCTTGGCGTAGTGTCATACCAATAGGAATATCCAGTAATCGACACATCACACACACGTTCTATTCGTGACTTTATCATGGTGGCACGCTCAAAGGCGGTATCTAATAACTGGCTTCGACCTAGTGCTAACTTCAATACGTCAACAGCAAGCTGAAGGGCATCTTGGAGACGAACCAACTCTCTTGAGATAGATTCAGATTTCAAGGCTTCACGCCAATTTCCACGGAAACTGGTATCGCCGAGTACAATGCGCAAGTCAGCCGCAGATTGAGTTAGCCTATCGCCAACCTTTTGCAGTTGACGCATGTCTTTGGCTTCAGTGCGGTAAGCGATTTCAATGTCTTTGGCTAACTCTTGGATCTGCCTACTAGAAACTGATTGTCCAAAATATTGGCTAGCAATATCAGGGAGCTGATGCGCTTCATCAAAAATGAATACATCGGCTTCAGGGATCAGTTCACCAAACCCTGTTTCTTTGATCGCTAAATCCGCGAGAAACAAGTGATGGTTTACCACAACCACATCGGAATCCATCGCTTTTTTACGCGCCTTAAGCACAAAACAATCAGTGTAGCTCGGGCATTCTTTACCTAAGCAGTTGTCATTGGTTGAGGTAATCGTAGGAATAACCGGGCTATCTTCAGCAATATCATCGCAATCACCCAGATCACCGGTTTGTGTTGCAGACGACCAACCGCGAACTTTCACCAACTGAGCCAGCAACATTGGATCGGTATGAGTGCCATGACTTTCAATCATTTGGCGGCTCAGTCTATCCAAACATAAATAGTTTGAGCGACCTTTCAGCAAAGCAACCTGACCATAAAAGCCAAGCGCATCGACCATCAATGGTAAGTCACGGTGAAATAGCTGTTCTTGCAGGTTTTTAGACCCCGTACTAATGATGACTTTCTTACCGCTAAGCAATGCAGGTACTAGGTAAGCAAATGTCTTACCGGTACCCGTCCCAGCTTCAACAACTAACAGACTCTGTTGTTGGATGGCTTGTGACACCGCTTCAGCCATGTCTAACTGAGCTTGTCGTGGTTGAAACCCTGGGATCGCTTTGCCCAGAGCACCATCAGCAGAAAACGTTTTAGATATCATAAAGTACGAGGTTTAGAAAAATAAGAAGGCGAATTATGGCAGGTTTAGTGAGCCGGCGCGAATCAAGAATGACTTCGCCCCGGAGGTGTTTGGTTTGTTTTTAAATGCTCAAATGGCATAAATGAAAGAACTAAAAATTAGAAAATCGTTATCGCTTACGCTTTAATTGTGATTCCGTTTTTTACTTAAAGCTCAGGTTTCTACCTACGACTAGCGTTTTAAATAACGAGATAACCAAGGCGCACCTTCAAAATGGTTGTCATTTGGCTGAATGGCTTTTACAGCATCGGTTGGTGAGGTTTTATTTTCCCACATTTCATCTAAAACATGACCGTCTAGCTCCGTACCTCTAGCCAATGAACTCACTCGCTTGCAGTACAATTTTTTTGCTAGTAACTCTTTATCCATAAGTATCACCTCTATTTTTGCCACGGCATAAAGTGCCTTGGTTGAAGTTCAAATGCGTACTAAGGTCAAAACTATAAAAAGTGAAGCTTCTGCCTGTTTTCCTGTCTAAAAACTGATATTTCTATATGAAACAATTTATCAAAGCGATAAATGAGCAGCAGAACTTGTTGAAACCAACTTGATAATAGATTAATTATAACGGTGATATTGCGGCTCAGTTCACCGTTCGACGGCCTGCATTTAATTTGAATAATCCCGATTCCAGATAAATAAGTGCAACATTCATGGAAGTAAGATGAAAATGGAAAGAAAAACTTTATTAACACATTGTACTGATGCCCCAGGCCTCATCTCAAAGATCACCAACATTTGTTACAAGCACCAACTCAATATTGTCCACAACAATGAGTTCGTAGATAACACAAGTGGTCACTTTTTCATGCGTACCGAGTTAGAAGGGTATTTCAATGACGAAACCTTACTCGCAGATCTAGACCAAGCCCTACCAGAAAACACAAAGCGTAAACTTGTTGATTCATCTCGCAAGCGCGTTGTTATCTTGGTGACCAAAGAAGCACACTGCCTTGGCGATATTCTGATGAAGAATTTCGATGGGAGTTTGGATGTTGAAATCGCAGCGGTTGTCGGTAACTACGATACGCTACAAAGCTTAACCGAACGTTTTAATATCCCTTATCACTATGTTTCTCATGAAGGATTAAACCGCGAAGAGCATGAACAGAAGATGCTTGAAGTGATTGACCAGTATGAGGCGGATTACCTTGTACTTGCTAAGTACATGCGAGTGCTAACCCCTGGGTTTGTTGAAAAATACAACCACAAGATCATCAATATTCACCACAGCTTCTTACCAGCCTTCATTGGTGCTAAACCATATCAACAGGCCTATGAGCGTGGAGTGAAGATCATTGGTGCGACGGCGCACTTTGTAACGAACGATCTCGATGAAGGTCCAATCATCAAGCAAGACGTAATCCCCGTTGATCACAACTTCAGCGCAAAAGACATGGCTCAAGCCGGTCGTGACGTAGAGAAGAACGTGTTGAGTAAGGCTTTAAACAAAGTGATCAATGATCATGTGTTTGTTTATGGCAACAAGACCGTGATTCTGTAAGTCGCTTATTTAAGTAATACTTCCAGTTAGAACCCAATAAAAAACGCGCAACAGGATTAACCCGTTGCGCGTTTTTTGTATCTGGTTATTAGACTAGCTTTCAGAGATTCCCGATTACGCTCCTTAGTCGTTATCGGGAATGACGGCATTCTCTAACCGTTAAAGTCATTACTCTGCAAACGTCATTCCGACGAGCCTAAGCGAGATCAGGAATCTCTTTCCAGCAACTCCCTACTCAAATTAAGCCTGCTCTGACTCAACAATTTTCTTCAAAGAGTGTGGGTGCAGCTTGATGCAAATCCCTTGATGCTTAAAAGCTACCGTTGGGTTATTTAAACGCTCACCCTCGCCTTTCGGGCTAGAGAGTTTTATCTTAATACCTTGCTCAGCCAAGGTTTCAAACTTAGCAGCAAACTGTGGATAGGTTTCTTTAAGATCGGCTAAATACTCATCGGCAGTTTGCGCATGAGAAGGAATCACAAACTCAACATGCTCCCAGTCTTGGCTTGGGTAAGTTTTACCTTCTGCCGGATATGGCAGCTCTAAGCATTCAATCTTCCAACTTAGACTTTGTAACGGTTTATCAAACGCCAACACAACGATTGGACGACCATTGATCATCGCTTCTGAAATCGTAGAGCCATATTCAGACCATGCTTGATGTGCTGATTTCGCAAGCTCAGTTTCATTGATTCTTAATGCAATATGATCCGCTTGAGCAAAGCTTAAATCTAAACCCAATGTATTTCCTAGGTTCTCAATTTTCGCCATAAATGTATCAAGGCGCGCAATCATTTGTTGGGGTTCTAGTTCGGCTTGCTTCAGGCTCATCGTCATCGTCTATGTTCTCCAAATAAGGGCTGCATGTTATCAGTTTTGCTTGCAGCAACAAGCGTTGCTTTTATAAAAAACACTCAACAAACACGCTAGTTCAGTTTCCAAAACAGACAAACTTGGCCTCGTAAAAGTCGTTTGTCAAAAACCCCTCAGGAAATGTAAATTTTCTATCAATTCGACCTATAAGAAACCCCACAAAATTGGTATGATTACCGCCATTTTTGTGAACTTAAACAGAGTCTATTGTTCGTTTCGGCATTAAATCGTTAACTAGAAGCATAATTAACCAATTTAGTGACCACGAAATAACGACCACTCTTATCATCCTTGAATTGAAGGAAACGCGTGTGAATATCCAAGCACTTATTAATGACAAAGTATCTCAGGCTCTAGAAGCCGCTGGCGCACCTGCAGGCTCTCCTGCTGCTGTTCGCCAATCTGCAAAACCACAATTTGGTGACTACCAAGCAAACGGCGTAATGGGCGTTGCTAAACGACTAGGTACTAACCCTCGAGAATTTGCTCAAAAAGTATTGGACGTTCTAAACCTAGACGGTATCGCTTCTAAAGTTGAAATCGCAGGCCCGGGTTTCCTTAACATCTTCCTAGATGAAGCATTCCTAGCACAACAAGCAGAAGCCGCTCTTGCCGATTCTCGCCTTGGTGTTACAGCCGCTGAAGCACAAACGATTGTTGCTGACTACTCTGCACCAAACGTTGCTAAAGAAATGCACGTTGGTCACCTTCGTTCAACCATCATCGGTGATGCAGTTGTTCGCACTCTAGAGTTCTTAGGTCACAAAGTTATCCGTGCTAACCACATCGGTGACTGGGGTACTCAATTTGGTATGCTTATCGCAAACCTTGAGCGCGTTCAGGCTGAAACAGGCGAAGTTTCAATGGAACTTGCTGACCTTGAGCAGTTCTACCGTGAATCTAAAAAGCTTTACGACGAAGACGAAGAATTCGCAGTTAAAGCTCGTGGCTACGTAGTCAAACTGCAAAGCGGCGACGAATACTGTGCTGAAATGTGGAAAAAGCTGGTTGACGTAACCATGGTTCAAAACCAACGTAACTACGATCGCCTGAACGTATCACTAACACGCGATGATGTGATGGGTGAAAGTATGTACAACCACATGCTTTCAAACATCGTTTCTGACCTACAAGCGCAAGGCCTAGCAAAAGAGTCTGACGGCGCACAAGTTGTATTCCTAGATGAATACAAAAACAAAGACGGTGACCCTATGGGCGTTATCGTGCAAAAGCGTGACGGTGGCTTCCTATACACCACTACCGATATTGCTTGTGCTAAATACCGTTTTGAAGAGCTGGGCGCAGACCGCGTACTTTACTTCATTGACTCTCGTCAGCACCAACATCTAATGCAAGCTTGGACTATCGTTCGTAAAGCAGGTTATGTTCCTGAGTCTGTATCTCTTGAGCACCACGCATTCGGCATGATGCTAGGTAAAGATGGTAAGCCATTCAAAACTCGTGCAGGCGGTACAGTACGTCTTGCTGATCTTCTGGATGAAGCAGAAGTGCGTGCAACTCAGCTGATTGAATCTAAAAACCCTGAGCTAGCAGAAGACGAGAAGAAAACCATCGCGAACACAGTTGCAATGGCTGCTGTTAAATACGCAGACCTTTCTAAGCACCGTACGACTGATTACGTGTTTGATTGGGAAAACATGCTTGCGTTTGAAGGCAATACAGCGCCTTACATGCAGTACGCATACACTCGTGTTGCATCTGTATTCGCTAAAGCTGGTATCTCTATGGACTCTCTTGACGGTGAAATCAAAATCACTGAAGAGAAAGAGAAAACACTTATCGCGAAACTTCTTCAATTTGAAGAAGCGGTACAATCTGTTGCTCGTGAAGGTCAACCGCACATCATGTGTAGCTACCTGTTCGAGCTTGCTGGTCAATTCTCTAGCTTCTACGAAGCATGCCCTATCTTAGTGGCAGAAGATGAAACAGTTAAGCAAAGCCGTCTGAAGCTTGCTGCACTGACAGCGAAGACTATCAAGCAAGGTCTATCGCTTCTAGGTATTGAAACGCTAGAGCGCATGTAATTCCCTTCGGATTACAATGAATAAATACAAAGGTTGATGTGAGAGCATCAACCTTTTGTTTTATCTAACGTATACTGATACCAATCTTAGTAAATAACTAATCATCCTAGCTGGTTAAAACGCTCGATAACTGCGTTAGAATTTTTGATTGTAGAATAACTACTTATCAAAAAAATCTGCCTTGTTCTCAAACCTTTTTCCTGCGCTATTTCTGATCATTTACTTACTGTGATCGGTATGACCTCAAGAAATCGAAATGGATAATAATAATGAGCTTTGAACTTCACCCACAGTTAGCAAAAGACACCACGCTTATCGGCGAATTTCCACTAAGCCTTGCACTGCTGAGCAAAGACAATGCTGTGCCTTGGGTTATCTTAGTGCCGAAGCGCGCCAACCTAAAAGAACTGCACCACTTGCCAATGAAAGAACAGCAGCAATTCCTGCTTGAATCTCAAGCGGTAAGCCAAGCATTAGAAGCAACGTTCCAGCCTGATAAGCTAAACCTAGGCGCGCTGGGTAACATGGTGCCACAGCTGCACATTCACCATATTGCACGTTTCAAAGACGACATCGCGTGGCCAGGCCCGGTATGGGGCAACACCAAAGGTGAACAACGTAGTGAAGAAGAACAAGCCGCAATCCATACTCGCATTCAAAACGTTCTGTCATTGAGCTCTATCTTCAAGAAAGCGTAATTCGAGTTCATCTCATTATGCTTTAAAGCAAGACTGTTCAGAAAAGACACATGACAAAAAGCCGCTCATCTAAAATAGGTGAGCGGCTTTTTTATTGTCTAATCTCGCCGTTTTCAACGAGAGTATGAAGCTCTGAACTACATCATCACATTCAGTGACAAACCATCTTGTTTGCTGATGGTGTAACGAATACGTGTTGTATGTCCATGCTTGTTGGTGTCAACCAAACGAGATACTTTCCCTTTTTTGACCCACACACTGAGCATCGCATCCACGCCATCTTCACTCATTCCAAACTTAGACGCAAGTTCACTACGAGCTGCGACGCCCTCGTTATCAATGTATTGATGAAGCTCAGTTAAGATCATACTACTTGCACCTCTAACGCTTTCTGCTTACTGCCGATTTTCTTGAAGACGCGATACGTCACCACAAAGCCACCAGCAATTGCCACCATCCACACAGCACTACTCACTGGGTGAACAGCAAAGTTTGCCGCTTGGTAATAGAAGGTCGCACCAAAGTAGCCAAGAGCCATTGTCCATACCGCAATGAAGCGGGCAAACATCTGACCAAACTCACGTACATAAGCGCCCATCGCAGCAACACAAGGTGTGTAAAGCAGGATAAGAATCAAATAAGCAAACGCAGCGTGGCCTGATACAAACTTGTCTTTCAAGTTACCAAAGATCGAAGTATCAACCTCCTGATCCGCAGCCACAGAGCTTGAGTCAGACAAGTCGCCCACTTCAATGCCTAATGGATCTGAATAGCTCAAACCAGCTAGGTTTTCAGGAATTGTCATCACAGCTTCTTGCAAGCTTGCTGCTAAATCGAATTCAGCCGCTTCTTCGTCTGATGGCGTGGTGTACAAGCTGTTTAATGTACCAACCACGGCTTCTTTAGCGAAGATCCCCGTAATAATACCAACCGTTGCAGGCCAGTTCTCTTCAGTAATACCAATCGGTTGGAATACAGGCGTCACGACTTGTGCCGCTTTAGATAGCACTGAATTTTCGCTGTCTTCGTTACCAAAGCTTCCGTCCATACCTAATGAATTCAAGAAGCTAAGAATAGCCACAACCATTACGATGGTTTTACCTGCGCCAAGCACGAAACGTTTCAGCTTCTGCCAAGTTTTCAGCATCACGTTTTGCACGGTTGGCAATTCGTAATCTGGCATTTCCATGACCAAGCTATCGCTGCTGCCAGGATAGATTGTATTTTTAAGGAATAGACCTGTAAACACAGAAGCAACAATACCCATGATGTACAAAGCGAACACAACATTTTGGCCGGCGCCAGGGAAAAACGCTGCTGCGAACAGCGCGTATACCGGTAGACGCGCGCCACATGACATAAACGGTGCCATTGATGCTGCTAGCTTACGTTCACGCTCTTGGTCAAGAGTACGAGTTGCCATGATAGAAGGTACGTTACAACCAAAGCCAAGTACCAGTGGTACAAAAGCTTTACCCGGCAGACCGATTTTTTGCATTACTTTATCAAGTACGAATGCCGCGCGAGCCATGTAACCCGAGCTTTCTAGTACCGCTAAGAATAAGTAAAGCGCAGCGATAACCGGAATAAACGTCGCAACCGTTTGAATACCACCACCGATACCATCAGCAAGTATGGTTACTAACCAAACCGGTAAGTGGTCATCTAATAAGTGATGGCCGCCATCAACCAGTATTGCCCCAACGCCCATATCAAAGAAGTCGATGAACGCACTACCAATGTTGATAGAGAACATAAACATCAGGTACATAATGACGAAGAAGAAAGGAATACCGACCCATTTATTCAAAATGAATTGGTCTGCTTTCTCGGTAAAGTTTCGGCTTAGTTTGCCTTCGCTACGACGAACACGTTTACAAAGGTCATGTAAGAAAGTGTATTTCGCATCAGCAACAGCAAGGTCAATATCAAACTCAGCACCAAGACGCACACTGTCGATTTGAGTTCGAGTATGAGGAGCCAGTCCGTTTAATACCAAGTAATCATTTTCTAACGCACGAATAGCCAACGCTCGATGCGAAACATCAGCATCATCAAATTGTGATTCAACAGAAGGGATTAGAGCTTCTAACGCTGCATCGTAGTCGATAGAGATAGGATCAAGGCTTACACCTTGAACAAGCAATTTATGTAGACGTTCTTTAAAACGAGCCACTTGACCTTTGTCGTTTGCCGACAAGCTCAGTACTGGACAGCCCAATTCTTTTTCAAGCGCTTTAAGGTTAATCACCTGACGCTCGCGCTTCAATACATCCATTTTGTTCAATACAACGATCATTGGGCGTCCCAATTCTCGCAGTTGTAATGTCATGTATAAGCTTCGTTCTAGACAGCTTGCGTCTACAACGTTAATGATGACGTCAGCTGGGTGAGTCAGAACGGCACGAGAAGCGATAGATTCATCGATACTGTTCGCATCATTACCACTATCGAGTGCGTAGATACCCGGAAGGTCAGTCAGTTGAAATTGGTCGCCCGCATGCGAGTACAAGCCCGTTTTCTTTTCTACGGTTACACCAACCCAGTTACCAACGTGCTGTTTAGCGCCGGTCAATGCATTGAATAATGTTGTTTTACCACTATTAGGGTTACCAACGGTAAGAACTTGATAATCCATTTAGATAACCTCGATTTGTTCTGCGATGCTTTCACGAATGGCAATTGAAACACCTCTCACTTCAACTTGAAGCGGATCACCCATAGGTGCACGACGGATTAACGTCACCTCAGTTTTTGGCAGCATGCCCATAACCATTAGTTTTTTTCTAACGTCTGGTGTTAGGCCGGTTAGTGCAACAATAGAAGCTGCTTTTCCTTGCTCGAGTTGTGAGAGTTTCATAAATGCCCAATTCGTGACTGATAATGAGAAAGATTGTTATTAACAGCCATGATACACATACATGACCATAATTCTATTGTGTGAAATCAAAGTTTTCGGAAATACATACTCGTAAATTTCGTTAAAAACGTTTACGTCAAAAACGTTACTTTCAATAATTGATGAGAACTACCTCACGAGTACAACGTACCAAAAATCAATAAAAATTATTATATTTCAGTTACTTATAATATTGTCGGTTTTCTCACAGGTATCTGTCGTTAATTTTATAAGTAAAATAAGTAGCTCACCGTATAGTTACTCCATCGAAGAGAAATTACTTCTCTTTAATTTTATTCCAGAGGTGATGTGGTTTGCCATATCACTCCGGCAGCAAGCGAAGGTGTCCTTGGCACCCGTGGTATAGTCCCCCCGGCTATACCACGATATTTTTTTCTTCCTTTCGTTTTATCCCTCTCTATCCACAAAAAACTTAAACAAACCTAGTTCTCTATCTCTATCTCTATCTCTATCTCTATCTCTATCTCTATCTCTATCTCTATCTCTATCTCTATCTCTATCTCTATCTCTATCTCGTAGGAGCATAAAAAAGCCCCAACACGACTGTCGAGGCCTAGAGTAATTTTATCAATGTGAAAGGAAAATGAATCCTCAGCTAACTACTCTTCACTATTTTCCGCAAACTTAGAGGGAGACATACCAAAGTGATGCTTAAACCGTTGGCTGAAATAGGAAGGATCATTGAATCCAGAATCGAACGCGACGTCTGACACTTTCTCTCCGGCCAATAACCTTTCGCATGCATGTTCCAAACGAACTTCATTGAGGTGTTCTTTAAATGTTTTGTCATAGGCCGATTTAAAGCGCCGTTGTAAGCTTCTCTCGGACATGAACAAATATTTAGCGGCAGCTGCAGTGCCAAACTCCGCATCAGCGTAGTGTTCACTCACAAGCTGCGATACTTTATTTTTCCACTCTTGCTCTGCAGTCAGCTTTTGTCGCTCAGGCGTCGAGGCTGCAAGCTTAATCGTTTCTATCTGTTCGATTGTGCTAGCTTCAAGGTCATCCAACACCTGATATTCAATTGGCCATGATAGTTGAACCTTATTTTGAGAGTCAGAAACAAAAGCATTAAGTTCGCCACCGCTTTGATTGACCAATAAAGGTAACTTTTCGATATTGAGATCAGTCGACTTTCCGCTACCGTCACTTATTGATGAAGCCAATTTAGGGAAAGGCATACCATAGTCGCGAATCGTAACAACTAAATGCTCTTTAACCTCTTCAACCAACACCACCATACTTTGTGATTTAAAGTTTCTCTTGATGATACTCGCGACCAAACTATTAAAAATAATATCCAGATTAAAATACAGTAGCGACACATGTCTGTATTTAGTTTCAACTTTAATATCGAGTTCAATACCCGCTTTTGCCAAGTCACCCTTCCACGCCTTAAGCACAGATTCCAAAATTAGAATTCCATCACAACAGACTGTCCCCGAACCCTCTTGGCTATTGCTCAATTGGGCGAGCCCATTTTTCAACGTCAGTATTGGCGATCGACCTTGGTCATCGTTCCAACTAGGTAGCATTGCAGCAATCTGAGTGACTTCATCGGATAGTTCTTTCGCTGTGTGTGAGACCAAAACATTTTTAACCGACAACTGCTTTTTTAGTTGTTGATTCGTTGTTAACAAGATACGACTTTGGTGTCTTAACTGGTCCGTTTTTAATGCAACTTGCGCTTTCAAGTGTCTGTTGGCAAAAGTGACATAGCGCGAACGCCAGAAAACGAGAACGGTAACTAAACCGATTAACATAATAAGAGAGCTCGCCACTGCCCAATTACTCAAGTACCAAGGCTCTGCAATTGAAAAACTTTGAGTAGTAGGTACAAATCGATAATGAGAGTCCTTGATCGGTTTAACTTCAAGTGTGTAATCACCCGGAAGCAAATGATCCAGTGTTAAGACTCCCCCTTCAAACTCACTCCAAGGTTCGTCAGCGCTGAGTCTATACTCCATCGCAGGTGCGAATGTTGCAGGTAAGATACCAAGCTTAAAACTAATGGATGAACCGTAAGGGATTTCTTCCAGAACAACCGCTTTCCCACCAAGTGATACGGTTTGTTGATCGACACTTATCTTGCTGAGTAGAGCTCGGTTCTGAGGTGTTGTAGACACCAATAACTCATTGGACAACGCCGTTACTACGCCATATTTCGAGCCTAAAACTAGCCTTGATGATTGATTTTTCTCACTGAAAAACAGTGCACATGCACCCGCTGCCAGTTCATTAGTGATCAGACCAAATGGTGAACCTATATGTTTATGCAGCTGTCCATCTAGTCCGTAATAACTGATACCTTTTGAAGACCCTAACCAGACGCCGTTATCATCGCTGATCAAACAATTAGGGCTAATATTATCTTCGATGAGAGCAACTTCTTCGATAACGTTTGTATCATAAGGGATTCGATACACACCATAACTACTAGCGAACCACTGCGCGCCATCTTTTGCTTTTTCGATATCAACGACTTTGCCGAATCGCTCACTCCAACGACTGAAGCTAATTCTCTTATCAACAAAGGCATAAAACCCATGGTCAGTGCCTATATAGACACTGTCATGTAACCCGATACTGAGATCAGTGATTTTCGCTGGCAAAAACTTATCAACTAACCAATCAGTTCCGTAACTCGTCACCGTCATGGTCTCGAGAGACAATGAATAGAGGTCTTGCCCAGAGCTCATCCAAAGTACGCTTCCAGCTTGAAGCGCAAAGTTCTCAATATGTACACCCTTAATCGCTCTAGGTAAACTAAGCGTTTCAGGCTCTAACGTATTAGTATTAATACTAATAATGCCATTTTCAGTCGCTAGCCAAATAGAAGAACCCAAAATTTCAAAGTCCTTTACTGGGTTCTGATAAACACGAACTGGATCATTTTCACTTAGGGAGTCGACCAGAAACAGGCCCATAGAAGAAGCGACCCAAGACAGATTATCACTAATAGGCTGTATCCTATTTATCACGACATTACTGGAGTGCATTCCCATTCCCGTTAATGGCGTTCTAGAGAATGTCTTACTGAATAGTGAGAAATATCGAATACCATTATTCGTCGCGACCCACATCCCACCAGCATGATCGTTGATCAGCGAGTATATTTTCTCGCCTGGTAACGAGAAGTCTTGATTGGTGGCTTGCTCAAAACGTGTAACTTGGCCTGTAATGAAATTATAGCTAATGAGACCGTGTTCTGTTCCTATCCAATATTGGTCAGAAGTTTCAGCAAGAGATAACACATGGGAACCTCGTACATACGTCTCTTTATCTGGATTTGCTAGATCGACAATGACCGCACCATTTAAAGTACCGATGACGAGTTCACGTCTCGTGTTTGAGAAATAAACCGTCTCAATATGATTTTTCTCTGATGCGGTGACATGGGTAAATTCTTGATTTTCTGAAAGGTAGACACCAGAGCTTGTCGCTAACACCCATTTGGATAACACACGCTCCGCATCATTGATCACTATGCCGCTGCTGTTGTTGTATCGATACAGTTTAAGTAATGAGTAGGTGTTAAATTCTAAAGACAGCGTGTTGTAGGTATAAAAATTACTGCCATCTGTCACCCAGATATAATCACCAGATACGCCGATATTAGCGATCTCTGCACCGGGGCTTAAACTAAATGCAAGTTCATTGCCAATCCCCGGATTATGTCGATATACCTCGTTATCGAAAAAGCTCCAAAACTCATCGTTAAGAAACGCCACTCTTTCTGAGGAGAATTGTAGAAGGCTGCCCTTTCTCGGCAACAGAGTACGACCATCATAAAAAAGCACTTTTCCATGCACGTCGTGGATCCAGAGCCCACCTCCCGCCCCAAGATATAGGTTTTTAGCCGCAAGGAAATTCCCTTGCGCCTGAACAGGTAAAGGATAAAAAACGGAAGGTGAAGTATTTACCGCTAGAACGCTAAATGAAATGCTCATCAACACGAGCATTCTGAAGATAATTTGATACAACTTTTAATCCTGAGCAGCACAGCACATGAAATTTCGGTAGACGCAATGCCTTACCCTACTAGAACAGACACCGAGTTTTTTTGTGATTATTATTATCTTTCTATTTTAGCGGAAATTAGCGAAGGAGAAAGGAGGTTTGTTATTTGTTGAAAGGTTTTATCTTAGCGGTCACGAAAATGCCGCAAAAAGCGGCATGATTCATAAATTAACGAGAGCAAAGTAGAGTAAGGAATACTCTGCCTTGCGATTACTCTGCGCTCAAGCAACTCGTATAGCTATCCGTAAGTTGCTGAAGAAAATCGAAATAACTTCCACTCTTCACTTCAACCTCTGAACCGACAGGATCAAGTTGCCCTTGTTTAGTGTTGCTACCACGAATAACAGATTCAATCACAGCAGGAGTAAATTGAGGCTCAGAAAACACACATTGCACGTTATCGCGCACTAACGTTTTCTTAATTGCAATCAAGCTCTTTGCTCCGGGCTTACGATCAGGACTAACCGTAAAGTGACCCAGATTATTCAACTTAAATTCTTGCTCATAGTAGCCATACGCATCATGGAAAACGTAGTAGCCTTTGTCTTTCACTGGCGCAAGTTGGTCACGAATAGATTGCTCTTTCTCTTCTAATGCAATCAAAAATGAATCCAAGTTTTCTTGGTAAGCCATTGCATTATCTGGATCAGTTTCAATCAACTTTGCTGAGATATATTTTGCGGCCACTTCAACTTGATTAATACCCAGCCAAAAATGTGGGTCATGACTGCCATGATGATGCCCCTCATGAGCGTCATGGTCTTCATGTCCAAATTCTCTTAACTCAATCCCAGGGATTGAGCTTATCTGAATGACATTTTCTTTAGAGCCTATCACCTTAGTCAAAAAGGCTTCCAAATCAGGACCAAACCAAATAACCATATCGGCATTATGAACTTTTTTCACATCCGATGGCTTAAGCGCATAGTCATGCGGCGAAGCATTGCTGTTCATTAACACATCCGGTTCACTAACACCTTGCGTTAATTCCGTAACAATCATTTGAATTGGCTTAAAGCTTGTTAGAATAGTACTGGCACTTGCAACACTTGGCGCTAAAAGCAAAGTAGCAAGTATAAAAGATGAACGTGACATAATCCCTCGATAATAGAAAAGTAGCTTAGGCTTGAGGTAAATGTTACATTATAACATTAGCGAATTGCAAATGAGTTCTATTCATGGATAACTTAATCCAACTAGATTCTGTGAGCGTCGAGTTTGACGGTCGAAAAGTTCTAGACAACATCTCTCTCAATCTAGAGCGCGGCAGAATCACCACCCTGATTGGGCCAAACGGTGCAGGTAAGTCGACACTAGTAAAAGTGGTACTGGGCTTACAAACCAAGTTTTCAGGTAAAATTAAAAAAGCCAATAAACTGAAAATAGGTTATGTACCGCAAAAGCTGAAGCTCAATGATTCCCTTCCATTAAACGTAGAGCGTTTTCTAAAGCTCACTGGCAAATTTAGTCAACAAGAGATCCTTGAAGCTTTAAAACTCGTTGGCGCTGAACACCTACAAAAGAACAACATGCACCAGTTGTCCGGTGGTGAAAACCAACGAGTGTTGATTGCCAGATCATTGCTTAAAAGACCCGATTTACTCGTTCTTGATGAACCCGCTCAAGGCGTCGATGTCCAAGGACAGATCGACTTATATGACCTGATTGATAACATTCGTCACCGCTTCGGCTGTGCCGTATTCATGGTTTCACACGATCTGCACTTGGTTATGGCAAAAACAGATGATGTGATTTGTTTGCATCACCATATCTGTTGCTCAGGCGCACCTGCTGATATCAAACACCACCCATCGTATATTGCGCTCTTTGGTACCGCGACCCAAGAGACGTTGGCGTTTTACCATCACCAACACGAACATCACCATCATGATCTCGCTGGCGAACCTGTAACCGGCGGCGCACATGAATGTTCAAACCATAAACACGGACATCACTAATGATTGAGTTTCTTCTTCCTTCTATTTTGGCGGGCTTAGGTATTGCACTGATCGCAGGACCATTAGGATCGTTCGTAGTATGGCGTAAAATGGCTTACTTTGGTGACACGCTTGCACACGCCTCTTTGATGGGTTTGGCGCTTGGTTTTTTGTTCAGCATCAACTTGTACTTCGCCCTGCTAATTTGTTGTTTAATGTTGGCTGTACTTCTAGTTACTCTACAGAAGCAAAAGCTCGTAGCGACCGATACCCTACTCGGCATATTGGCACACAGTGCACTCTCTTTAGGCTTGGTTGCGGTAAGCTTTTTAGACAACGTTCGTGTTGACCTGATGAGCTACCTATTTGGTGACTTACTTGCAGTGTCTCCAACTGATTTAGTCTTCATCTATGCAGGCGCAGCTGTGATTGGCGTAGTGCTTGCGATATTTTGGCGACCACTGCTATCAACGACAGTAAACGAAGATCTCGCAGCAGTTGATGGCATCAACATTGATTTAATGCGTCTTATTTTGATGCTACTGGTTGGTATTGTCATCGCGGTGGGTATGAAATTTGTTGGTGCATTAATCATGACGTCGCTGCTTATCATTCCTGCAGCAACAGCGAGAAAGTTCTCCAATACACCAGAACAGATGGCGTTCCTAGCCTCTGTAATTGGTTCTATCGCTGTGTTCGGAGGGTTGAGCTTGTCTTGGTTCTATGACACACCTGCCGGCCCTTCTGTTGTTATCAGTGCTGCGGCAATGTTTATGCTGTCTCAAATGTACAGAACCCGCGCCTAAAGTGAAAAGTCGGGATTCATTCTGGCTTTTAACAACACAACAGTTGATGCGGTTGATGCGATAGTCGATCAAAAAAGAATTGGTCACAAAAGAAAAAGGCTTGGTCAATGACCAAGCCTTTCTTATATCGTTCAGTTAGCTTCTATCTAGTTCGATAAAGCCAGCTGATTACCAACCCGTGATTTCACGTAGGCCTTTACCGATGTCAGCAAGAGACTTAACAGTCTTAACGCCTGCTGCTTCTAGTGCTGCGAATTTATCTTCAGCAGTACCTTTACCGCCAGAGATGATTGCGCCAGCGTGGCCCATACGTTTACCCGGAGGAGCCGTAACACCTGCGATGTAAGAAACAACGGGTTTAGTTACGTTCGCTTTAATGAACTCAGCCGCTTCTTCTTCCGCAGTACCACCGATTTCACCAATCATTACGATCGCTTCAGTCTCTGGGTCTTCTTGGAAAAGTTTTAGGATATCAATGAAGTTTGAACCTGGGATAGGGTCACCACCGATACCAACACATGTAGACTGACCAAAGCCTTCATCTGTTGTTTGCTTAACTGCTTCGTACGTCAGAGTACCTGAACGAGATACGATACCTACTTTACCCTTCTTGTGGATATGACCAGGCATGATACCAATCTTACACTCGTCTGGAGTGATAAGACCTGGACAGTTAGGACCGATCATGCGAACGCCAGTTTCTTCTAGCTTCACTTTAACGTCGATCATATCTATTGTAGGGATACCTTCAGTGATCGTTACGATCAGTTCGATACCTGCATCAATCGCTTCTAGAATTGCATCTTTACAGAAAGGAGCAGGTACGTAGATAACGGTTGCTGTTGCGCCAGTCACTTCTACTGCTTCACGTACTGTGTTGAATACTGGAAGGCCTAGGTGAGTTTGACCACCTTTACCAGGTGAAACACCACCAACCATTTGCGTACCGTATGCGATAGCTTGGTCTGAGTGGAATGTACCTTGACCGCCAGTGAAACCCTGACAGATTACTTTAGTGTCTTTGTTAATTAATACAGACATTATTTAGCCTCCGCAGCAGCAACAACTTTCTGAGCAGCATCTGTTAGAGATTCAGCTGCAATGATATCAACATCAGAATTAGCAAGTACTTCACGACCTAGGTCTGCGTTTGTACCTTCTAGACGAACAACGACAGGAACTGTTACGCCAACTTCTTTAACTGCACCAACAATACCTTCAGCAATCATGTCACAACGAACAATGCCACCAAAGATGTTTACTAGTACTGCTTTAACGTTGTCATCAGAAAGGATGATCTTGAATGCTTCAGCTACACGCTCTTTTGTTGCGCCGCCGCCTACATCAAGGAAGTTTGCTGGCTTGCCGCCGTGTAGGTTTACGATATCCATCGTACCCATAGCAAGGCCTGCACCGTTAACCATACAACCCACGTTGCCATCTAATGCTACGTAGTTCAGTTCCCACTGAGCTGCGTGTGCTTCGCGTTCATCTTCTTGAGAAGGATCGTGCATTTCACGAAGCTTTGGTTGACGGTACATTGCGTTTGAGTCAATGTTGATTTTACCGTCAAGACATAGAAGGCTACCTTCACTTGTAATAACAAGTGGGTTGATTTCTAGTAGAGCTAGGTCGTACTGAGAGAACATTTCACCAAGACCCATGAAGATCTTCACGAACTGTTTAATTTGATCGCCAACTAAACCAAGTTTGAATGCCAATTCACGGCCTTGGTAAGCTTGAGGGCCGACTAGAGGATCGATCGCTGATTGGTGAATCAACTCTGGAGTTTCTTCAGCGATTTTCTCAATGTCCACACCGCCTTCAGTTGACGCCATGAATACAATTTTACGAGTTGCACGGTCAACAACAGCACCTAGGTAAAGCTCATTAGCAATGTTCGATGCTTCTTCAACTAGGATCTTTGTTACAGGCTGGCCGTTAGCGTCTGTTTGATAAGTTACTAGGTTTTTACCTAACCACTTTTGTGCAAACTCTTTTACGCCTTCTTTCGTGTCATGTAGCTCTACGCCGCCCGCTTTACCGCGGCCACCAGCGTGTACCTGACACTTAACAACTTTCTTGGCTGTACTGATACGGCCCGCAGCTTCAAAAGCTTCTTGAGCTGTATCACATGCGAAACCTTCTGGTACAGGCAAACCGAATTCTGCAAACAGCTGTTTGGCTTGGTATTCATGCAAATTCATTTTGATATTCCGTTTATTTTCCCTTAAGGGATTATTATTTCCATAACGACACAGTTTCCTGTGGTACGTCTGTAGGGTCTTCTCAATTCAACTGCTGTCCATTTTCTAATGGCTTTACAGTTCAAATGAAGGCCAGACGTTGAGCAGCCTAGCCTTTGAAACTTTTTACGTCTAGCTAACGGAGTTAACTAGACGTTTTAGCGATACTAAACGTCTAATAACAGACGTGCAGGATCTTCTAGTAGCTCTTTGATAGTCACTAGGAAGCCAACTGATTCACGGCCATCAATTAGACGGTGATCGTAAGATAGCGCTAGGTACATCATTGGTAAAATCTCAACCTTGCCATCAACAGCCATTGGGCGATCTTGGATTTTATGCATGCCCAGAATTGCCGCTTGAGGCGGGTTGATAATTGGCGTAGACATTAGAGAACCAAATACACCACCGTTTGTGATAGTGAAGTTACCACCCATCAGCTCATCAACTGTTAGCTTGCCATCACGGCCTTTAATTGCTAACTCTTTGATGCCTTTTTCGATGTCAGCGAAGCCTAGTGTGTCACAGTCTTTCAGTACTGGAGTCACTAGACCACGTGGCGTTGATACTGCCATGCTGATGTCGAAGTAGTTGTGGTAAATGATATCTGTGCCATCAATTGAAGCGTTAACTTCAGGGAAACGTTTCAGAGCTTCTGTTACCGCTTTCACGTAGAAAGACATGAAGCCAAGACGCGTATCGTGGCGCTTCTCGAATTGGTCTTTGTACTGCTTACGAAGGTCCATGATTGGTTTCATGTTCACTTCGTTGAAAGTAGTCAGCATTGCTGTGCTGTTCTTCGCTTCTAGAAGACGGTTTGCAACTGTCTTACGTAGGCGAGTCATAGGCACGCGTTTTTGGCTACGAGCCGCTGCTGGCGCTTCAACTGCTAGTGCAGGTGCTGCTGCCGGAGCCGATTTAGCTGCTGCTAGATGCGCGTCGATGTCTTCACGAGTAATACGACCACCAACACCAGTGCCTTTAACGTCAGCTGGTTGTAGGTTGTGCTCTGCAAGCAAGCGACGAACAGCAGGGCTTAGTGCATCGTTGCTTTCTTCTGTCAGTGCCGCTTTATGGCGCTTATCCGGTGAAGATTCTGTGTCTTCAGTTGTATCTTTCGTTGGTTCGCCAGCGACAGCACCAGGCTTGATCTTCGCCAGAAGCTGCTTAGAAAGTACCGTAGCACCCTCTTCTTCAAGGATAGCTTCCAGAACACCAGCTTCAGGCGCTGGTACTTCTAGAACTACTTTATCAGTTTCGATATCTACAATGACTTCATCACGTGCAACCGCTTCGCCAGGTTTTTTGTGCCAAGTAGCAACTGTTGCATCAGCCACAGATTCAGGTAAATCTGGAACCAGAATTTCAATTGTCATGTCTGTATTTTCCTTTTACTTCTAGTTCTTAAGTAGGGTCAGAGCGTCGTCAACTAACGCTTTTTGTTGTTTCAAGTGTACCGACATATAGCCAACAGCTGGTGATGCTGATGCAGGACGACCTGCGTATTGAATATCAGCTCCCACAGGAATAGCAGCTCGGAAATTATGCTGGCTGCTGTACCAAGCACCTTGGTTCTGAGGCTCTTCTTGACACCAAACGTAATCAACAACATTTGTGTACTGTGCGATAGCAGCTCTCACGTCCTCATAAGGGAACGGGTAAAGTTGCTCAATACGTACAATAGCGACGTCGTCTTGCTCGTTTTTACGTCTTTGGTCAAGCAGGTCAAAGTAAACCTTACCTGAACAGAACACGACGCGTTTAACGTTCTCAGGAGCCAGATCATCAATTTCTGCGATAGCTGGTTGGAACGTACCTTCTGCCAAATCTTCCATTGAAGAAGTACACAGAGGGTGACGAAGCAATGATTTTGGTGACATTACGATCAGTGGACGACGCATTGGTCGAACAACCTGACGGCGAATCATGTGATAAACCTGAGCGGGTGTTGAAGGAACAACAACCTGCATGTTTTGTTCAGCACATAACTGAAGGTAACGCTCAAGACGAGCAGAAGAGTGCTCAGGGCCTTGGCCTTCATAACCGTGAGGAAGTAGCATTGTTAGACCACATAAACGTGCCCACTTCTGCTCTCCTGACGAGATAAATTGGTCGATAACAACTTGTGCACCGTTTGCGAAGTCACCAAATTGTGCTTCCCAAAGGGTTAGACCGCTTGGCTCTGCTGTCGCGTAACCATACTCAAACGCTAGTACTGCTTCTTCAGATAACACAGAGTCAAACACTTGGAATGGCCCTTGTTTATCATGAATGTTCGCAAGAGGAACGTAAGTGCTCGCATCTGATTGGTTGTGCAGTACTGAGTGACGGTGGAAGAAAGTACCGCGACCAGAATCTTGGCCGGAGATACGAATGCGTTTTCCGTCATCAACCAGTGTTGCATAAGCCAGAGTTTCAGCCATACCCCAATCGACTTGTTTCTCACCATTCACCATGGCAGTACGATCGTTGTACAGTTTATTTACTCGGCTTTGTAACTTATGGCTGTCTGGGTATTGGCAAAGTTTGCTACCAAGCTCTTTAAGACGCTCGATATCGATTTTGTTATCCCATTCAATGTTCCATTCGTGACCTAGGTATGGAGACCAGTCGACGGAATGAAGTGCCATTGGGCGCCACTCTTTAACCACAACTTCACCGTGATCAAGTGCATCACGATATTCGTTAACTAATTGAGTCGCTGTATCAATACCAAACTCACCGCGTTCCATTAGCACGTCAGCATAAAGCTTACGTGGCGTTGGATGCTTCTTGATTTTTTGGTACATCAAAGGCTGTGTTGCATTGGGCTCATCGGCTTCGTTGTGACCATGGCGACGGTAACAAACCAAATCAATAACCACATCACGCTTGAACGTATTACGGTAATCTAATGCTAGGCGAGCGACGAAAGCCACCGCTTCTGGGTCATCAGAGTTAACGTGGAAAATCGGAGCCTGAACCATCTTCGCGATATCAGTACAGTACATCGTAGAGCGTGTATCGCGAGGGTTAGATGTTGTAAAACCAACTTGGTTATTTACAACGATACGAACCGTACCACCAACACAGAAACCGCGAGCTTGAGACATATTAAACGTCTCTTGTACAACACCCTGACCAGCGATCGCTGAATCACCGTGGATAGTAATTGGAAGTACGCGGCTGCCGTCTTTATCGTCTAGACGATCTTGGCGAGCACGTACTGAACCGATAACTACCGGGTTTACGATTTCTAAGTGAGATGGGTTAAATGCTAGTGCTAAGTGAACGTTGCCACCTGGTGTCGCGAAATCTGCAGAGAAACCTTGATGATATTTAACATCACCAGTACCCCACGAGTCATCGCTGTGCTTGCCCGCAAATTCGTCAAACAGGTCTTGTGGCTTTTTACCAAGCACATTGACCAACATGTTTAGACGACCACGGTGAGCCATACCAACAACAACTTCACGCATGCCTTGTCCGCCAGCATGACGAATAATTTCTTTCGTCATTGGGATAAGAGCATCACCACCTTCTAATGAGAAGCGTTTTGCGCCTGGGAATTTAGCACCAAGATAGCGCTCAAGACCTTCAGCAGCAGTTAGCTCTTCTAGGAAAGCTTGCTTTTCTTCTTTATCAAAAGAGGGTTGACCAGAAACAGACTCTAAACGTTGTTGGATCCAACGTTTTTGCTCTGTGTTAGTCATGTGCATGTATTCAGCACCAATAGACCCACAATAAGTTTGCTTTAGAGATTTATACAAATCTCGCAGCACCATCGTCTCTTGTCCAATAGAATAAGAACCGACATTAAATGTCTCATTGAGGTCATCTTCGGTAAGAGTGTGGAAAGAAGGATCCAGTTCAGCGACTGTATCTCTTTCCCATAAACCTAGAGGGTCTAGGTTTGCTGCTTGATGCCCTCGGAATCGATAGGCATTAATCAGTTGCAGAACCTTTACTTGTTTCGCATCGACATCAGGATCACTAACTTGGACACTGTAATGCTTTGTTTCTTGAGCGAGTCGACGGAAGTATTCACGAACGCGAGAGTGTGGTTGTTCCACCGTTTCTGAAGCTTGCACAGGCAATTCTTCAAATACGCTTCTCCATTCGTCACTTACCGAGTCGGGGTCACTTAGATACAGTTCGTAGAGTTCTTCTACGTACGTTGCATTGGCGCCAGCCAAGTGTGAAGACTCGAGCCATGCCTTCATCACGCCGTTGTGCATATTTTCCCTTAACCAGTAGTTTTCACGTGTGCTGCGGTCTATGCCGAGCTATTAAAAGGCCGCCCCAAAACTTCTAGGGCGGCAATTTTTATATAACTTAAACCGAACGATTGATTAGCATGGTCTTAATATGACCAATCGCTTTCGTCGGATTTAATCCCTTAGGACAAACACTTACACAGTTCATGATGCCATGGCAACGAAAAACGCTAAATGCATCATCAAGATCGGACAGACGTTCGTCTGTCGCTGTATCTCGGCTATCTATTAGCCAACGGTATGCTGCAAGTAGGCCTGCTGGTCCGATGAACTTATCTGGATTCCACCAGAATGATGGGCACGAAGTAGTACAACATGCACACATAATACATTCATACAAACCATCTAAATGAGCACGCTCATCTGGGCTTTGTAGGTTTTCGCGAGCCGGTGGTAAATTGCCATCAGACACTAAGAACGGCTTAACTTTTTCGTAGTTATCGTAGAACTGAGTCATATCTACGATTAAATCACGCACGACAGGCAAACCTGGAAGTGGGCGAATTACGATTTTATCTTGACCAGAAAGTGCAGACAGAGGCGTGATACACGCCAATCCGTTTTTACCATTCATGTTCAAACCATCAGAACCACATACACCTTCACGGCATGAACGACGGAATGAAATCGTTGGATCTTGCTCTTTCAAAAGAATAAGCGCATCCAAAAGCATCATGTCAGAACCTTCTTCCACCTCTAGGATGTACTCTTTCATGTAAGGTTTCTGGTCTACATCGGGGTTGTAACGATATAAAGAGAAATTCAGTTTCATAGTCATATCTCCTTAGTACGTACGTGCTTTCGGCGGGAACGCTTCACGATGGATTGGTTCCATGTTTACGCCACGCTTAGTCATACTTTCTGATTCTGGGTTGTAAAGTGAGTGACATAGCCATTGCTCATCATCACGATCTGGGAAGTCAAAGCGAGCGTGAGCTCCACGACTCTCGGTACGGAAATTTGCAGCAACTGCCGTTGCAAACGCCGTTTCCATCAAGTTTTCAAGCTCTAGACACTCAATACGTTGGGTGTTGAACTCGGTAGACTTGTCTGAAAGGTGTGCATTTTTAAGACGTTCACGAATCACTTTCAGCTCTTCTAAGCCGTCAGCCATCGCTTGGCCTTCACGGAAAACTGAGAAGTTGTTCTGCATACATTGCTGAAGGTCTTTACGGATAACCGCTGGATCTTCACCGTCAGTACTGTTTTCCCAACGATTGTATCGCTCTAGTGAACGCTCAATATCTGCTTCAGTTGCTGGTTTAGCTTCTTCTTGCTTGTTCAGAGTCTCACCAAGATGAAGACCCGTCGCACGACCGAATACAACCAAATCTAGCAACGAGTTGCCACCAAGACGGTTTGCACCGTGTACTGATACTGAAGCGATTTCGCCACAAGCGAATAGACCTTGAATTTCAACGTCTGAACCGTCTTCAGTTTGCTTAATTGCTTGACCAGAAACTTGTGTTGGAACGCCACCCATCATGTAGTGACAAGTAGGAATTACAGGAATCGGTTCTTTAACAGGATCAACGTGAGCGAATGTACGAGAAAGCTCACATACACCAGGTAGACGAGATTCAAGCGTCTCTTTACCTAAGTGATCCAGTTTCAGCTTAATGTGAGGACCCCAAGGGCCATCGCAGCCGCGACCTTCACGAATCTCAACCATCATCGAACGAGCAACAACATCACGACCAGCTAAGTCTTTAGCATTCGGAGCATAACGCTCCATGAAGCGTTCGCCATCTTTATTGAGAAGGTAACCACCTTCACCACGACAGCCTTCTGTTACTAAAACACCAGCGCCAGCAATACCCGTTGGGTGGAACTGCCACATTTCGATGTCTTGCATTGGAACGCCAGCACGAATCGCCATACCAACACCGTCACCAGTATTGATGTGCGCATTAGTTGTAGAAGCGTAAATACGACCAGCACCACCAGTAGCTAAGATCGTTGCCTTAGCTTTGAAGTAGCATACTTCACCCGTTTCCATACAAAGTGCGGTTGTACCTAAAATGGCACCGTCTTCATTCTTAACAAGGTCTAGTGCATACCACTCAGAGAATACGGTCGTTTTATGCTTGATGTTTTGTTGGTAAAGCGTGTGTAGCAGTGCATGACCAGTACGGTCAGCCGCTGCTGCGGTACGAGCCGCTTGCTCACCACCAAAATTCTTAGATTGGCCACCAAACGGACGTTGGTAAATACTACCGTTATCGAAACGAGAAAATGGAAGACCCATTTTTTCCAATTCGATAACCGACTCAGGGCCATTTTTGCACATGTACTCGATAGCATCTTGGTCGCCGATGTAATCGGAACCTTTAACGGTATCGTACATGTGTTGTTCCCAGTGATCTTCATGCGCATTACCAAGAGCAACGGTGATACCACCTTGCGCAGATACAGTATGAGAACGAGTTGGAAAAACTTTAGAAAGCAACGCACAAGATAGGCCTTGCTCAGAAATTTGTAGCGCGGCACGCATACCAGCACCACCAGCGCCGATTACTACAGCATCGAACTCACGAACAGGAATAGTCACTTACGCACCCCACAAAATAAACAGACCAGAGAAGAAATATCCTAGAAGAACCGCAACAACACCGACTTGAAGACCAACGCGCAATTTTGCACATTTGATGTAGTCAGTTAGTACTTGCCACAAGCCGATCCACGCGTGAACCAAAATTGAAGTAAGCGCTAACATGGTGAAAACTTTAGTGAAGGTACCACCAAAGAATTGCGTCCAAGATGCGTAAGAAATATCACCTGAGAAAGCACAGAAGCTCACTAAGTAGATAGTGTAAAGCGTCATAATGATTGCAGTTGCACGAATCAATAGATAATCATGCACACCATTACGACCAAAAGTAGAAACGTTGTTTACCATACTAAGATCCCCGCCAGTAGAGACAATACCGCTGTTGCTGCGAATGCAACCTTCGCGCTCTTAGCGCCAGATTCCAGCTCTTCAAAGTGACCAAGGTCCATAAGAAGGTGACGAATACCACCAGCAATGTGGTAAGCCAAAGCGGTTAAAATGCCCCACAAAATAAACTTCACGAAGAAACCGTCGACAATGTCGCTAGCTTCCATAAAGCCTACAGGGGAAGAGAGGGAAATGGATAGTAACCAAAGCAAAATTCCAATCGCAACAAAAGTAATCACCCCAGACACACGGTGTAGGATGGAAGCTATTGCTGTGATAGGAAAGTGGATGGTCTGTAAATCTAAATTAACAGGTCTTGTCTTTCTTTCTTTCACGGGCTCGCTCACTCAGCTCCATTGAGCATGATGGTCATTAAATAACCTTATGTATTGTTATGGACAAAATTTGATTGCAAACCTTCAAAATTTAACATTAACTTAACAAATAACAGGGGTTGAGCCGTAGATAATTGTAAAATAATTGTTAACAGCAAGATTATTGAAGACACCTCACATTTCTTCTTAGCCTTGCATTTATAAGGTCTTAACCAAACTTTTCAGCGCCACTATACGACTGGCAACATTCTAATACAATTGATGCAACAAATAATGCTACATAGAACAGATTTTTAACGAATTTAATGTAAAAAACACTAACAAGTGCACACAAAGCTTCAGAAAAATTGACTTTCTCACGTAAGACCAGTAAAAAAATGGCACATAAACATCCTGGACGGATAAAATAATAAACAAAGGAGATTGTTATGGCGGATAAGAAAGCTACCCTTCACATTGAAGGTCATGCGCCAATCGAACTGCCGATTACAGAAGGCGTACTTGGTACACCAGTGATCGACGTTCGTACACTAGGTTCTAATGGTTTTTTCACTTTCGATCCTGGTTTTCTTGCCACTGCATCTTGTGAATCGCAAATTACTTATATTGACGGTGGAAAAGGCATTCTTCTACACCGTGGTTATCCAATTGATCAACTGGCCAATAACGCTGATTATTTAGAAGTTTGTTACATTCTTCTATACGGCGAAGCTCCATCTCGAGCTCAATACGAAGAATTTAAGACAACTGTCACACGTCACACCATGGTTCATGAGCAAATTGCTAGTTTCTTCCACGGCTTCCGTCGTGACGCTCACCCAATGGCTGTTATGTGTGGTGTGGTAGGTGCGCTTGCTGCGTTCTACCATGATTCATTAGATGTTAATAACGACACACACCGTGAAATTGCGGCATATCGCCTAATTTCAAAAATGCCAACACTGGCTGCAATGTGTTACAAATATTCTATCGGTCAACCGTTTATCTACCCGCGCAATGACCTAGGCTATGCAGAGAACTTCCTGCACATGATGTATGCAAACCCATGTGAAGAATATGAAGTAAACCCTGTTGTTGCTCGCGCAATGGACAAAATCTTTACACTACATGCTGATCACGAACAAAATGCTTCAACCTCAACAGTTCGTTTAGCTGGTTCTTCGGGTGCAAACCCATTTGCTTGTATTGCTGCTGGTATCGCTTCGTTATGGGGTCCTGCTCACGGTGGTGCTAACGAAGCCTGCCTAATGATGCTTGAAGAGATCGGTAGCGTAGACAATATTGAAGAATATGTAGCAAAAGCTAAAAACAAAGATGACCCATTTCGTTTAATGGGCTTCGGTCACCGTGTTTACAAGAACTACGATCCGCGTGCAACGGTAATGCGTGAAGCGTGTCACGAAGTATTAAAAGAGCTAAACATTCAAGATCCACTACTTGATGTAGCAATGGAACTTGAGCGCATCGCTCTTTCTGATGAGTACTTTGTATCGAAGAAACTATACCCGAACGTAGATTTCTACTCAGGTATCATTCTAAAAGCGATTGGTATTCCTGTATCAATGTTCACGGTAATCTTCGCGATGTCTCGTACCATCGGTTGGATTGCGCACTGGAACGAAATGCACAGCGATCCGACGAACCGTATCGGTCGTCCTCGTCAGTTGTACACTGGTGAAGAACAACGTGATTTCCAAGCTCTACACGAACGCGAATAGTAAAGTTTAGACTTTTCTAATCGATTAAAATCAAAAAGGGTTGATGTATAACATCAACCCTTTTTTGCCTTCCAGTATTTCGTATCACTTCAATAGAGGTACAAATATCCAGAGATATCATCATCTCTTGGTGTGGCTATACTGGATTATCGATATCAATAAATTCTACGTCTAAGCCGTGCTCTTTCGCTAACCACTCACCTAATGCCTTCACACCATAACGTTCTGTTGCATGGTGGCCTGCTGCAAAGTAATGGATATCTTGCTCACGGGCTGAGTACGTAGTGCGCTCTGAGATCTCACCAGAGATAAACGCATCAATACCTTTAGAAGCCGCTAACTCAATGTAATCTTGGCCGCCACCGGTACACCAACCAACGGTATTGATCAGTTTGTCTTGGTTTTCAGGAGCGATGTGCAATGGCTTACGGTTCAGTACTTGATCAATTCTCGCTGCAAACTCGGCGCCTGTCATTGGTGTTTTTAGCGTGCCGAACATAGCCACAGACTGCGGGTGCCCTTCCAAGCCACCTTCTACTTCAATATCGAGTAGTTCTGCTAGTTTTGCGTTATTGCCAAGTTCTGGATGAATATCAAGAGGTAAGTGGTAGCCCAAAAGGTTGATATCATTTTTGATCAGTGTGCGAATGCGTTTGCCTTTCATGCCGCGAATGGCTTCTGATTCACCTTTCCAAAAGAATCCATGATGCACTAGCAAAGCATCAGCGTTTAGCTCAACCGCTTTATCAATCAAAGCTTGAGAAGCCGTTACACCAGTAACCACGCGTTTCACTTCCAAAGCCCCTTCAACTTGAAGTCCGTTCGGACAATAATCCTTAATCTGCTGTGGTTGCAGTTTGTCGTTAAGTAGCTTTTCTAATTGTAAGTTATTCATTTTTATTTCCAGCTTACCTTTATAATAACGTCGTTATATCAATTTACAGATAGAATGTCGAAAGACCCAGAGCTATGTTTATAAAGAGCGATGTTCATGAAGAATTGAGCTATTTCAGAAGAACAGATAATTGATGTTAATGAGGAAGAGATGACAACACTGCAACGTTTTTACCAATGGGTCATAGAGTCGCCACCGTTACTGGGAATCAAACCACCCGTTTCTGATCTCAGAGCCTTCTCAAGCCCTAATGCCATCGATTCCTCACATACATACAATGGCAATCCTAGGTTAGGTTTCCTCTACCAGCACCTCTGCGAGCAAGTTATCATTGCTTCGGATAATTATTCAATCAAACACGATGAGATTCAGATTAATGTGGATGGCAGAACGCTAGGTGCAATTGACTTTATTCTGGAAGAAAAGAGCAGCCAAAAACTGCAACATTGGGAAGTGGCGATTAAGTTTTACCTGCTCCATGAGCAAACATGGTTTGGTCCTAACTCCCATGACCAACTAGATAAGAAACTAGACCGCATGCTCAGTCACCAATTAGGTATGTCCTCTTCACCAGCTTTTATCGAACAATACCCAGAGATCAATGTCGACTCAAAACACTTACTCATGCAGGGTCGCTTATATACCAACCCTTTCTTACAACAGAACATACCTACTGAATGTCTGGGGTACGATATCAACCCAAGCCAAGCAAACGGCTTTTGGTGCTATCAAAACCAAGCCCATTTAATTACTGAAGTGCTCTACCCTCTCACCAAAGAGCAATGGGCCGCTGGCACTGATGATTTCACCTGTGAACCTATCACCGAGTTTGGTGATCGCTTCGTTCATGGACAAACCAAATCAGGGCAGTTTTGGTTTGTGATGCCACAAAGTTGGCCACACGGTTAGGATAATCGACTCAGTTGTACAGTAATTCAACCACCTAGCCTTAGCCGCTTTACCCACAAGCTGATAAAAAAAGGGCTGATGTTTTCACATCAACCCTTCTACTATTTACTTTGTGGCGCTATCAATCAGTATTCGATTATAAGCCAGCAGCTGCAAATACTTGATTAACAATCTCTTGAGCTTCTGCTTCGATTGCTTTTAGGTGCTCTTCACCTTTAAAGCTTTCACAGTAGATCTTGTAGATGTCTTCTGTACCTGATGGACGAGCAGCAAACCAACCGTTTTCAGTCGTCACTTTTAGTCCACCAATCGCAGCACCATTACCTGGAGCGTGCGTTAGGCGTGCAGTAATTGGGTCACCAGCCAGCGTCTCAGCAGAAACCATCTCTGGAGACAGCTTCTTAAGTACGTCTTTTTGTGCACCATTTGCTACCGCTTGAATACGGTTGTACTTAGATTCACCGTGTTTAGCAGCAAGCTCTTCGTAGTATTCTTGTGGGTTCTTACCCGTAACTGCTGTGATCTCAGCCGCAAGTAGGCAAAGAATTAGGCCATCTTTATCTGTTGACCAAGGCGTACCGTCTTTACGTAAGAAAGATGCGCCAGCACTCTCTTCACCACCGAAACCAAATTGACCGTTGTATAAGCCGTCAACGAACCATTTGAATCCAACGGGTACTTCGCAAAGTTCACGACCTAAGTCAGCAACAACACGGTCGATTAGTGCACTTGATACTAGTGTTTTACCCACTGCAACGTCTTTGCCCCAACCTTCACGGTTACGGTATAGGTAGTCAATACAAACCGCTAGGAAGTGGTTTGGATTCATCAGGCCTTTTGGCGTAACAATGCCGTGGCGATCGTAATCTGGGTCGTTACCAAACGCGAGTTCGTAATCGTCTTTAAGAGCCAATAAACCGGCCATCGCATATGGCGAAGAACAGTCCATGCGAACCACGCCATCTTTATCTAAAGACATAAATTGGAACGAAGGGTCGATAGCTTCACTTACAAGAGTAAGATCTAAATTGTACGCTTTACCAATTTGACGCCAGTAATCAATACCGCTACCACCCAGTGGGTCAACACCAATCTTGATGTTTGCTTTCTGGATCGCTTCCATATCAACAACATTAACTAAATCAGCAATGTAAGGTGCAACCAGATCAACCTCTTTAACTAAATCAGACTGTTTAGCTTGCGCGATAGGAGTGCGTTTAACACCTTGCATTTGCTCAGCGATAATAACGTTCGCGCGATCTTCAATCGCTTGAGTTAGTTCAGCTTCAGCAGGACCGCCGTGTGTCGGGTTGTATTTGATACCACCGTCTTGTGGCGGGTTATGTGAAGGAGTAATAACAATGCCATCGGCTTTTTTGTCATTAACCAAGTTGTGCGTAAGAATCGCGTGCGAGATACCAGGTGTTGGAGTAAAGCCATTTTTTTCTTGAATAATAACTTCAACACCGTTTGCTACAAGCACTTCGATAACAGTAGAAAACGCAGGCTCAGAGAGAGCGTGAGTATCTTTACCTAAGAAAAGTGGGCCTGTTGTACCCTGATCAGCACGAACCTCAGCAACCGCTTGAGCAATCGCTAGAATATGATTTTCATTGAAGGTTGATTTGTCTGCTGTACCTCGATGACCCGAAGTACCGAATAGTACTTTATGGTCTGGGTTACTAGCGTCCGGTTGCTGTAAGAAATAGTTAGCCACTAAAGCCGGAATATTATGAAGATCTTCCTGCTGAGCTTTTTGCCCGGCACGAGGGTGCATAGCCATTTTTCGACATCCTTATATATAAAATTTAAAAACAAAAAAACCCCATAATATCTTCTTATCCATGGATATTATGAGGTTTAAATCAGATTTCTTTAAATTGAACCTGTTACTTTTTCTATCAATTCTGCTTGGAAATTCATACGGCTCATAAGCTGCTCAACCATCTGTCTTTTACGGCTAGTGTTATTATTAGTAATAACCCAAAAAGGACTTTGTGGAATAGCTTTAGGCTTCGTTGTGTTACCGTTTGCTAACAACGTTTCTTCGTTGTCTGCAAAGTAAACACGCTTGCGACCTTTGACTTGAGTTGCTTCTGAAAAGCTTAAAGGGTCGATTTTATGCAGTGTTGATAACACAAGCATAAAACGATCAATGGCTTTCTTTAGTGATGCAAACTCATCTGATATTAGTAGTGAGCGCATTTCTTTAACGCCATCGAATTTCTCTGGAGTAAAGCCTACCTCTTTGCTAACAACGATACCTTTTGGCTCAACGATCTGTTCGATCGGAACCATGCCTTGGCTATCAACCTGTAACAAGCGGCGCAGAATATCTGAAGCGCTTTCGCCAATACGTTCTGTCTGACCCGCAATAAAACGGTATAGGTCCTCATCAACCTCAATTGTTTTCATTCGCTTTTCACAATCTCAATGTTTAAACTCTGGGGGATTATAGCGAGATCCGCGCGGATACTCTACGTCAAACCCACCATGAATAAGATAAAAATGTCAGTACAGCTCAACTATAAATTAGAAGGTGAGGGTCACACCATTGTTTTGATCCATGGATTATTTGGTAATCTGGACAACCTTGGCTTACTGGCTAGGGATCTAAAAGCCGATCATCAGGTGCTTAGCATCGATCTGCGCAACCACGGTCAATCGTTCCATAGTGATATTCATAACTATCAAGCAATGGCAAAAGATGTCGCTCAATTACTGAATGACCTTGCGTTAAAAAATGTCACCGTGATTGGTCACTCTATGGGTGGTAAGGTGGCGATGGCACTAACGCAGCATCTTGCACTACATAAATTAATTGTATTGGATATGGCGCCTGTTTCGTACACTCAAAATCGCCACGACAACGTATTCGCCGGTCTGCAAGCCGTGATTGAAGAAAAACCGACATCACGTTCAGACGCACTGAAAATTCTCGCCAAACATATCGAAATCGACGGGGTTCGCCAGTTTTTAACCAAGTCTTTGTTCAAAACAGAGCAAGGTATCATGGAGTGGCGTTTCAACGTTGCATCACTAATAAACAACTACCCGCAGATTATTGGTTGGGAACCGATTGATAAAACGTCGGTCAAAACATTGCTAATAAAGGGAGGTGATTCTGATTACCTCACCGCTGAACACCAAACCGCTGTTCAGCAGCAATTTTCCAACGCAAAGGCACATGTTATCGCCAATACTGGACACTGGTTACATGCGGAAAAACCAGCCGAAGTGCTCCGTGCAATAAGAAAATTCATCGCTTAAATATATTGATTAGTCGATATAAATGAGAGCTGTGTAATCACAGCAGATTAACTTTATCTCACAACAGTGATATAGTGCGCCCAAGCAAATTTGGTATATAAGGTTCCCATGCTTTACGACTACATGAACATCATTGAATCTGTTGGTTTAGATCTTCTGTTTGCCGCGATTTTCTTTCTAATCGGAATGGCAATTAAAGACGTTCTAAAGCAGGGAAATGTTCCTGCATTTGGTCGTCGTATCGTATGGTTAGTACTTTTCCTTGGCTGCGCAGGTTTTATCGCAAAAGGGATAATCCAACTAAGCTGGGAAGGAACTGGAATCTAACGATTTCCTCCGAACTTTATTACACCGACAACAGACAAAATGAAAGGTAATGATTCTATGGCAAGTGTAGGTCTCTTCTTTGGTAGCGATACAGGTAACACTGAAGCTGTTGCTAAGATGATTCAAAAGCAATTGGGCAAGCAGCTCGTTCAAGTTCAAGACATTGCAAAAAGCAGCAAAGAAGATATCGATAACTTCGATCTACTGCTGCTTGGTATCCCTACGTGGTACTACGGCGAAGCACAATGTGATTGGGACGACTTTTTCCCTGAGCTAGAAGCTATTGATTTTTCAACTAAGCTTGTTGCTATCTTTGGTTGTGGCGACCAAGAAGATTACGCAGAATACTTCTGTGATGCTATGGGTACTGTCCGTGACATCGTTGAAGCGAAAGGCGGCACTATCTTAGGTTACACATCTACTGAAAGCTACGAATTCGAAGCATCGAAAGGTTTAGTTGAAGGCGATGACAGCCAATTCGTTGGTTTATGTATCGATGAAGACCGTCAACCTGAGCTAACTGATGAGCGTGTATCTAACTGGGTTAAACAAATCCACGAAGAAATGTGCCTAGCAGAGCTAGAAGACTAATTCTCTAGCGATTGTTAATTGTTACAATTAATGACCGTTATGTAGATATGAAAAAACCTCCTTATGGGAGGTTTTTTGCCATTTAATGTTTATCAATCAACACTCAGCTTCTAAGACTTCGTCATCATCTCTAAATTGTGGCTTCTTTCTAACATACAGAGTTCGCTGAATTTCTGACACCACATTCCCCTGATTATCTTTTACGTGGATAATAAATTCTGGGAAACACTTTTCACCAAGCTGTGTCTGACGATAGATTTCATCAAGCTGCCCCTGACTTATTTCAAAATCCGCATACAAATCAGACTGACCCGGTTTAATAAAATTAATACTCGCTTCTTTATCCCAAACATAATACCTCTCACCTAAGATCCCCATGAGCATCAGAGAATAAACAGGGTCAGTTAGGGAAAATATGCTGCCACCATATTGAGTACGATTGGCATTTTTGTTCCACCAACGTAGTTTCAGTATCGTTTTAACGACCCTAAAATCAGCGCTAATATGGGCAATTCTAATACCGGCTCCCCAGAAAGGAGGCCAAATATTGAGAGCGAATTTTACAATGTTCGGTTTATAGATTTTTGCGAGTTGCTTATTCATAACAACATTCCATGTTCATATCAGAAACACCACCACCTTGACTGGTCGTACCTCTACTATAAGTGAGATACCTCCATTTTACAAAACAGATTGTGATGTCGGTGAGTAACCCTTTGAAGTTCGTGGTTTATTGTTATGCCTGACTAAACTATAATGGTATTAATATTGAATTCTGTTAATTGCGGCAGATCATCAACAGGAAAGTATATGTCAGACAATAATCAAGCGCTAAAAGATGCTGGTCTTAAAGTGACCCTTCCACGGCTCAAAATTTTAGAAGTATTACAACAGCCAGACTGCCAACATATTAGTGCTGAAGATTTATATAAGAAGCTGATCGACTTAGGTGAAGAAATTGGTCTTGCGACCGTTTATCGAGTGCTTAACCAATTCGATGACGCTGGCATTGTTACTCGTCACCACTTTGAAGGCGGTAAATCTGTATTTGAACTTTCAACTCAGCACCACCATGACCATCTTGTCTGCCTAGACTGTGGTGAAGTTATTGAATTCTCTGATGACCTTATCGAAGAAAGACAGAACGAAATCGCGGAACGTTACAACGTGAAACTGACAAACCACAGTTTATACTTGTACGGAAAAAGCATCACTGGGGATTGCAAAGGCAACCCAGACGCACATAAAGCGAAGAAGTAACACAGAACGCTGGCTTAGGCCGGCGTTTTTTATGTGAGGCTCTATGAGTTACCCAAACAGAAAGATACAGACAATAAACGCTTTTACCCTAATAGAGCTGCTAGTCGTGATTGTGATTATTGCTGTACTTGCTGTTGTTGCCCTCCCCCGATTTTTGAACATCCAGAATGACAGCCGAATAGCTCTATTTGAAGGCGCCCAATCTCAATTCCAAAGTGCAATAACATTTGCTCATAGTAAATGGTTAGTCAGTGGTGGTGGGAATTCAGAAATGAACGATCTGCCTGGCTTTGGTGAAGATATTAATGGTGATCCACAACTCGACATCAATGATGTTGGCTATCCTTTAGGTGTAGATAAAGGTAATCCAATGGGTCAACCCTATAATATAGGCCAAGGCGACCAAGGATGCGTTTCAATTTGGAACGCTATTATGAGTACTGATTTAACTGCCACGACAGATCCTAATCAATCAGATTCCTTTGATTTTATTACGCGCCGTCAGAATCATCAATTTGTAGCCAAAGATGGCAGCCCTCAAACAAAATTGGCCGTGTGTTACTACATATTTACTGGTATCGATTACAACAGTGATCCTGATGATGCTGGGTATGTATTCTGGTACAACTCACGAACAGGTGAAGTCACACAGCAAGATCCTAACTTATAAAATCGTTTCAGAAGCAAATGTGTATAAATATAGATAAAGTTCAGATACAAAAAAACCGGCTCAAAGCCGGTTTTTTATTGGGTTGCTTTTAACAAGCCAAGCACTTCAGCTATTAAGCCTCAGTTTTACCCCAAGTATCACGTAGACCAACCGTGCGGTTGAATACTAGTGCATCTGATTTAGAGTCTTTTGAATCTACACAGAAGTAACCAGTACGTTCAAACTGATACGCTTGCTCAGCCACACCGTCCACTAGGCTTGGTTCAACGAAACCGTTTAGCGTAACAAGCGATTCAGGGTTAAGTGTCGCAGTGAAGTCATCAGCAGCAGCTGGGTTTGCCACTGTGAATAGGCGATCGTATAAACGAATCTCAGCAGGCAGTGCTTTATCAGCCGATACCCAATGGATAACGCCTTTCACTTTACGGCCATCTGCAGGGTTCTTACCTAGTGTTTCGTTATCATAAGAACAGAAGATAGTCGTAATATTGCCTTCTGCATCTTTCTCAATGCGTTCAGCTTTGATTACGTAAGCACCACGTAGGCGAACTTCTTTACCTAGAACCAAACGCTTATATTTCTTGTTTGCTTCTTCACGGAAGTCATCACGCTCAATCCAAACTTCGCGTGTAAACGGTACTTCACGAGTCCCCATTTCTGGCTTGTTTGGATGGTTTGCTACGGTTAGCGTTTCTACTGCGTCTGCATCGTAGTTTTCAATCACAACTTTAACTGGATCCAGAACAGCCATAGCACGCGGTGCATTTTCGTTCAGATCGTCACGAATGCAAGATTCAAGTGAACCGAACTCAATCATGTTCTCTTGCTTCGTTACACCAATACGCTTACAGAATTCGCGAATTGAGCTAGAAGTAAAGCCGCGACGACGTAAACCAGAAATAGTAGGCATACGCGGGTCGTCCCAACCTTGAACTAGGTTTTCAACCACAAGTTGGTTCAGCTTACGCTTAGACATTACTGTGTATTCAAGATTTAGACGGCTAAATTCATATTGACGAGGTTGGCAATCAATAGTGATGTTGTCTAGAACCCAATCGTACAAACGACGGTTATCTTGGAATTCAAGCGTACAGATCGAGTGAGTAATACCTTCCAATGCATCAGAGATACAATGAGTGAAGTCGTACATTGGGTAAATGCACCACTTATCAGCAGTCTGATGGTGATGAGCAAAACGAACACGGTAGATCACAGGATCGCGCATCACCATGAATGAAGAGCTCATGTCGATCTTAGCACGTAGACACACTTTGCCTTCTTCAAAGCCACCATCGCGCATTTTTTCAAACAGCGCTAGGTTTTCTTCTGGGCTACGGTCGCGGTACGGGCTCGCTTTACCTGGCTCTTTTAACGTGCCACGGTATTCACGGATCTGCTCAGGACTTAGCTCGTCAACATACGCTAAGCCTTTATTAATTAATTCCACAGCATAAGCGTAAAGCGTATCGAAGTAGTTTGATGAATAACAAATATCACCAGACCATTCGAAGCCTAACCAGCTTACATCATTCTTAATTGACTCAACGTATTCAACGTCTTCTTTTTCAGGGTTTGTATCATCGAAACGAAGATTACATTGTCCCTGGTAGTCCTGAGCAATACCAAAGTTCAAGCAAATAGATTTAGCGTGACCAATATGCAGGTAGCCATTCGGCTCCGGCGGGAAACGAGTATGCACGCTACTGTGTGTACCATCCGCTAAATCTTTATCGATAATTTGGCGAATGAAATTCGATGGACGAGCCTCAGCTTCACTCATCTATAGCACCTCTATGTATTTAGTATTGTCAGAGAAAGTTATCTTTCATCTTTAAGGAAAAGGCCGCTTTCACTGCCAGTCAAAGATAGAAAGATCATTGTTGCTAATCATCCACAATTCTTTCCCTTTGCACAATAAGAACCATCAGTTAATTGTGATTATTTATGTTATTCGATGAAGAATAGAACGAACCTTGTTCACTGACCTTAAACGGTAAGCACAAAAAAGCCTCCCGTGTGGGAGGCTTTCAATCTAAAACTTAGTTAAGAGCTGTTGTTACGTCTTAATAAGTACTTCCCTTACTATGGAAGTTTTACATCAGATAGGTCTTCACCTGCACCGATAGCTTTCATTTCGCCAGCTACGATTTCAGCAAGAGGGCCTAGAATAACTTGAAGGTTGTTCTCACCTAGTTTAACCACACCTTTAGCGCCAAGTTTCTTAAGAACAACTTCATCAGCGATAGAGCGGTCTTTAAGAGTTAGACGTAGACGAGTGATACAAGCATCAATTGAAGTCAGGTTTTCGTGACCACCTAGTGCTTTTAGGTATTGGCGTGCAACATCACCTTTAGGTGCGTCGCCAGCAGGAGCCGTTACTGCTTCGTCATCATCTTCACGACCTGGCGACTTCAAGTTGAAAGCGCGGATTGCGAAAGAGAAAGTGAAGAAGTATAGAGCACCGAATGCTAAGCCAATCAATAGTAGAGTGAATGGTTTAGTTGCTAGACCCCAGTTCAATACGAAGTCGATAAGACCAGCAGAGAAACCGAAACCGTGCAGAGTACCAAACATGTTAGCAACAACTAGAGACAGACCAGTAAATACAGCGTGCATTGCGTATAGCGCAGGAGCTAGGAATACGAACATGAATTCTAGCGGCTCTGTGATACCTGTTAGGAATGAACAGAATGCAACAGAGAACAGTGCGCCACCAACTTGGCTACGTTTTTCAGCAGGAGCAGCTAGGTACATTGCAAGTGCAGCACCTGGTAGACCGAACATCATTACTGGGAAGAAACCGTTCATGAATACGCCAGCGCCTTTATCGCCACCGAAGAAACGGTGTAGGTCGCCAGATTTAACTGTTTCAGTCACTTCTTTAACAACAGTAGTAATTTCTGGAGTTACTGAGTTAGCGAATGTGAATGTATGCTCTTGACCAACAACTAGAGTTTTAGCCAATGCAGGGTCAACACAAAGTTGAGTGATGTTAGCGAATGCGCCTTGACCAGCAACGATGATTTCTTGACACGTACCCATACCGAACCAGAAGTATGAGTTCAACACGTGGTGTAGACCTACAGGGATAAGTGCACGGTTAAGAGTACCGTAAACGAATTGGCCAACAGCACCAGATGTTGATACCGCGTGAGCTAATGCATCTAGACCAGATTGAATACCAGGCCAAACCACACCAGACACAGCACCTGCAACAAGTGCAAATAGACCAGCCATTATAGGTACTAAACGTTTACCCGCGAAGAAAGCCAGCCACTCAGGAAGGCGTGTTGCATGGAAAGCGTTGTAAGAGTGACCCGCGATGATACCTGCAAAGATACCGCCGAAGAATGACATGTTAACGTCAGCGTTGATTGTCGTTGCTGTCGCTGTTAGTACGAAGTAAGCAACTGCACCAGCAAGACCCGCTGCGCCGTTACCGTCTTTAGAAAGACCTATCGCGATCCCTAGACCAAATAGCAGTGGTAGGTTACCGAAGATAGCACCACCAGCTTCTGCCATGAATGGAATATCAAGTAGATCGCCTTGACCTAAACGTAAAAGAAGCGCCGCAATCGGAAGCGTTGCGATTGGTAGCATTAACGCCTTACCAAGCTTCTGTGCATATCCTAGAATATTCACCAGTTGTTTCCCCCTATAGGATTTTTTAGAATTCATTTGAGAAACTTATTTTAGTCGCTCAATTTAGTCCTATTCAGTGTATTCAATTAATTTTGCTCCGCAAATTAAAACCTTATCATTTGTGATCATAATCACCAGTTTTTACCAAATCCAGAGGTTTTTGCTAGCGAGATCATAAAACTTATTTTATCATTCAAAAAAATGAACATTTATAGATAATATTCAAACCTAACTATTGGACTAATACACGATTATTTTAGTCGAAAAGACCAACAAATAATCGGTAATACTTAGCCTATACTTATATAAAAAACGAACTGTTCACATATTTTTCAAACACTTAAACTCGCTTCTCTTTTTGAAGCCGTTTGCCCATAAAAGATAAATCGTTACGTAAATGATGCTCGCAAACTAAGTCCACATTTAGGTAACGAAAAATTTAAAAGATCTCACGAAATAAGGATTAGCTGACTATGTACGCGCTAAGTAACTGTAAAATTTACACTGGTAGTGATGTTCTAACCGATCATGCTGTTGTAATCGAAAACGAATTGATCAAAAAAGTCTGTCCTATCTCTGAATTACCAGAAGGAATCGAGGTCCGTGACCTAGATGGAGCAAACCTAAGCCCGGGTTTCATTGACCTACAACTGAACGGTTGTGGCGGTGTAATGCTAAACGATGAGATCACTGCAGACACAATGCAGATCATGCACAAAGCAAACCTTAAATCTGGCTGCACGAGCTTCTTACCAACGCTAATCACATCTTCAGACGAAGATATGCGTGCGGTTATTACAGCAGCTCGTGAATACCACAACCAATTCCAAAACCAATCTTTAGGTTTACACCTAGAGGGTCCGTACCTAAACGTTGCAAAAAAAGGTATCCATAGCGTCGATCACATTCGTAAATCAGACAGCGAAATGATTGAGCTTATTTGTGAGAACAGTGACCTTGTTGCAAAAGTGACATTGGCTCCTGAGCTTAACGACCCAGAACATATCGAACGTCTACATAAGGCTGGCGTAGTGGTTTCTATCGGCCATACCAACGCCACTTACGCAGAAGCGCGTCAAGCTTTTGAGTCAGGTATTACCTTCGCGACTCACTTATTCAATGCAATGACACCTATGGTTGGTCGTGAGCCTGGCGTTGTTGGCGCGATTTACGACACCCCAGAAGTTTATGCAGGCATCATTGCCGACGGCTTTCACGTTGATTACGCAAACATACGAATTGCGCACAAAATCAAGGGAGAAAAGTTGGTATTAGTGACGGATGCCACAGCTCCTGCAGGTGCTGACATGGAATACTTTATTTTTGTCGGTAAGAAAGTATATTACCGAGATGGTAAGTGTGTTGATGAAAACGGCACACTGGGCGGCTCAGCTCTGACTATGATTGAAGCAGTTCAGAATACAGTTGAGCACGCTGGTATCGCTTTAGACGAAGCTCTTCGCATGGCTACACTATACCCAGCTACGGCTATCGGTGTAGAAAGCAAGCTAGGTCGAATCAAAAAAGGCATGGTTGCAAACCTCGCTGTATTTGACCGAGATTTTAACGTTAAAGCGACTGTTGTTAACGGACAATACGAGCACAATTAAGTATGAATGGCGGACAAATAGGTAACGTAGACTTAGTTAAACAACTAAACAGTGCGGCAGTATATCGACTAATAGACCAGCAAGGGCCTATCAGTCGTATACAAGTGGCTGATGTAAGTCAACTCGCACCGGCAAGTGTTACAAAAATTACCCGCCAACTTTTAGAGCGCGGCCTAATTAAAGAGGTTGCGCAGCAAGCGTCTACTGGCGGTAGACGCGCTATCTCCCTAACCACAGAAGTAGAACCTTTTCATTCTATTGCTGTACGCTTAGGACGAGACTACATTCAAATAAGTCTTCATGACCTAGGCGGTCATGAGTTGGCTTTCCAACAGCAAGATCTTAATTATTCGGACCAATCAGACCTTACTCAAGGCTTGGTCAATAACATGAAGGCTTTCATTGCTGAGCACCAACCAAAGATCGACCAATTAATTGCCATTGGTGTCACCCTTCCAGGCTTGGTGAACCCTACGACAGGCGTCGTTGAGTACATGCCAAATACGGATATCGATAACCTGGCATTAAGCGACATTATTCGCGACACATTCCATGTTGCTTGTTTTGTGGGTAATGATGTTAGAGGAATGGCGCTTGCTGAGCATTACTTCGGTGCAAGTAAAGATAGCCAAGACTCTATTTTGGTCAGTGTTCACCGCGGTACCGGTGCTGGTATTATCGTTAATGGACAAGTTTTCCTTGGCCATAACCGCAACGTGGGTGAAATTGGTCATATCCAAATAGATCCACTGGGCGAACAATGCCAATGTGGTAACTTCGGTTGTCTTGAAACCGTAGCGGCAAACCCTGCTATCGTTGAACGAGTGCAAAAGCTGATTAAACAAGGCTACGAGTCTTCTTTAACAGAGCTTGAGCATATTACGATTCAAGACGTTTGTGACCATGCAATCAATGGTGACGAATTAGCGAAACAGAGCTTGGTTCGAGTAGGAAACCAGTTAGGTAAAGCTATCGCAATGACGATTAACTTATTTAACCCTCAAAAAGTCATCATTGCTGGTGAGATTACTAAGGCACAAGAGATTGTTTTCCCTGCAATTAAGCGCAATGTAGAGAATCAGTCGTTAACGGCTTTCCATAGTGGCCTGCCTATTGTAGCATCCCAGATCGATAAACATCCTACGATGGGAGCTTTTGCCATGATTAAGCGTGCCATGCTCAACGGTGTGTTACTTCAAAAGCTACTCGAAGACTAAAGAAAACAATTCTGATTTTCCGCGGGCCGTGTTTGTATAAACACGGCCCGTTTTTTTAAGCTAGGGAACTACAACAACAAGTTATGGAACTTATATTAATATCAACTGCGTTTATCGCAGGATTTATTGCTTTAAAGTGTCACCTTCCCCCACTCGTTGGCTTTTTGGTCGCAGGGTTTGGGCTATATGCTCTAGGCTTTGAAACCAATGACACTATCATTACCCTGGCTGACCTTGGTGTCACCCTGCTTCTATTTACGATTGGCTTAAAGCTCGATATCAAAACCCTGCTCTCTAAAGAGATCTGGGCTGGCGCAACAATCCACAACCTTTTATCCACTCTGTTTTTTGCGGTCGCCCTGTTTGGTTTTAAATTCCTAGGTATTTCCTCGTTGGCAGCCATGTCAATAGAACAGATTGTTCTACTCGGCTTTGCCCTTTCATTCTCTAGTACCGTATTCGCAGTTAAGTCTCTGCAAGAGAAAGGGGAAATGAATGCGACCTATGGAACATTAGCGATCGGTATTCTGGTTATGCAGGATATCTTTGCCGTGGTCTTCTTAACGGCATCGACAGGCAAAATTCCAGAGTGGTATGCCATCGCACTGTTCGCTTTGCCATTCTGTCGTCCGTTGTTCTACAAAGTCCTCGACTGGGTTGGTCACGGCGAAATGTTGGTGCTGTTCGGCATTTTCTTCGCATTGGTCGTCGGTGCAGGTTTGTTCCAGTTTGTAGGAGTTAAACCAGATCTAGGTGCTCTTATCTTAGGTATGTTGCTAGCCGGTCACCCAAAAGCTTCAGAGCTGTCGAAATCGCTGTTTAACCTCAAAGAGCTTTTCCTTGTTTGCTTCTTCTTGAATATTGGATTATCCGAGCAACCTACCATTCAAGGCTTTATGCTTGCGATCTTATTCTTGCTGTTGCTGCCAGTGAAAGGCGTACTTTACTTCTTGGTACTCAACCGCTTCAAATTCCGTGTTCGAACCTCTCTACTCGCCTCTCTATCATTGTTTAACTACAGTGAATTTGGTCTTATCGTCGGCGGTCTTGCCTTTAAGATGGGGTGGATGTCTGGCGATATATTAGTGGCGGTGGCGATTGCGGTTTCGTTATCGTTCTTAATCGCTGCTCCTTTAAACAAAGCGGGTCATAAGCTTTATCAACAGTCAGGTAAGTGGCTCAAAGAGCACGCTGCTGAAAAGCTTCATCAACGTGATAAACGAATTGATCCTGGTCGCGCACAAGTGCTTATTCTTGGTATGGGACGTATTGGTACCGGCGCCTACGATGAATTGCGTTCACGCTATGGCAAGGTTAGCTTAGGTGTCGAAGTTCGTGAAGAAGCCGCACACAACCATAGAAGCCTTGGAAGAAACGTTATTTCTGGCGATGCAACTGACCCAGATTTCTGGGAAAGAATCTTAGATACAGCAAACGTAAAATTGGTTATTTTGGCGATGCCTCACCATCAAGGTAACCAAACTGCTTTAGAACAATTAAAATCACGTAATTTCAAGGGTCAAATAGCAGCCATTGCTGAATATACAGATCAGTTAGAAACACTAAAAGAAAACGGCGTCGATGCGGCGTTTAACATTTACAGCGAAGCGGGTAGTGGTTTTGCTCGACACGTATGTGAGCAGTTAAACCCAAACATCAATAAAATTTAGTCTAAACACCCTCTCATAAGCCTCTTAAAATTGCTTGTTTTGGCACTTTTGAGAGGCTTTTGTATAAAAACCCAACTGCAATTAGATATCAATCACCAAAATAGATTAATAATTAGATAATTTCTAACAGAACACCCTTTATATTATTTTTTTGCTCACATCTGGTTGCTTTTTTTAGCCAGAATGGCAAATTGAATGCAGTTGATTTAGAAATTATTTAAAAGGAAGTTCTATGTGTTCAGTATTTGGCATTCTCGACATTAAAAGTGATGCCGCAACACTTCGCCCTATTGCTTTAGAAATGTCTAAAAAGCTTCGTCACCGCGGCCCAGACTGGTCTGGTATCTATGCTGGTGAAAAAGCAATCCTTGCTCACGAACGTTTAGCTATCGTTGGCCTTAACAGTGGTGCACAACCATTATACAGCCAAGACAAAAAGCACATTCTTGCAGTAAACGGTGAAATTTATAACCACAAAGAACTTCGTGCACGCTATGAAGATGAAGACAAATACCAATTTCAGACAGATTCTGACTGTGAAGTCATCCTAGCGTTATACCAAGAGATGGGCGCGGACCTTTTAGAAGAACTTAACGGTATTTTCGCATTCGTTTTATACGACGAAGAGAAAGACGAATACCTAGTAGGCCGTGACCACATTGGTATCATCCCGCTTTACCAAGGTTACGATGCCCACGGAAACTACTACGTAGCTTCAGAGATGAAAGCGCTAGTTCCTGTATGTAAAACAATCAGTGAATTTCCTCCAGGCAGCTTCTACTCTTCAAAAGATGCAGAACCTCAACGCTACTACATACGTGATTGGAACGAATATGCAGCAGTTCAAGGCAACAGTACGAGTAAAGAAGAGCTGACTGAAGCGCTTGAAGCGGCGGTTAAACGCCAACTAATGACTGACGTACCTTATGGTGTGCTTTTATCTGGTGGTCTTGATTCATCAATTACTTCAGCGGTCGCTAAACGCTTTGCTGCAATGCGTATCGAAGATGATGAGCAATCAGAAGCTTGGTGGCCACAACTGCACTCATTCGCCGTTGGCCTAGAAAATGCGCCAGACCTCATCGCGGCTCGTGAAGTTGCTGATAAGATCGGTACTGTGCACCACGAGATGACTTACACCATTCAGGAAGGCTTAGACGCAATCCGTGATGTTATCTACCACATCGAAACTTATGATGTGACGACTATCCGCGCTTCAACACCGATGTACTTGCTAGCTCGTAAAATCAAAGCAATGGGCATCAAAATGGTATTGTCTGGCGAAGGTGCTGATGAAATCTTTGGTGGGTACCTGTACTTCCATAAAGCGCCAAACGCAAAAGAGTTCCACGAAGAGACAGTACGTAAACTTCTTGCTCTAAGCATGTTCGATTGTGCTCGTGCAAACAAATCATTGGCAGCATGGGGCGTCGAAGGCCGTGTACCATTCTTAGATAAAGAGTTCATCGATGTAGCTATGCGTCTGAACCCTGAAGATAAGATGTGTGGTAACGGTAAGATGGAAAAACACATCCTACGTGAGTGTTTTGAAGACTACCTGCCAGATTCAATTGCTTGGCGTCAAAAAGAACAGTTCTCAGATGGTGTTGGTTACGATTGGATTGATACGTTGAAATCGACAGCTGAAGAAAAAGTAACGGATCAACAAATGGAAGCTGCTAAGTTCCGTTTCCCTTACAACACGCCAACAACGAAAGAAGGTTACGCTTACCGCGAAATCTTTGAAGAGCTATTCCCTCTAGAATCAGCGGCGGAATGTGTACCTGGCGGTCCATCGGTTGCGTGCTCATCAGCAAAAGCGATTGAATGGGATGAATCATTCAAAAACTGTGTAGACCCTTCAGGTCGTGCTGTACAAGCAGTTCATAACGACTCTTACTAAGAAATATCGAATCATAGCGTTTGAATAAATGCTAAAGACTAAAAAAGGCGCATTATGCGCCTTTTTATTTTTAAGCCTGTTTTTATTGCTTTTTATTACTGCACTTATGCGTGAGCTTGAAGCGCTTCGTTCTCAATACTAATCGGAACGACTTGGCTGATCATCTTAACCAGCATAATAGAGCGAGCTTCACCATCTTTTTGATGGTAAATAGCTTCAACACCAGCAAACTGACCACTATTGATTTTTACTACCTGCCCTGATTCAAACTCAATACAGCAATCTTCGGTTTCGTTACTACAACATTTCTCAAACTCTTTAAGCTCATACACCAAGTCACCTTGGACTTCATGTGGCCTAGCGCCGAACTTAATAAAGTCCACAACACCACGAGTTGAGCGAACAGTCGTAAAGCTAGGGCCCAGTTCGTAATCAAAACGAACAAAGATGTAAGAAGGGAATAGCGGCTCTTTGACCTGCTTCTCTTTCCCTCGAACCACTTTTTCGACTTCTATTTGGGGGTAAAAGCACTCCACCCCTTGATTTTCTAAGTGCAACTGCGCGCGTTTTTGATCACCACGCTTACAGTAAAGTAAATACCAACGTTTCATTTTACTAGCCATTTTATATTTTTAGATATTTTACCACATGCCTAAACTGGTTGAATCGCCATTAATAAAATGAATCGTTGCAGCAAGAAATAATGCGTAGCAGACCAATTTATCAACAAAAAGTTATAGGTACCAACAGTGGTTAAGCATTGTACAGGGATCATTTTCAGATCAAAAGGCGCATTATTGTAAACGAGTGTATGCAACGATCATCATTCATGACATACCCTTTAAAATCAAAACAATACACCCTGACAATACATAATAACAAAATCATTAAAATTCACTCTTGAATTGCTCATTCCATGATCAGCTCAAATCTGAAAAATTAGTTTGCAGCACGTATTATCAGGGTAACATTACAAATAAAAGTCATCAGTTTCATAAACTTATACAAAATAAGTTATCATGACCATAAAATACACCTATTGCAGATGGTTATTCCACTCTGTATACATAAGTAACTATAAAATCTTTTAATACCTAAAATTAGTAAAACTTATGCCAAGCAATCACAACATCTTTGGCCACCCTAGAGGCCTATTTCTACTTTTTAGCACAGAGCTATGGGAACGTTTCTCCTATTATGCAATGCGTGCAATCCTTGTTTTATTCTTAACTGACACCACACTCAGCGGTGGACTTGGTTGGTCAACGAAAGACGCACTTGATCTGTACGGTATTTATACGGGTTTAGTCTACATCACACCATTAATCGGTGGTTGGATTGCCGATAATTACCTAGGACAGCGTAAGTCGATCCTGATTGGTGGCCTACTAATGGCGCTAGGACAATTTACACTTGCTCTACCTAACGGTTTCATTGGCTTAGACCAAGTGAATGCACTGTATCTTGGTTTAGCTCTGCTTATCAGTGGTAACGGTATGTTTAAACCAAACATCTCGACCATGGTTGGCGATCTTTACCAAGAAGGCGATAACCGACGTGACGGCGCTTTCACCATTTTCTACATGGGTATCAACTTAGGTGCACTATTGGGTGGCTTAATTTCAGGTGCTGCCGTCGATTCTTTCGGCTGGAAAGCAGGCTTCCTAGCCGCTGGTATTGGTATGGTGATTAGCCTGATTATGCAAATAACGATGGCTCAATCTTGGTTAGGTAACATCGGTTCAGTACCAGCTGCAGCGCGAGCAAGGGCACTGAACAAATCTAAAGAGAAAGCACCACTGACAAAAGAAGAGTTTGACAGACTAAAAGTTATTCTGGTTATGGGTCTTTTCGTGATTGTTTTCTGGGCTGGCTTTGAACAAGCTGGCGGCTTAATGAACATCTACACTCAGCAATACACTGACCGCATGATTGGTGGTTTTGAAGTTCCTGCTGCGTGGTTCCAATCTCTGAACCCATTCTTCATCATTACTCTTGCACCAATCATTGCTGCATTTTGGGTCAAGCTTGGTAAGCGCGAACCAAATTCTCCAGTAAAATTTGCCATGGCATTATTCTTCTTAGCTCTTGGCTTTGTGTGCATGATGGGCGCGGTAATGGAGCAAGGTGGTGACCTAACAGTGAAAACATCAATGCTGTGGCTAGTCGGTGCTTTCTTCTTCCATACCCTTGGCGAGCTTTGTCTATCTCCTATTGGCCTGTCGTTGGTCACTAAGTTAGCTCCGCTTCGTCTAGCATCGTTAATGATGGGTGCATGGTTTGGCTTCAATGCCGTTGCAAACTACGTAGCTGGCCTTGTGGGCTCTCACGTTGGTGAGCTTGGCGCGATGTCTATCTTCGGTGGTATCGCAATTACAGCGACAATCAGTGGCGTCTTACTGCTTCTTTGTGCTGGCAAACTTGTATCATGGATGCATGGTGTAGAAACCAACATGACGCTTGAAGCAGAACCAAAAGCAGAAACTTCGGTTGCTTAATAACTAGATCTACCTCAAGAAGAAACATCATGTCTCGTCCTAAAATACGTTGACAGTATTTCTAATAAGTCAACAGCGTCAGCTGTTGGCTTTTTTCATGCACCTCATTTGGAGTTTTCATTCTGAGACTAAGGTGCGGCCTCATGTTGTTATAGGT